>JAZRXT010000154.1:0-32626 GCA_045600365.1 Kiritimatiellia bacterium | reverse complement strand
TTCCATCCCGGAAGAATTTCCGTGACAATCTGCTTCAGAACTGATATACTTCTCCTTGTCGCCTTGGACTTCTTCTGACTCATGCGTGTCCTTGTGTAGTGGTTAGAAAGCACACATTATACACCATGGGCGGGTCCAGGGTGACACTTTTTCTGAATGGCATGTCAGCAAAACGATGTAAAATTAGGGGGGGGGTAGTTGTTCTGTGCAATTATCGCGAATTTTAGTATTGACGCGAGGCGGTTGGATTTGGTATAATGCGCAACATCGACACGGTGAACGGTTCACCATGTCTATGGGATAGTAGTGATACGGAAAATAGACAAGGAGGTTCAAATGTCTTCAAAGAGAATGTTGACGCATCTTTGCACAATGACAATTGTGGCTGTGTGTGCTGTCTGGTGTGCTCAGGCGGCGGCGACGACCATCTCCGAGCCGACCACGCTGGATTCGACGCAGTCTGATTCCAGCAACTGGAATCCGTTGACGATCAATGCCGACCTGGAGATTGTCGATGGTGGACAGCTGTATATCCCGTGGGCCGGGGCGATCTACCTGCCGGGCGAGACCGGTAAGAACGCGACGCTTTCGGCCAAGGGGACGGGTATTATCAACTTCTACTACACCGAGGACAACAATAAGAATTACATTCACATCGGCAAGAGCGGCGGCCGAGGGCACATCGTCTGCGCCGGTGCGTCGGATTCGGCCGCGAACTATTGTAACTGGCTCGCCGTCTGGCCGAGCGCCGAGGCGGATGATTCCGGCTACATCGACTACCTGTGCGTTTCCGGAGGTTCCTTCTGCGCGTGCCATTACATCACGAACGCCACTCCCGCACGAGTTTCGATTGCGGGCGGTAATCTCTTCGTGGCGAAGTGTACGACGGGGACGGTGCGTGACCTTTTCTGCGTCGGGCCGCAGTCGAAGGTGGTGCTTGCGTCCATTGATGGTGCCGCCTTGAACATCGGCCTCAATCAAGGCGACAAGCAGCCGTGGGTAAACTTCAATGCCGGAGAAGGCGAGTTTGAGACTACGGGTGACGGCGAGCTGATGATCGGCTATGGCGGCGGTGGCAGCGCTCATATCTTCTTCCTCATGGGGCCGGACCGGGCGACGTGGGGACACAAGGGCAATACGGTCATCAAGGACAACTTCACCTTGGTCGTCGGCTGTGACCAGGCGCTGCCGCACGGCCCGAACACGGGCGTCATCGCCTTCCGCTCATCCAACCAGGCGCAGCCGAAGTACATCGACCTCAATGGCCACACGGCGCAGGTGAACGGCCTCGTCTACGAGGAATGGGCGTCGGAGCAGTGCAGCTACATCACCAACTCATCCGAGACGGCCGAGGGCGTCCTTCAGTTCGGAGGTCTCAACAACGACTACACACTCAAATACGCACGGTTTCGTGGTAATGTCGTTTTGGAGAAGATCGGCACGGGCTCGCTCACGATCAACAGCGGCGACTATACGCGGCTTCGCGCCACGGCCGGTACGTTCGTTGTCAAGGGCACGCATGCGCTTTCGACGGTTGAGATTGCGCCGGGTGCCACATTGAAAGTGGACGGCGCGGCCCTGACGGTCGGCAAGGTCGTCAATCGCGGTGGTACGCTCGTCTTCGCCAACAACGGAAGAATCGTCAATGATGACTGCGTTTACGAGCAGATGATCGACACATCGACAATGCCATCGAAGTGGACGCGCTTCGACGTGATGGACTACGGGTACGCGCCGCAGGGATTGGCGCCGACGTCGCTCAACATCGTGAAGAGAAACACCGATACGTTCACCTGCTTTGACACGGGTGCGACGCTGGGCCGCGTGGACGTGCAGGAGGGCCGTCTTCGTTTCGGCGGCGCCGTCGACACGAGCCACTATGCCTTCTGGCGGCTGACCATCCGCAAGACGTTGGGACCGTTCTCGCGCAAGTCGAAGAATGACGACACCTATTCGACGATGCAGGCCGGTCTCGGGCGCTGGTGGTTGACGACGGCGGATCTCGCGGGCACCGACCAGACGAAGGGCAGCGCGGGACCTTCGTTGCAGCAGTGGGGATCTTCTGCGGCGGTGGGGACGGATCCGAAGGACCTTGCGGCCGGACAGTGGACGGCGGGCAAGGGGTATACTTCTTCCGATTACGCCGGTGGCGCGGTGTGGGGAGCGCCGAGCAATCTCGGGCGTCCGTTCTACGATAATTCCTACGAATGGTACTATTCCTGCGTGTTCTCGAACGACCGGCCCGATCCCGACGTGCCGTCCACCTGGGAGACGATCACCCTGCGGCTAAATGATCCCTCCACGAAGACGGTGGGCGGTTATCTGTTGTCGGTGGCGGCGAACGTGAATGGCGGCACGTGTCACCTGGTCTCGTGGACAGTGGAGGCCTCGGCGGACGGCATCACGTGGGAAAAGCTTGACGATCGCACCGACTTCGATCCGGAAGGGACGAAGAGGGGCTATTGGTACAACGGCGGCAATCTCTTCCTTTTCAACCAGAAGTCGGCGGGGTGGACGTTCCGCCCCGAAGGGACGGTGACCGTTGCCAAGGACGCGATTCTCGACCTCGACGCGATTCCAGACGCGAATGTTTCCATCGCCAAGTTGGAGGCCGATGTCGTGGCGGGCGCGGGTGCGATCACCAAGTTCGCGCCTGCGGCGAACGGCGAGATCTGGCTTGTGAACGCGACGGACGTGCTCGATCGCTGGATCGAGCTTTACGACGTTGGCTCGGTCATTGGCGCGGACAATCTCAAGAGCTGGACCGTCTACGTGGACGGCGAGGCGAGAAAGGAGCTGGAGGTGCGCGTCCGCAGCGGAAAACTTTGGGTTCATAAAACGGCGGGTTCCTCCGTGATTATCAAGTGATTCAGGTATGTGAAAGGGTTGATTGCCGCATGACAGATGGGCACAAATTGGTATTGGCGGCGATGACGCTGGCGGTTGCGACCGCAGGGTTTTGTGGTTCTCCCATGCCGAAGGCGTGGAGCTATCCGCCCGAGATATGGTCGGTGTGGGAACTTGACCGCGCCCGCGCTTTCGCGCGCAGCCGTTGGCCATCCATTCGTCGGCGGACCGACTCGCTGATGCGGACGGTTTCATCCGCGGGACGAACGCATGGCTCTTCATCGACCATGGTGTCGGCGGCAATTCTGACCTTGGCCCGTGGACGACGCCGCTCAACATCCTCCAGTACGCGGCCCTGACGAAGGTGGCGGGCGTCGCGGAGAAGGACGAGTGCGTGCGGATCGCCGAAGGGCTCGCGAAGGACGAGATGCCAGAGGTCGGGACGACCTGGATGAGTGCGATAGAGAGCATGGCCATCGCGAGGAGGTCGCGCGGCGTCATGAGAGTGTCTGGGGCGGCATGCTCGACCGGGGGGCGACGACCTTCTGGGAGTCGTGGCAGCCGACGCTCAATGGCGATGCCGTCTACAGTTTCAACGGGCGTTCTTTCGGTAGGTTTTTGCCAGATTACCTGCTAGCTTGCTTTCGGGTGGGGAAGATGGTATAATTAGGGGAAATTGCCTAGAGGAGATAGTGTATGGACGAGAGACAGAAGACATTCGAGCGGCTGGTTGATGCCGCATATAGCCGCTTCAATCCGCTTGCGGCCCAGTACTACTATCATTTCAGGCGCTCTTCGGTGACTTGCGGTGGCGCGCCGTGCATGGTCTTTCTGGGCAATCACTCCTCCGGCAAGTCTTCTCTGATCAACTGGGTGCTTGGCGGTGTGCCAGTGCAGGATGTGGGGCTTGCGCCCACGGATGACGGCTTTACCGTGATCGTGTATGGCGAAACCGAGGAGGATGTATGCGGTCCGGCTGCGCTGTCGCGTCTGCCAGGCGAATTCCAGCCGCTGGAGTCGTTCGGCAGCACGTTCCTCCAGCATCTGCGGCTCAAGGTGCGCAACCGCGAACTTCTGAAGACGGTCACGCTGATCGACAGCCCCGGCATGATCGACTCGGCCGAAGGTACCGTCAGCCGAACATACGACTTCGGCGGCGTGGTACGCCAGCTTGCGGAAATCTGCGATATGGTGTTCTTCCTGCTCGATCCGGATAAGCCCGGCACCACCGGCGAGACGGTGAGCGTATTCTCCAAGTGTCTGGCCGGCGTCGAGTTCAAGCTGAAGGTGCTGCTCAACAAGTGCGATGCGTTTTCGTCGCTTTATGATTTTGCCCGCACCTACGGCACGGTGTGCTGGAACCTCGCGCGGGTGCTCCATACGAAGGATCTGCCGCAGCTTTGGACCGTCTATTCCGGCAATGAGCGCGAGCGTGTGGAAGGCGGCTTCGACCTCGCCGACTTCAATCGGCACCGAGCCGATTTCCTGGGGGTGCTTCATGACGCCGCGGCCCGTCGCATGGATAACATCTTCTCGCAGTTCCACGCGGACTTTCTCGGCCTCTCCGTTCGCATGCGCGTGGTCAACAACGCGGCGCGGCGGCTGTTTGGATTCCGCTCCGCATTTGCCGGCGGCACCTTCGTGGTGATCGGCTCGATCGGATTCCTGGTGCGTATGGCGCTTGCCGGGAGGGGAGATGTCGTCTCCTTCGCCGGTGCTGGTCTTGCCGTTGCGCTCGGCGGTTTCTGCGCCTACGCGCTTGCGCGCGCATCGGTGCGCCTGATGCGGCTGGTCCTCGCCCGCCGCGTCGACGAGATATTTGAGCGCGAATACCGCCGCGAGCTGGCCGTTGGCACCCACAGTGACATCCGCCAGGCGTGGATGCAGGTTCGCGAGGACACCGCCGAGATTGTCCGCAACGCCCCGCTTCGCCTGCCGCTCTTCGGCGAGTTCCGTCGCCGGCGGCTCGATGCGCTCGTGGCGAAGATACTCGAATCGTTCCACGAGAGCCGCTGATAGATGAAGCGGTATCTGGCTGGTCTTGTTCTGGCCGCACTTTCGGTGGCTGGTTTCGCCTCCACGTTCATAGTCGGCGCTGCGCTGACGAAGGAATGCGGGGTGTCGCCCGAGGTGCTTTCGTTCCTGCGGTTCGCGATCGCGGGCACGGTGATGCTACTGGTGGGCGCGTCCACTGCCGCTGGGCGGCGCCGGCTGTTCGCTCCCTGCCGCGGCGACTGGATTAGAATGTGCTGGCTGGGACCTGTCGGCACCTGCGTAATGGCGTGGTGTGTTTTTATGGGCTGTGCACGGGTAAGCGCCGCGAACGCCTCTATGGCGGACGCCTTGACGCCGCTGATGATATTTACGGTCGCGGCCCTGAAGGCGCGGCGCGTGGAGGGCAGGGAACTGATTGGTCTTGCGTGCGGATTCGTCGGTGCGCTGCTGGTGGTGCAGATTGTCCATGCCGGCGGGATTGCGCTTGAGGCGTATACGATGGGGGATGTCTATGTTCTGCTGGCGGCGGCGACCTGGGGCGTGTATACCGTATACGGACGCGATCCCATAAGGCGGCTTGGATCCTCGGTCTTCACCACCTGGACGATGCTTTTGGGGATGGTGGTGGTCGGGATTGCTCTCCCGTTCACTTCGTCGGTATGGCCGTCCACGGTGAATGGATGGCTATTGGTTGTAGTGTTGGGCGTTGTCTCGACGCTGCTGCCGTTCTGGACCTGGAACGCCGCCCAGAAGTTCCTGCCGATGTCGGTGCTGGGCATAAGCGCCTACTTCACCCCTGTGGTTGCTGTGGCGCTCGCGATTGTGTTCCTGCAGGAGTCGGCCACGGCCCTGCAGTGGCTCGGCACTCTCTTCATCGTAGCCTCGGCAATGGTTGAGACCGGGCGGCATTGAGTGCTTGGTGTTGCGTGCGGAGTGTACAAAGCTACTCAGTCGAAGGCACCGGGTTACTACACAGCAACACAAAAAATCGTTCGTAGTCTTGTTTAATAGACGATTTTTTGATATAATATTGCCAATTCTCTTGAATCAGGAATAAGACTATGAAAAAACCACTGATAGCAATCGGCTTCGCTCTTGCGCTTAGCGCGGCGGTTGAGGCCGCGCCCACTGATGCAGTCACGCAGGCTGATCTCCAGGCGCTGAAGGCGCTCATTGAGCAGCAGAACGCGAAGATTGAAGCTCAGGCAAAGCGTATCGCCGAACTCGAGGGCAAGCAGTCCGCGACTGCCGCCAAGGTCGACCAGGTCGCCGCCGCCCCAGCTGGCTCCCGCGCGATCACGCCCGGTGAAGGCACCGAGACGAATGGAACTGGCCGGATCTGGACGATGGCTGATGGCCGCAAGTTCTATCTTGCGGACGCGACAGCCGGCATCTTCAACCCGCTCACCGAGTCGGGTCTGCAGTTCGAGCCGTATGGCTACCTCGTGCTCGAGGGCGTGCACAACACGGCCGGCACGGACCTTCCGATGTATACCGACTATGTGCGCCCGCGCAGCAACCGGAACGTGAAGAACCACAATGGCGACCACACGTCCACGCTTAGCGTCAATGACTCGATCCTTGGCTTCAAGCTCTTCTCGCCCGAGTCCTACAACGGGTGGAAGACCGGCGGCAAGTTCGAGTTCGACCTCGCCGGCGACGATGCCAACCATACCGACTTCCACGTGCGCCACCTCTACTGGGAACTCACGCATGAGGACGGCTGGCAGTTCCTCTTCGGCCAGACCTGGCATCTGTGGAAGATGGTCAGCCCGAGCGAAATCGACGGTGCCTGGATGGAGAACACCGGTTATCCCTATCGCCGCAGCCCGCAGATCCGCGTGGCCAAGAAGTGGGATTGGGAAGACTCCTCGCTCGAAATCCGCGCCGGTCTCGTCAAGAACGGCCCCGGCATGGGCGGTGACCGCGATGGCGACGGCACGCAGGACAACGAGCAGAGCGGCTGGTGCCTGCTCGAGGGCGCGGTGGTCTATGACCACAAGGCGGCCTGGGAGGATGACAACGACAAGCGCTGGCTCGTCGGCATCGGTGGCCAGTACGGCCGCGACAAGTCCCGCCGCTACGACGCCGACGAAGAGGCATTCCTCGGCAAGAGCGACGAGTACGACAGCGACATGATCATGATCGCCGGCTCTCTGCCCTTCGGCAAGTTCACGCTCTGCGGTCAGCTCTTCGCCGGTGAGAACCTCGGTGGCGTCCAGGCCGGTGTTGGCCAGAAGGTCGCCTTCCGCGATCCCACCCGCAAGGGCCGCGAGGTCTCGACGGTCGGTGGCTTCGCCGATCTGCGCTACGATCTGAACGACACCTGGGCGTTCGCCGTCGGCTATGGCTTCGACGATCCCACTGACAGCAAGGCACGCTACGAGTCGGGCCGCCTCTACAACGACCGTGCCTACGTCGATGCCTTCTATCAGTTCAACGCGAATCTCCACTTCGGTCTTGAGTATGCGTATCTGACCACGAAGTACGATGAGGCGTTTGGTGACGATGCCGACGATCATCGCTTCCAGTTCACCGTCTACTACGACTTCTAATGGACGGCCAGAAGAAAAGAGCGTCGTGGTCCGGCCAGCTCGCCTTCGTGCTGGCCGCGGCCGCGAGCGCAATCGGATTGGGGAACCTCTGGAGGTTCCCCTATCTTGCAGCCCAGTATGGCGGCGGAACCTTCCTCGTCGTGTATTTCTGCCTTGTCGTGACGCTCGGCTTCACGCTGATGCTCACCGAGATATCGATTGGCCGCAAGACGCAGCAGAGCCAGCTCACCGCCTACTCTCGGCTTCATGGCGGCTGGGCCTTCATCGGACTGCTCGGCACGATCATCCCGCTCCTCATCACGCCCTACTACTGCGTGATCGGCGGCTGGGTGCTCAAGTATCTCACCGCCTATGCGCAGATGGCGTTTACCGGCGCCGCTCCGATGGGCGAGGCTGCCGCTGAGTCGGCAAAGTACTTTACCGGCTTCATCTCGGCTCCCTTCGCGCCGTTCGGCTACGGCATGATCTTCGTCCTGGCGTGTGCGGGCGTGATCGTGCTCGGCGTCAAGAACGGCATCGAGCGCTCCAACCTAGTGATGATGCCGATTCTCTTCCTGATGGCCATTGCCATCTCGATCTACGTCGTGTGCCTGCCTGGAACGGGCGATGGTCTCAAGTACTACCTCCTCCCCAACCTGGACTGTCTGCGTGATTCCGCTGGCTCCTTCTCTCCGGCGCTTCTCGGCAAGACGATTCTCGGCGCCATGGGGCAGATGTTCTACTCGCTATCCCTCGCCATGGGCATCATGATCACCTACGGCAGCTACATGCGTAGGCAGGACAGCATCGAGAAGTGCGTGCGCCGGATCGAGATCTTCGATACGCTGATTGCGGTTGTCGCAGGTCTCATGATCATCCCCGTCGTCTACATGTTCGCGGTCAAGACCGGCGTGACGCCAGAGCTCATCGCCGAACACGGCGGCGATACGGCTGCGGCGACGAAGGCTGCGGTGAAGGGCGCGATGAACGCCGGCCCCGGCCTTATGTTCATCACGCTGCCAAAAGTGTTCGCGACGCTCGGATCGTTTGGCCCCTGGCTCGGCCTGATGTTCTTCGTGCTCGTCCTCTTCGCGGCGGCCACATCGGCCATCTCGCTTTTCGAGGCGTGCGTCGCCTCGGTCTGCGATCTGCTGCACATCGAGCGCAAGCCGGCGACGTTCTTCACGACGGCCCTGATCATGTTCCTCGCCACGTTCTCCGCGGTCGGCTATGGTCCGTGGGCGGATGTCAAGATCGGCTGGGGCAGTCACGCGATGCAGTTCCTTGACTTCTTCGATTTCATCACGAACTCCGTGCTGATGCCGATCGTCGCGGCCGCCACCTGCGTCTTTGTGGGCTGGGTTCTCACGCCGAAGGCGGTGATCGACGAGTGCTGCGCCGAGGGCAACACCTTCAAGGCTAAGTCGCTCTACGTGGTCATGGTCAAATGGTTCGCACCGATACTGGTGATCGCGATTCTTGTATCCGAGATCTGCCGTGCCCTTGGAATCAAGGGGTGGAGCATCTGAACTGAAAGGCGGGTGTGAAATGGGGTTCAAGCCGTCGTTGAGGTTTCTGAAGGTTCTCGGTTCGTGGCGCGAGGTGGCTGATGCCGCCCGCACCACGATCCGCATGCCTGAGGGCACCAAAGAGCCGACATCAAAGTGGAAGAAGCGCATCCTGCTCGCCGAACACTCCCCGATCCGGAAGCTGTTCGTTAGCTGGAAGTGGGTCGATCTTCCCTACTGGGTGAGCGTCCATTTCGTCCGTCACAAGTACGGCATCGAGCATTTCGTCTCGACTCAGCGCACCGACCGCACTGGCGAGGATCGTACCGTGAAGCAGCAGGACGCGCCGGTCGAGCACGAGTGCCTCGCGAATGCCGCCGAGGTGATGTTCATCTCCCGCCGCCGTCTCTGCTCGCAGGCGAGTCCCGAGACCAGGGCCGCCTGGAAGCTGGTGGTTGACGCCATCGCCGAGCAGGAGCCGGAGCTCGCCTCCTGCTGCGTCCCCGACTGCGTCTACCGCGGGTTCTGCCCCGAGTTCAAGAGCTGCGGCTATGCCGGCACCGACGGCTGGCGCAGGGCGGTGGAGAAATACCGCTCGGTAGAGTGACGGCGCCACGATGGAGGAGCGTCTCCAGAACATCCTCAGTCATCGAGGGGTGGCCAGTCGTCGGCATGCGGCGGAAATTATCGCAGCGGGCCAGGTAAGCGTTGACGGACGAATAGTCACCGAGCCGGGCGCGCGGTTCGATCCTGCGGCGGTGCGGATATCGGTTGACGGCCGTCCGCTGGGTACCGCGCCGGAAGCGAAGCGCACCATAATGATGTACAAGCCGGCCGGCGTGCTGTCCACCATGGATGATCCCTTCGGTGGCCGCACGGTTGCCGAGCTGATCTGCGGCATCGGCGAGCGCTTGGTGCCGGTGGGGCGTCTGGACAAGGACAGCGAGGGGATGCTGCTACTGTCCAACGACGGCGACTTCACCCTCAAGCTCACGCACCCGCGCTTCGAGCACGAGAAGACGTACGTGGTCCGCGCCGCCGGCCGCTGGAGCGAGGACAAGCTGGCGACGCTCCGAGGTTCGGTTCGGATGCCCGATGGTTACATGACGCGTCCGGTGCCGGTGGAGCTGGTGCGCGAAGGCCGCGACAACGTGCACGTCCTGGTGTTCCGTCTGCGAGAGGGCCGCAAGCGGCAGATCCGCTACATGTGCAGCGCGGCCCATCTGGTGGTGCTGTCGCTCAAGCGTGTTGCGGTGGGGGCATTGCGACTCGACGAGTCGCTCGCGCCAGGTCAGTGGCGAGATCTTACGCCCGAGGAGCGGGCGCTGGTGTTCGAGCCCCCCCGCCCCATGCCAACTCGTCACGCCGACTTCGCAACCACTCCGCCCCGTAAATTTCCAACTTCCAAACCGCAAAGGAGACACTATGAGGATCGCAATTCTGGGCGCGGCCGGCCGGATGGGCCGTATGCTCGTAAAACTGGCTGGTGAGGATCCCGCGTTTGATCAGTGCGCCGGCGTGGACGTTGCCGATGGCTATGCCCGCGAGTGGCCTGCCGACACCGAGGCCGTGATCGACTTCTCGTTTCACAGCGCGGTGGCGCCGAACGTGGAGAAGGCGGCCGCCGCCGGAATCGCATACGTTATTGGCACCACCGGTCTGACCGCCGAGGAGCAGGCAAGGGTGGATGCCGCCGCCGCGAGGATTCCCGTGGTGCAGGCGGCGAACTACTCCCTGGGCGTCAATCTGCTGCTGGATTTGGTGCGCCGCGCCGCCGCCGTGCTCGGCGACGAATACGACATCGAGGTCGTGGAAATGCACCATCGCCACAAGAAGGACGCTCCTTCGGGCACGGCGCTGATGCTCGCCAACGCCGCCGCCGATGGCCGCGGTGTGAAGCTGGCGGACAAGGCCTGCTATGGCCGCGAGGGGTTGGTCGGCGAGCGCCCGCGCGGCGAGATTGCGCTTCACGCCCTGCGTGGTGGTTCCGTGGTTGGTGATCATACCGTCATGTTTGCCGGGGATGTCGAGCGGGTGGAGATAACGCACAAGGCGCAGGGACGCGAGGCCTTTGCCGCCGGAGCGCTGCGGGCCGCGCGCTGGGCGCTCGGTAGGGTGCCGGGCAAATACGACATGCGCGACGTGCTCGGTTTCACCTGATTGGATTCTGCCAATGGGTGAAGGCGAGAGGATATTCGGCGTCGTGGCGCTGACCCGGTCGATCCGGAAAAACCTGCTGGCGAACAATGTCAAGCTGGCGGGTGTGTGGATCGAGGGGGAGATATCCGGCAATCGCCGCTATGCCTCAGGTCACCGCTACTTCACGCTCAAGGGCAGCGAGAAGGGGGTGGACGCCCAGATCAGCTGCGTGCTCTTCGGCTTTAACGAGGGACGCTGCCAACGCGAGTTCCGAGAGGTGCTGGCGAGTGGAGACGAGGCCGTGAACGGACTCAAGGTCCAGGTGCAGGGTGAACTCGATCTCAATATGAGCCGTGGCGGATATTCCTTCAAGGTGTCGACCGTGCGCATCGCCGGCCACGGCGAGAAGATGGCTGCCTTCAACGCGCTCAAGGCGAAGATCGCCGCCGAAGGACTAGACAAGCTCGACAATCCTAATCTGCGCCGTCCCCTGCCGTTTCTCCCTCGCCGCATCGGCGTCGTCACCTCCGGATCGGGCGCGGTGATCCATGACATGTGCGATGTGCTCACGCGTCGGTTTCCCGGTGTGGGCATTCGTCTCTATCCGGTCAAGGTGCAGGGCGACGGGGCGGCCGAGGAGATAGTGGCGGGAGTGCGCTTCTTCAATGGCGAGCTGGTCAACCACGATCCGCTGTGGGTTCCCGATGTGATAATCGTCGGCCGTGGCGGCGGCTCGGTGGAGGATCTGTGGGCGTTCAACGAAGAGCCGGTCGTGATGGCGGTTGCGTCTTCGCGCATCCCCATCATCTCCGCGGTCGGGCACGAAAGCGATGTGACGCTCTGCGACTACGTGGCCGACCTCCGTGCCGGAACGCCGTCGATTGCCGCGGAGCGGGTCGTGTGCGTGAAGGCGGATCTGGCGAAGAAGCTTGCCGATCTGGGTGAGCGCCTTGTCCGTGCCCTGCGTGGCCGTTTCGAGGGCGATGTGCAGACCCTTGACTATCTTTCACTTCGTCTGGCGCGTGCTCCATCCGGCGCACTGGAGCGTTTTCGCTCGCGTCTCGACCGGGTGTCGGCCATGCTGGCGCCTTCCGCGCGCGAGGCCACCACGCGCTGTTCGCTACGTCTGGAGCGTGCGGCACTGGCGCTTGGAACCGCGGCGAAGGAGCCAATCCGTCGGGCCGAGGCACGGTTGGCAGGCCTTAGCGGCAAGTTGACCGCGCTTGATCCCCAGCAGGTGCTCAACCGCGGTTTCTCGGTTACGCTAGACGCCTCTGGCAGGGCGTTGCGGCGCGCGTGCGACGCTAGGAGCGGGGACCGTCTGGTGACGCGCCTGGCAGAGGGGACAATTGAATCTACTGTGGCATGAAGGAGGCAATGGAATGGATGCTCTGACTAGACTGGCGGCTGCGATAGGATATCCCGATCCGGTGAGCGGCGAGCGCGCGGTGCTTAAGGTTGATGGCGGCGATGTGAGGGTTCGGCTTGATGGCCAGCGCATCGTGTTCGAACGCTCCATCTGCACTCCCGAAGAGGGTTCTGGCGCTCTGGAGCGACTGGCCGGCTACAGTGCTGGACGGCTGCTGAAGGAGGAGGCGACGCTGGCCTGGGATCCCCGGGCCAAGGAGCTGATGCTATGGCAGGAGGTTGCTGCCAACGCGCCCGATGGAGTGCTCCGCCGTGTCTTCGAGGTGTTCTGCACTTCCTGTGATTGGTGGCTGGCCCGCGTTAACGAGGGCGGTGGCTCAGCGGGCCCGTTTCCCGAAATGATGATCATGCCCTGAAGATGAAGCTGCGTAAAAGATACCGGCGGCGTCTGCGGATGCTGCGTAGGCCACTTGACTGGTTCGGCATTGGTCTGGGGCTGGCGGTGTTCTCGTTTCTTTCCCGTGGGTCCCTGCTGAAGGTGGCGGATTTCGCATCGGCGGTGATGTTCCGCTTCGATCGGCGCGGGCGCCGCCTGGCCCTTGCCAATCTACGCATCATCCATCCGGTTGCGAATGCTCCGGAAGATCCCACTGCGCGAGAGCTGGTGGTGATGCGCCGGTCGTACCGCAACATGGCGCGTACCGTGGCGTATGCGTTCTGGACCTGCCGCAAGGCGCGGGAGCGGGCGCAGTCCGCTGGCGAGATGGATGCGTCCAGCAGGGAGTTCCTGGCGCGAAACCGTCCTGCCGTGACGGTGTCGGGGCATCTTGGATGCTGGGAGATCCTCTCGCAGCTGGCGTTTCTCGAAGGTCATTCGATGATGTCGGTGGCGAAGGACATTGGCAGCGCGGGAATGACGTCACTGCTGATGCGGGCGCGGCGGTCGATTGGGCAGGAAATCGTGCATGCCGACGGTGCGTTCCGTCCGCTCATGCAGGGTATTAGAGCCGGCAGGTCGCTGGGGTTGCTGGTGGACCAGGTGGTAAAGCCGAAGAACGGTGGCATCTGGGTATGGTTCTTCGGGCGCCCGATGCCGGTGTCGGCGGCACCGGCGTGTTTCGCCGCCAAGGCCAGGGCGGCGATAATCGTGGCGTGGAGCCGCCCGCTCCGCGACGGCCGCTGGCGCTGCGAGATGATTGCCGAGCATACAGCCGAGGAGGCGCGCGATGTGAGGGGGGTGACGCAGAAGTGTCTGCAGGACCTTGAGCGCATCATAAGGCGCCATCCCTCGTGCTGGGTGCTTAACTACAACTATTTTCGCAAGACTCCAAGTGCAGAGGAACTTGCAAAGCTGCAGAAGGAGAGCAGATGAAGATACTTCAGATATTGCCGGCGCTCGTGCAAGGTGGCGTGGAGCGCGGAACCGTGGAGATCGCGCACGCGCTCTCGCACGCCGGAATCCATAACGGGGTGGTGTCGGCAGGTGGTCCGCTTGTAAAGGCGCTGAAGCACTTTGGCGCCGAACACTACAACCTTGGCGTCGACACAAAGAATCCCTTTGCGGTCGCGAGCAACGCCAAGGACATCGCCAGGATAGCGAAAGACGGCGGATACACGCTGATGCACGTACGCTCTCGCGCGCCGGCGTGGAGCGTGAAGTGGGCCTCGCGGGAGTGTGGCATTCCCTGGATTGCGACCTTCCACGGGGTTTACGGTACCAGCCCCCGCTTCCTGAAGATTCCGTACAACCGCGTGATGCTCGAGGGCGAGCGTACGATATGCGTATCCGACTACGTGCTGCGCCACGTGCTCGAGACGTACGGCGTCGATCCTTCGCGCCTGGTGCGCATTCACCGAGGGGCCGATACCGATGTCTTTCGACCCGACGCGGTCACTCCACAGGAAGCACTTGATAAGAAGACGAAGCAGTATGGCTTCCCGGCCGAAATGCCGGTGATCACGATCCCCGGGCGCCTTACGTCCTGGAAGGGACAGAAGGTGCTGATCGAGGCGGTGTCGCGGATGCGCAACCGCAGGGTCGGTCTGCTCATCCTCGGCTCCGACCAGGGCCGCACCGAGTATTCCGACCGTCTGCGTGAGCTGGCCTCGCGACTGGACGATTCGGTGCGTGTCGTGTTCCGCGACCATACCCGCGAAATCCAGAAGGTGTACGCGCTCAGCGACGTCGTGGTGAGCGCTTCGTCCTCCCAGCCCGAGGCGTTCGGGCGCGTCATCCCCGAGGCGCAGGCAATGGGTAGACTAGTCGTCGCCACCGCGCATGGCGGCGCGTGCGAGACGGTCGACGACGGGCGCACCGGATTTCTGGTGCCGCCGGGTGACTCCGCCGCGCTGGCGGCGAAACTGGACGAGGTGCTGGCGCTGCCGCAGGACCGTGCCGATGCCGTGCGTTCGGCAGCGGTGGCCTCGGTGCGCGCGAACTTCTCCACCGCCAGGATGTGCGAGCAGACGCTCGCCCTCTACCGCGAACTGCACGGCTATGTATGATGGGCCGGTACTGGAAGGGTGTCGCGGCGATCACGGCGAGCGCGCTGGGGTTTGCCATCATGGCCGCATGTGTGCGCTGGTGCGACGACTTCGGCCAGGCCATTCCATGCTTCGAGAAGAGCTTCTTCCGCAATGCCATCGCCTTCGTCATCGCAGCCGTGGCCTTCGCGCGCTCTCCGACGCGGTCGCTCTCGATCGGCGGCATGGCGTGGACGGTACTGCTGTCGCGATGCGTGATGGGGACCATTGGGATATTCGCCAATTTCTACGCGCTTTCAAAGATCCCGATTGCCGATGGACAGACTCTGAACAAGACCGCTCCCTTCTTCACCATTGTCTTCGCCTTTCTGTTTCTTGGCGAGAGGGCAACGTTCCGCCAGTTGCTGGCGGTTGCGATAGCCTTCCTTGGCGCGTTGCTGGTGGCGCGCCCAGGTTTCGCGGGCGATGCCTCGTTCCCGCTGGCGATGGGGTTGCTGGGCGGCATTGCGGCCGGTGGTGCCTATGCGGCCGTGCGCTCGCTTGGCCGCAGGGGCGTCGATCCAGTGCTGATCGTGTTTACGTTCAGCGCCTTCTCGTGTTTCGTCTCAATACCGTTCACCATGGCAGTGTACGTGCCGCTTTCTCTGACGCAATGCCTGGTGCTGACCGGTGCCGGAGCGGGGGCGGCGATCGGACAGTTCGGAATAACCCTTGCCTACCGTTACGCCGCGCCGAGGGAGATTGCGGTCTTCGACTACACGAACATTCTCTTCACCGCGATTCTCGGATATGCGCTCTTCGGCCAGGTGTCGGATTGTATCTCTATCGCCGGCATGGTCATAATCGTCTTTGCAGCCCTGGTGCTGAGAAGGTGAGATTCCGCGCTTTAGCCGCAAACGTCTGAAAGGATACAAATCATGGAAACGAGAAGAATGAAAGCTACCGCAGCCTTGGTGGTCATGGCGGGAATAGCCACGCTGGCCGCATTGGCACTTGACATTGATTTAAACGAGGTCAAGGGGCAGGACCTCTGGGGTGGGCGCAAGGCTCACCCTGCAGTGGTGAATCCCGTGCTCGGACAGGACGCGGCGAGCGTGATCTCGCTGCGAGGCGAATGGGAGTTCATGACGCGCGACGGCAAATTCGTTCGCAACAATGCCTGGAATGGTACGAAACTTCTGACGGAGAAGGGCGAGTGGCCGCAGAAACTCCTTGTGCCCGGATGTTGGGAGGCACAGGGCGTGGGCGAACCCGCCATGAGCGAGAGCTGGAACGTGAAGGTGGACGAAAATCCCAAGCCGATTCGCCATCTCCATAAGGGCATCGGCATCTATCGCAAGTCGGTGGCGGTGCCGTCTGCCTGGCAGGGCCGGCGCATTTGGCTCAAGGTAGGCGGCGCGAAGAGCCAGGGGTGGTTCTATGTGGACGGCAAGCCGGTCGCGTGCGTGGACAACTTCTGCGGTACCTACAAGTACGATGTCACCGACCTTGTGAAACCCGGTTCGACCATTTCCGTTGCGGCGATCGTGCGCAACGACGTACCGTCGCGGAAGGGACTGCTCAGCGCCATGCACCGTTGGGGCGGACTCTATCGCGACGTCGAGCTCGAGGCCACGCCGGCGGATGCGTGGATTGACGACGCCTGGGTGCGTGGCGACTTTGACAACCATCTCGCGGAAGTGTACGTCGAGATTGAAGGCAAGGGAAAAGAGAGCAGCGGAAACATAGTGCGGGCGACGGTCGAGGGTGAGACAAAGGAGAGCCCTCTCCTCTCTACACCTACACCTTCAACCTACACCTTGAAGGTCCCCCTGCGGAACTTCCGTCCGTGGTCGCCGGAAAGTCCTAACCTCTACACGGCTAAGGTGGATTTGGTGAGCGCCGATGGTAAGGTGCTGCAGACGCGACAGGAGCGCTTTGGAGTGCGTAAGTTCGAGGTGCGCGGCAAGGAGTTCTACCTCAACGGCCGGCCATTCTTCTTCCGTGGCTTCGGCGACGACCATGTCTATCCGTTCACCGGTATCACGCCAGCGGATGTCGAGGCGCACCGCAAGCATCTCGCGATCGCCCGTCGGGCGGGTTTCAACTACGTGCGCCTCCATACGCACGCTGAACTGCCGGAATACTTCGAGGCGGCGGATGAGCTTGGTATCATCATCGAGGCCGAGATGCCGTACTACAACGACGAGCCTACCGAGGGGCAGATCTTCGACCCCGTGCGCGACGTGACCGAGCTGTGGAAGAACTATCGCCGCCATCCCTCCTTCGGCATCTACTCGATGGGTAACGAGGGAACGTTCGGTCCGGATCTCGACCGGGCACTGCACAAGTACGTGAAGGCGATGGACCCCGATCGGCTCAAGATCAACCAGGATTGCCACATGCCCGAGATCAATCCGCCGGAGAGCTCCGACTTCTTGGGTGGCCCGATCACCATCTGGAAACGCGGAGATTTCAATCCCGATCGTCCCTTCGTCACGCACGAGTACATGAACCTCGGCGCAAAGCTGGATTCCCGGCTCGAACCGCGCTTCTCTGGCATCTGGCAGCCGCCGGTCACGCGCACGGCACGTGGGGAATGGCTCGCGAAGTTCGGCCTTGACCTAGCCTGGGGTGATCGTCTGCAGGACGCCCAGCACGCGCTTCAGCGCGTGTGGCAGAAGCGCGGTGTCGAGTGCGCCCGCACCGATCCGCATTGCGACGGGTTCTGCTACTGGACGATCGTCGACGTCGTTGTCGCGAACAACGGCACCTACAGTGCCCAGGGACTCTTCAACCCGCTGTGGGAACAGAAGCCGCGTGGGAACTCGGCGGACGACTTCCGCGTGTTCAACCGCCCAGTAGGCGTCTTCTGCGATCTGAAGCCGAACCGGCGCACGTTCCAGTCTGGCGACACGTTCGATGTCGATTTCCTTGTTGCCAACTACGGCGAAGGGCCGATCGCGTCGGCGTGTTTCGACTGGAAACTGGTCGCAGGCGGGAAGACGCTCGCCGTGGGGACTTGCCCGTGCGGCAACCTCCCGCTCGGAGGCGTGCAGAAATGGGCCACCAAGCAGATACGCGTTCCCGACGTGCAGCAGAACCTGAAGGCATCCCTGGTTGTCGCCCTCCGAGACCAGACCTCGCGGCTGTGGTCGGACAATTCCTACGACCTCTGGCTCTTCGCGCGGCGTACCGTCCGTCACGAGCCAAAACTCGCCGTGGCGGACGCGTTTGCATCGGCGTTCAAGAACCGCTATGCGGATGCGCTGCCCGAGGCGCGTGCGGCTGAGGCGGATGTGGTGATAGCGCCGTATGGGTCGGAGCTGGCTTGCGCCGCGCTCGCTCGCGGACAGAAGGTTGTCGCGTTTGCGCAGTGCGGTGGCGAGCCGAACGTAAAGCTCGGCTGGTGGTGGATGGGCAGTCAGGTGGGCACGGCGTTTCTCGCCCATCCCGCCCTTGGGGGGCTGCCGCACGAGGGCGTGCTGAACGAGCTCTTCTTCCGCATTCTCAAGAATGGACGAGAGTTGCCGTTCGTCGGTGTTGGGAAGGATGATATGATTGCGGTCGGCGAAGGCGGCACCGCATGCTATCTCTACCTTGGCCAGGCGAAGGTCGGCAGGGGGAAGGCGCTGATGGCCTTCGGTCTCGATGCACTTTCCGACACCCCCGAGGGCGCGGCGCTGCTGGACGGCATGGTCGACTACGTGCGTTCTGCAGCCTTCGCGCCGAAGAGCGAGTACGCGATGCCGCTCGAGAAGGGTGGCGATTCGAAGTCTGCGTCAAAGTAGGATCAGTCTGGGTTGCCGCCAAAGAGACGAAAGGAGCGCAGGAGACATGATATTGCAGCTGCTGTTTGCCGTGGCCGCGCAGACCGGGTCTCCGTGGCAGGTACTGCCGGTCAACGGCGGCGGATTCGTTCAGGGCGTTCAGGTGGCGGCGAGCAGCCCTAACGTGTGGTACACCTACGTGGATGTGGGCGGGCCCTACCGCAGCGACGACGCGGGCGCGAATTGGCGTCCACTCCACCAGAACATGAACTGCAACCAGCGTACATGCAATGCCGACCACATTCGTTCGCTGTCGGTCGATCCGCGCGATCCGGAGAAGTTCGTGTTTGCGGCTGGCTGGCACGTGGACGATCGGGCGGCAGGGATCTACATATCGCGAGATGGCGGCCGCAGTTTTCAACGCAAGGTGAAGGCGCGGTTCTTCGGCGAGGGCGTGGACCGCAAGTGGGCGGGCAAGGTGCTGCGGCGTGATCCGCAGAATCCTGATCGTCTGATCGCCGGCGCCGATGACGACGGGCTCTTTCTCTCGGAGGACGCCGGCGAGAGCTGGAAGGCGGTAGGCGGCGACGGCTGCAGCTTCAACGAGATATGGTTCGATCTCGCCGTGAAGGGGCGCGTCTACGCGGCTTCGCCCGACGCCGGCATCCGCCAGCAGCGCGAGGTCGCCCTCATGGTGAGTGACGACAATGGCCGTACCTGGCGGAAGCTTGCGGACGATCCGCCGTTCGAGATGTGCCAGGTCCAGGGGCGGAGTGAGCTCTTCGGCATTTTCCTCACTCCGCGTGGCAATGAGATACGCGTCTCGCGCGATCACGGCGCCACCTGGCGCACTTTGATGAAAGGCCTCGCCGAACAACCGTGTGAAAATCCACCCTACGGCTTCTGTCGCTATCGGGCGCTCGCTGCCGGACCGGATTTTCTCCTGACCGCGACGTGGGGCGGGCGCATGTTCAGGCTCGACGTCGGTTCGGAGAATTGGCGGGAGATCGTGATTGAGAGGCTCGTGCTGCCACATCCCGAGAAGGAGACGGCGTATCTGGGTGCGGTGAAGGACAAGGGCCGCCCGTGTACCTCCGACATCATGGTCGACCCGAGGAACCCAGACCACGTGCTCACGACCGACTGGTTCAATATCTGGGAGTCGTTCGACGGCTGCCGCAGCTGGCGTATCCACCTGAACGGTATACACCAGCTGGTGCCGTTCGCGGTTGTGTGTGATCCGCATTCGCCAGACAACATTTCCTATGGCTGCGCCGACATGGGGATGTTCAATTCCCAAGACGGAGGCAGGACCTATCGAAAGGAGAACGGCATCTGCGGGGCGAATTCCATCGCCTTCTCCCGCAAGACCCCGCACCGCGCCTACTGCGTGGGCGGCAAGAACGGCATTCAGCTGATGATTTCCAAGGACGGAGGCGCCAAATGGCGCTATTCGCAATATCGGGGATTGCCGAAACTTGGCCAGAAGCCTGGCCAGCACGGCATCTACACCATTGCCGTCGACCCGATTGACGATTCCGTCCTCGTCTGCGTCTCGGGCGAGGTGACGCCCGGAAAGGGCGGCGTCTACCGTTCCCGAAACGGTGGCGACGATTGGGAGTGGTTCTCGAAGGGCATGGAAGGAATTAAGGAATACTACAAGCCAACCGAATTCAGCGGGGGAGGTCCGGCGCTCTGGCCCGAGCAGCTTGTCTTCAGTCCTGACGGATCGGCCATTACGTATGGTCCCATGACGGGTAAGACATTCTACCTCGAGCGGCAGACGGGAACCTGGAAGCACGCCAACGTCTGGAACAAGGGCGGTAAATACACCTATGCCGCCGACCCGCACATGCCTGGACGTTTCCTCCTCTGCGAACAGGGACGCATCGTGGAACTGACCGAGGGAGGCAGGAAGATCAACTGGTGGCTTCGGGGATCCGCCGGCCTGGGACACGCGATCGCGTTCGATCCGTTCACGCCCGGTCTCGTCGTTGCCTCCACCGTGGACGGGGAAGACATCTGCGTTTCGCGCGATGGCGGCCACCACTGGACTTGCCTTGACCGCGGCATGGAGGTGCCCGCCGGCACCCAGCACGGACTCGTGCTCGACCGCGGAAGACTCTTCGTCCTCACCCGCGGCAGTGGTGTATGGACGCGGAAGCTATAGCCCTCTCGTGACGTGATTCCAAGGGGAGACGGGAAAATGCGATTTGTGGTATGCTCCTTCTTTGTGGCCACGGTGCTTGGCGCAGTGGCGGCAGATGTTGCCTGTTCGACGCTTACGGTCGGGTTGGATGAATCCAAAAAGGGCGAGGTGGCACGTTTGACGACGGCAGGAGGGCGCGAACTGGCGTCGACCGGGTGTCGGGCTAATCTTTTCGAGCTTACTTTCTTCCGCACCAGCTCGCCAACGGCCACGATGTCGGTCGCCTCGGGACAGGCTAAGTCGTTTCGTGCGCAGAATCGGTCGGGCGGAGTACGGCTTGTCTACGAAGATCTCGGCGAGGCGTGCGAGAAGGTCGTATGCGAAGTCTGTGTCAAGGGTACGGACGATGATCGTATTCGCTGGCGAATCGATGTGACGCCGCGAGCTGGCTGGGAGCTGGAGCAGACATGCTATCCCTGCATCGAGCTGGTGGATTCATTTGCTGAGACGATCGTTTTGGGCACTACGAGGGGTGGCGTTCACCGTGATCCCCGGAAGATGTCCGACTGGTCGTCAGTCAAGGCGAAATTCCCCGGTGCGCTGGCGGCGCAGTTTGGTTGTCTCTATGGTGGTGGATGTCTTTTCCATTTTGGCGCCGAAGACGGCATAGGCGTACCGAAGGAGATCGTCTTCCGCCGCGATCCTGCTTCCTTCCTCGCGCTGTGGCGGCGATACTCGGCCGTTGGCGAGGGGACGAAGAACGGGTTCGATGTCGTGACGGCCGCCGCTGAGGGCGGCGATGTGGACTGGCACGACTCCGCCGAGCTGCACCGGAAATGGGCTTTGACTCAGCCGTTCTGCCATATGCGGTTCACAGAGCGAGATGATATCCCGTACTGGATGCGCGAAGCGCCGCCGATGGTACGTTTCGGCCGTCGCTGGCTGGATCGTCCCCAGGAAGTCAGAGCATGGCTCGCTGACTGCTGGCGCAGACAGCGTCCCGGGGTTCCGCTGATCGTCGCCTTCTGGGGCTGGGAGAAGGTGGGGACTTGGATCTCGCCGGATTATTTTCCGTTCTATCCATCAGATGATGAATTTGCCCGTATCGTCGAAGTGTCAAAGGCGGTTGGCGGGCATGTGTTCCTCTGGCCATCTGGCTATCACTGGGCGGTTTCCTGCTGGCGGCAGGCGGATGGTTCGTTCCGCTACGAGAACCGGGAGGCGTTTGAACGCGATGGAGCCGCCCACAACACCATTGAGCGGAATGGTCGGCCGTATTTCGCCCGCTGCCCCTGGCTCGATGGCGGTGAGAACGCGCGGCTTTGTGGTGGCGATGCGTGGACGCGCAACTGGTTTGCGAACCGCATCTGCCGGCGACTCGCCGAACGCGGTTGTGAGCTGATGCAGGTGGACCAGATTGTGGGGGGATCGATCCCGGTCTGCTGGTCTGACCGGCACGGGCATCCGGCCGGTGACGGTGCGTGGCGTGTGGCATCGTTCCGGCGACAGCTGGACGAGGTTGTTGGCGCCATGGGTTCCGCCGTGGTCCACCCAGTCGTCGGTTTCGAGGAGCCGAACGAGCTCTTCCTGGGCACCGTGGGCATTCAGGACTATCGGGACATGGAGGTTGGCGTTGATCGCGTCGCCTCCGTGTTCAACTATCTCTACCATGAATTCGTGCCGTGCTTCCAGTCGAATGCACAGCGGGACGCACGCTGGCTCATGCATGGTCTGGTCGATGGCCAGGTTCCGTTCTTTGAACCCGAGCAAAACGAGATTCGACGGGGTTTGCCGGTGTTGCGCAATGGCGATTTCGCCCGTGTGATTCCTGGTTCGCAAAAACCCTCGGAATGGACGAGAATTCGCCAGAAAAACGACGATCCCGCCGTTGATGGCCTCTGGCGTGTGGAGACGTTGCCTGGCGGCAAGGCGTTGGCGGTAGGTTCATCGCCGACAGGTAGCGTGATGATACTGCAGAATGTCTCGATCGAGGAAGGTGCTTTTCGTGCGGGTATGAAGTGTCGGCTTTCGGCGATGCTGGAGACAGTACGGCCTGGTGGTCGTGCGGGAGTTAGTTTTGGTGTGTGCGCCTATGGTCCGTATCGCGTGCTGGCCAACGGACGGCTTGTGCCCCCTGGGGAGGGGGAAGGTGCGCGGAGGATTTCCGGCGACATCGTGATACCGGCTGGCGGAGTGCACCTGCGCGTTGAGATCAACGCCAGCGCTGGCGCGGAAGTGCGGGTTTCGGAGATGAAGCTCGTGGAGGTGTGCCAGGATGGTTCAGATGGCAGGGAAGTGGTGGTGGCACCGAATGCCGAGTCCAAGTCTACCGGAATACTGCGGCGGTGGATCGATCTCTATCGTGGCGAGGGGCGTCCGTTCCTTGCCTATGGCCGTCACCTGAAGCCGCCAGTAGTGGAGAAAACGTATGCGGATAGGATATTCGCTTCGGCCTATGAGGCGGCGGACGGACGTCAGGCATTGGTCTTTGCCAATGCTACTGCGGAGAAGTGCGCCTTCACGTTCGTCTGGCTTGGCCGGACCGGGCGTATGACGCTGGTGCCGTACGAGGCGGTTCTCACTTCCCCGGCGGATTCTTTTCATTGACATTCCGCCGTTGTTTTTATATAATCTATGAATCATTCGCCAATTAAGGAGAATTCTATGCAATCAAGAAGACAGTTTATGAAGACTGCGGCGGGGGCGTCGCTGTTTTCAATTGCGCCGGCGCGCGTACTGTGGGGCGAGACCGCTCCTTCCAATCAGCTCACCCGCGCGTTGATCGGTTTCGGAAGCATCGCGCATTCTGCCAACCATCTTCCGTTCAAGGGTTCGCGGCTCATCGGTTTGTGCGACCCGTGGGCGGCCAGGGTGCAGCATGGTCTTGAGTGTGCCGAGAAGAACGGCTGGGGGAAGGTTAAGGCATACAAGAACTTTCTCGAGCTGCTGGCGGACAAGGATGTCGACATCGTCCACATCTGCACACCGCCGCACTGGCATGGTTGCATGAGCGTGATGGCCGCCAAGGCCGGCAAGGACATCTGGTGCGAAAAGCCCATGACCCGTACTGTCGGTGAAGGCAAGCGCGTGATGGAGGTCGTGAAGGCGCAGAAGCGCATGTTCCGCCTCAACACGTGGTTCCGCTTCCAGGGCACGTTCTATGGTTTTGGCACCACCGTTGAGCCGATCCGCCAGATTGTGGAGAATGGTCTGCTGGGCAAGGGGCCGCTTAAGTGCACGTTCGGCACCGGCCAGGGTTTCACCTGGAAGTTCGGCTGGTCTGGTCGCGTCAATGCCCGCCCGGAACCGCTGCCGAAGGACTTCGACTGGGACATGTGGCTTGGTCCTGCGCCGTGGAAGCCCTACACCTCGCACCGTGCCGGCACCTCGTTCCGCGGCTACTGGGACTACGATTCCGGCGGGCTTGGCGATATGGCGCAGCACTATCTCGACCCTCTGCAGTATCTGCTCTGCAAGGATGAGACGAGCCCCGTGAAGGTTGAGTACAAGGGCCCCCGCCAGCATCCGGAGGCGGTGGGACGCTTTGACCGTCTCACGCTCACCTACGAGGACGGCATGACGGTGGACCTCGATGGTGACGAGACGCTCAAGGACGAACCGCTGCTGCGCGGTTCCAACGGACTTTGCGTCTACCCGAAGGCGAAGGACGGCAAGACCCTGCGCATCAAGGACGCCAGCGGCTGGTGGCCCGAAGAGAAGGTTCTCAAGACGCTTGCCGATCTGCCCAAGCCCGCGGCGCAGCAGACCGACTTCATCGACTCCTGTAAGAACCGTAAGACCTTTGCGCTCAACGAGTCCAATGGCTTCCGTTCCTGCACGATGTTCAATCTGGCAATTGCCGCCGAGCGTCTCGGCCGCGGCTTCAGGTTCGATCCCGTCAAGCTGCATGCCGTTGAAGACCAGGCCGCCGACCGCTTCCTCTACCAGTCCATGCGAGAACCGTGGGCCAATGAGATGTGGGGTTGAACGAGATAAACGAAAGGACTTGAAAAATGGCTGAAGAAAAGAAGTACGTCGACCCCAACGCCTATGCCGACTACGGCCCGGCGATGGCCGCCGCGAAGGAGTCTCCGATGGCTGTCGAGTGGCAGAACGCCAACGACGCCAAGGTTGCCGCCGCCACCACGCCGAAGGCGCTTGCCGAACACGTGTGGGACGCCGATGCCGCCTCGGCGCTGTTGCGCCGTCTACGTGGCGCCTACGACACCGATCCTCTCGACATGGCCGTGATCGGCGCCGTCTCGCAGTACGTGATGGAGCCGATGATCGGGCGTCCGAATGGATGCCAGAAGCGCTGCTCCACTCCCGGTGCCGCTCCCTGCCAGCGCAAGATCTGGAATCTGGCGCTCATCGATGCGTTCAAGAAGACGCATGACGCCTACATTCAGACCTTCCTGCTCGACCAGCTCCGCTGGAGTGGCTGCAAGTGCCGTGCGAACGACATTCGCGCTCTGGAATCCAGCGCTGCCAACGCCGAGGTGAAGAAGTATATTGTCTGGACTGTTTCCGAAGTCGATGGTTCAGCTGCCGCGAGGTAATTATGAACTGCAGGTACGGGAATTTCCGCGTTTTCGCGTTCGGCTCGGTGGCTTTGCTGTCGACCATGGCGTTTGCGGCGCATACCGATGCACCGCCCGGGCGTTACGACTACACAGCCAAGGTGGCTGCCGCCGGCGCCGCCGGCGAAGTGTCGAAGAATCGCGGAAATGGTCCCGAGCTGGCGCTTGCGCTTGCCGACCGCACCTTCGCCTACGTGGCGAAGGCGCTCGGCGAGGCGGCGCTGGCGGACGAGAAGACAGAACTCGAAGCTGACCGCAAGTGGCTTGCGGCCGCCAAGACCGACCGTGAGCGCTCCACGGTGGAGAAGGAGATCCGGCGTCTGCGCCGCCGTATTCTGTTCCGTCATCCCGACCTGCAGTTCGACAAGATCATCGCCGTCCAGCGCGGCATCCCGTATACTCGCGAGAACCACATGGTAGACCAGTATCTCGGCCGCTGGAGTCGGCCCGGCCCCGGGCTGGTCACGCTCGAGAACTGGCGAACCGCGCCGAAGAAGAAATCGCTGCTGGGCGATCGGCTTCCCGCTGGAACCGTGATGAATCCCGATCTTCACTGGAACGCCGACCGCCTTGTCTTCTCCTTCTGCGACCATACCGCGACTCCTCCGGCCGATGCGCAGGCGCTCAAGGTGCCAGAAGTGGTGGTGCGCGACGACGCCTGGGTGAAGAAGGTCGATCCTACGCATCCGGTTTACGGTCCCGGTTTCGCGAAGGGTGGCGAGCGTGCTGTGGCCCATCGCCGGTATTTCATCTATGAATGTGCCGTCGACGGTTCCTGGGTGCGTCAGCTCACCGGTTGTGCTGGAGATCCGATGGAGACGCAGGGCGGACGGCAGACCGCTCTGATCGAGGATGCCGACCCGTGCTATCTGCCGGATGGCGGATTCGCCTTCTCCTCCACCCGCGGGCAGAACTACGGACGCTGCCACTGGGGGCGCTATGTTCCTTCCTTCCTGCTCTATCGCGCTGATCTGCCGCGCGTGGGCGAGGACTCGTCTGCCCAGAACATCCGCCAGCTTTCCTTTGGCGAGGCGAACGAGTGGGAGCCTGCGGTCATGAACGACGGGCGCATTGCCTACACCCGCTGGGACTACATCAACCGCCATGCGGTCTGGTTCCAGTCGCTCTGGGCCACCCGCCCCGACGGTACTGCGGTCAGTCACGTCTACGGCAACTACTCCGAGGATATCGGGGTCGTGACCGAGACGAAGGCGATCCCCGGTTCGCGTCTGCTTCTCTGCACAGCCTCCGCCCACCACAACATCACGAGCGGATCGTTGTTCTTGCTCGATCCCACGGTGGATGAGGACGGCCCCAAGCCCGTGACGCGCGTCACCCCCGAGGTGCCGTTCCCCGAGAGCGAGGGCTGGAACACACCGGGCGCCTACTGCTCTCCGTTCCCGATCAACGACACGCTCTTCCTCTGTTCCTACTCTGATGAGACGCTTGGCTATCCCGACTATCATCCCCGTCACCGGCGTGAGGACTACATGGCGGCCTGGCCCAGCCCGAACGCTTTCGGCATCTGGCTGGTCGATACACTCGGAGGCCGCGAACTCGTCTACGCCGACCCCGAGATATCAACATTCAATCCGATTCCGCTCGTGAAGCGCCCGTGCCCGCCTGCGCTCGTCTCGTCCCTGCCGGCCCCCAAGACTGTGCCGGACGAGGGCATCTGCTATGTCGAGAACGTCTACGACTGTCGTACCGAGCTGCCGAAGGGGGCGATTGCGAAGATTCGCATCAACAAGCTCGACGTGATGGGTGCGTGCCGTCGAGAGACCATCAACCAGCACGACGACCTTGATCTCCACAAGGAGACGCTCGGTGCGGTGCCGGTGTCCGCCGATGGATCCTGTACGTTCAAGATTCCGGCCCGGGTGCCGATTCAGTTGCAGGCGGTCGATACGAACGGTGTTGCCGTCTTCACCATGCGCTCCTTCATCTATGCCCAGAAGGGCGAGGTGCAGGGGTGCACTGGCTGCCACGAGAACAAGTTCAAGAGTGGCGCTCCCAAGTATGCCGATGCTAAGCCCGGATCGCGTACGCCGCTCACACCCCAGCCCGAGGTCGACATTGGGTATACTGGTCCCTTCAGCTTCACCAAGTCGATCCAGCCGATCTTCGATCGCCACTGCATTGGTTGCCACGGGCTTGCGCAAGGAAAGTGGAGTGACGGCAAGCCGGTGACGGCATTCTCGCTGATAGGCACGAACGGCATCTTCAACCTCATTCAGCGCAAGCAGATATCTTTTGTCGCCAGTTACCGCGAGACGCGCGAATCGAAGCCGTACGACTACTTCGCGGCCGCAAGCCCACTCTGGAAGAAGCTGAAGAGTGGACATGGCTCCAAGGGCTTTACTCCGGCCGAATGGCAGACGCTGGGTCTCTGGATGGACCTCAATGTCACCGAGTTCACCGTCGGTGGCGGATATTCGTGGAACCGTCCCGAGTCGCGCGAGATCGATGTCGACGGGGAGAAGGCGTTGCGCGATGCCGTTCGGCAGAAGCTGGGTCCATACATTGCGGAACAGCCTTTCGACGCGCTCGTCAACCGCGGCATGGAGGACCGCAGTCGCGTGTTGTGGCTGGCGAAACGGTCCGACTACGAAAGTCTG
Organism: Kiritimatiellia bacterium; assembly: GCA_045600365.1. GTDB lineage: Bacteria > Verrucomicrobiota > Kiritimatiellia > RFP12 > UBA1067 > RUG572. The sequence goes on along the minus strand of JAZRXT010000154.1, from coordinate 4,655 downwards.
CTCGCTCTAGTCAAGGCGTCGCTCAAGCCGCATCCGACGCAGGACGTGCTTGGCACGTGCGGACGCGATGACGACTGCCAGTGCAATTCCTGCTGGGTGCGCCGCGGTCGATACAATGCGCCGAAGGCCGTGAATGGAAAGGCGAAGTGAGATGAACGCCAAAGCGCGCCGGATCGTGCTTGGGGTCACGGGCTCGATCGCCGCCTACAAGGCCGCGGAACTGGTGCGGCTCTTCGTCGGGAACGGCGACGAGGTCACGGTGGTTATGACAGAGGCGGCGACCAGGTTCGTTGCTCCTCTCACCTTCCGCACCCTTGCGCGCAGCCAGGTTTTCGTCGACCAGTTCGCCGAACCTGCAACCTGGAAGCCAGAGCATATTTCTCTTGCCGACAGAGCCGATCTGGTGGTGGTGGCTCCGGCCACCGCCAACACGCTCGCCAAGATGTGCCATGGCATTGCGGACAATCTGCTCACTTCCACGCTGCTTGCGACGAAGGCTCCGTTGGTCGTGGCCCCAGCCATGAACACCGGCATGCTGGACAATCCGGCAACGCAGGCCAACCTCGCGTTGCTGGTGGAAAGAGGCGTGAAGATCGTTGAGCCAGACGATGGCGAGCTCGCCTGCGGGACCTCGGGCCGTGGGCGCATGGCGTCTCCAGCTGCGATATTCGCCTTCTGCAATACCCTAAAGATTGGGTGACAAGATGGTCAAGTTGATTCCATTCGCGCTTTTGAAGTGCCTCTACTACCAGCCGTTGCTGCTGGCGGCAGTGCTGGTCTCCATTGTCATCGGTAGTCGTCGGGTGTCCGCCGACTGACGTTGTCGCCGAAAATATTCCAGTGGATGTGAAGAGAAGGTATGGGCGCTCCAAGTCCAATCTGAAGGACTATGCCGTTCTCGCCGATGTGCTCAGGATCTTCGATGCGTCGGGCTTGAAGCAGGAACTGCTCTACACGCGCAATGGTAAGCCTGTAATATATCGCGAGGACCGGGTGGAACTCATGCGGAGGGAGTTGGGAATATGAGAGGAAAGGTCAGGATGTGCAAGGCCGACCGCGACATCCAGGAGGCCTCTGACGCTGCCACCTGGGACGCAATCGTGGCCTACAGGGACACGGGCGAGATGGTTCCGGTCGTGCGGGACGGACAGCTTGCCTTCTTAACTGTCGATGAGACGCTTCGCGAGCGGGGCGACTATGATCGGCGAAGGCGGGAGGATGCCGAGTGGAAGCGCAAGAATCTCGTCGAGCAGTTTGCCGCCGCCGGGGTTGAACTTACTGACGACGTCTGGGATCGTCTGGAGGCCGATCGTCGCCAGGCGTTCGAGGACGAGATGCTTTGGATTCGCGGCGGCACTCCATCGTCATCCGACTCCTAGTGTTTACTGTCGTCATGGCTAGTGAAGATTTTCAAAATTGTTGCGCACACGGCGTCGTATTTTTGGTATAATATTGGCATTTCTTTTGGAGGGTTGGCGGAGCGGTCGATCGCGGCGGTCTTGAAAACCGTTGACCATTCACGTGGTCCGGGAGTTCGAATCTCTCACCCTCCGCCAACTTGGTATGGTAAAGCAAGCGCAGATTGCGGGGTGAGTGATGAGCAATACTGTAGCCGTTGTCACGATTAGCGAATCATTTCCGCAGCACGGGAATGAAGTCTCTGTTCGTTGCTTTTCGTCGAAAGAGAAAGCGACAAAGTGGATTGAGGGGCAGATAGATGACAAGTTGCGGGCGTTCCACCTTGATCGCGCCGCGGCGGTTGACGGTTGGTTCGTTAAAGTGCAAGGCGAGGAACACACGGTTCAGTATGATGTTCATGAGCTGAAGGTTGAGTAAAGTTTGAACTTAGAGAGGGGTGTATGAAGACGAACTATGTGCTGATTGATTACGAGAACATCAAGCCCGAATCAATAGACCTGCTAGACCAAGAATGGATTCGGGTGTATCTCTTTGTCGGCAAGAATCAGACGCGGATTCCGCTCGGCCTTGCAAAGACGATGCAGCGGCTCGGTGAAAGGGCGCACTATGTGACGATGAGTGGCGTCGGGCCGAATGCGCTTGATTTTCACATCGCTTATTACATCGGTCGTTTGTCCGCTACAGACTCGCAGGCGTACTTCCACATCATTTCAAAGGACAAGGGGTTTGATCCGCTGGTTGAACACCTCAAGTCTGAACATATCTTTGCGGATAGGATTGCGGACATCGAAGCAATGCCTGCAATGGCACAGGTGAAGATTGCCGCGAAGGCGACGCCTGAACGCATAGCCTTTGTGCGTGAGAAGCTGCTGCAGCCGGGTTTCCAGCGTCCGAGGACCCGTAAGACATTAACAAACCACGTTGCAACGCTTTTTGGAAAGTTGTTGTCCGAGGCTGATTTGACCGCTGTTGTCGAAGGGCTTTTCGCCACCGATATCGTGCGTGAGAACGGCAAGCGACTTGTCTATTCGACCGATGAAGGTTAGAAATCCAAAAGATCGGTGGCGGTCGTGGTACGGCATGCGCGAAGCGAATATGACATTTGATGTGATTTGCCCTCGAATATGAATTTACGGATTGACGCCAATTCGACAAACGCGGAGAAGATCGCGCTTTTCCAGTCTCTGTTCGTTGGCCGAGAGGATGTCTTTGCGCGGCGATACGAGAATGCGAAGAAGGGAACAAGCGGCTATTCGCCGTGTTGTCGGAACCAGTGGGGCTCGGGATGTGTCCTGAAGCAACATAAGAAGTGCAGTGAATGTGCGGTTCGTCAGTATGTTCCCGTTTCGGACGAAGTTGTGCGTTGGCATTTACGTGGCAAAGATGCGGATATGAAATCGTTCGTCATGGGACTTTATCCGATGGCGACAGACGAGACGGTGCGGTTGGCCGTCATTGATTTCGACGAGGCATCGTGGCGACGGGATGCACTCTTTGTCGTCCGCAAGGCGAGAGAACTTGGATTGCCCGTTGCGCTTGAGAAGTCCCGATCCGGCAAGGGGGCGCACTTGTGGTTCTTCTTGCAGACGGCGGTTTCGGCGAAGAGCATTCGCGAGGTGTTGACCTATGTGATGACGCTGGTTCTTGAGGAGCATCCCGAGGTCAGCTTGAATTCTTATGATCGTATAATCCCTAATCAAGACACATTGCCGAAGGGAGGATTCGGGAATCTCATTGCCTTGCCGCTTCAGGCGGAACCGCGCAAGGTGGACAACAGCGTGTTTGTGAATGACGACTGGGTGCCTTATGCGGACCAATGGGCCTATTTGTCGTCCGTTGAGCGCGTGAGCCGGCCGTGTTGCTGTTGAGGTGATTCTCCAAAAGGCGAGGAACGAACGTCGGATGCTGCTCCCGAGCGCGAGGACGACGGTGGACGGTGAGCGTCCGTGGACTTTCTTCTTGCCGCTTTGGTCGACGGGGCAATATGTGGCTCCGCAAGATCCGCTGCTGCCGCTTGCCGACGTTCGCGTGGTCAGGGCGAATCGCGTCTATGTTGAGCAGAAGAACCTGACGCCTTCCGTTCGATGTAAGTTGATCGGCTTGGCGTCGTTCAACAATCCCGAGTTCTATAAGCGGCAGAGGATGAAGTATTCCGTTTACGGAGAGCCCCGTATCACTTCCCGTGCCTTGAACGGTGATGAGTTTCTTCAGGTTCCTGTACGAACGCCTTGAAACGTGCGCGGAAACGAAGGGAAAGTTTCAGATGGGGGTTCGGTTGCCAATTCCGTGCGGTGCGAATCCCTATCTTGAAGTCGGATTGTTGGATGCGAAAGGCAAGATCGTTGTGATGTTGGATCCAGCGTCGTCGCTTTCCGACATTGAGTTTTATCGTGGCACAAGGCGCGAGGATGTCTTGTTGCAGAAAAACGGCTATCGGGTTCAGCGGCTCTTGGTTGAAGACGTTTGTACAGACCTTGACGCGGCACTTGATGCCATTCAAGGATGACTTCTCGCTTCTAAAATGCGTCCAAAGTTTTGACATCACAATCTGTGACGGCAAAACATGGCAAATTGCCGCGTTATTTTGCGAAAAATTAGATTTGGCCGTTGTTTTTCGACCGCAAAAATGATACAATATAGGCGTATTCTCTTAGGGGTATTGTGCCCTGAAATAGGAAGCGAGGTACAAAATGGCAACATCAAGCATAACCGCAAACTTTTACACTGACGACCCCAAAGCCGCCAATAACATCGTTCGCGCTCTTTTCACGAACGTCAAACCCTCGCCGTTGCCTCGTCAGACGGTGAAGATTGTGGAGTTCAAGACACCTGCCGCAAAGCGAGCTTTTTTTGAAAAGGTTCATGCAAGGGCGATGGCATGCGTTCAGGCATAAATCTTGTGGCGCTGACGGAGTACGAAGAGGTCATGGGCATCAATAAGCTCAATGACGTCCTCCAGTCGTTTTCGTGTTCGATCAATCAAGAAGTCGAGAACTACATAAGAGAGAAAGCATATCGTTCGACGAAACTTTCCTCGTCTGTGACATACCTTGCGATTGATTCGTCTTCTGGAGAAATTGTCGGGTACTTCACGTTGATGATGAAAGCGTATTCCGTTAAATCAGATTTGTTGAATTCGACCAATCGACGTCTCGTAAAGCGTTGTGCCGAGCTTGATGCAAACGGAAATTTCACGGCGGCCGTGTACTTGATAGCACAACTCGGGAAGAACTTTG
>JAZRXT010000153.1:0-11269 GCA_045600365.1 Kiritimatiellia bacterium | reverse complement strand
TTCTCCGACGACTGACATTGAGTGTGCCGTGTGGTCGGCGATTAGCCGAGAAGATGGTTTGCCGGAAATGAGCATCACCAATTCCCTGAAGCTTGCAGCTGCACTTTCGGTGCCAGTTGAACGGCGTTCGTCAGATTGGGGTGTATATACCAACGATCTGCCTCCAAAGGCAATTAAAATTCTTCTTGAGTGACCCATGCTTATGCATGAACTTCACACTGCGCCGCCGAGGTCCTTTGGCTTGCCAACACAGGGGTGTTTTTGATAAAATATACCGTATGGCAAAATTGTTTGAAAGAATGGTGTTGGCGGCGGCGATGCTTGCCGCGGTTTCCGCCCTTGGCGGAGAGACCGTATGGAAAATCGGCGAAAAGGATGGCAAGGACGACGAGTTTCTCCTTGGTTACGATGCGTGGGAGTACGGCAATCAGCCGCGAATCCCCGAACTGAAGGAAATGGACGTCGTCACGCACGTCTACACCCGTCGTCTCAATGAGAACAAGGTCTATTCCAGCGTCAATCTGCCCAAGGTGATTGTGCCGCTCTACGAGGCGTCGTTCATGCCGCCCGAACAGCTCATCGCCGGTGTGAAATTGGTGTGGAACGAAAGCGAGGGTGGGCTACGCCGGATAACGTTCGACTTCTGCAAGAGCGCTAACTGGATGGGCATTGCCGATCGGGGCATCGTGCTCGAGGCACCAGACGGCCGGCGCAAGTCGCTGCAGCTGCCGTCCACCAAGGACCGCAAGGACACCTCCGCCACCCTCTCGCTCGTCTTCAGGGCGAAACCGGGCGAGAACGCCGTGGTCCTGCGCAACACGACGCTGGCCAAGCACTACAAGGTGTGGTTCGACGCGGTCACCCTCGAGACGGTCGCCGCCGACGAGCCGCCGGAGGGGGAACTCTATCTGAAACTGAACCGCGAGGACGGCATCTGCCATCCCGGCGACGATCTGCGGCTCGACTGCGACTACTGGAACGGCGAAAAGCCGTGCGTGACCTGGAAGGTTAAGGACCTCTGGGGCAACACGGTGGCCGAGAACGCGCTGCCAACCGACCGCCGCGGCTGGTTCGAGGTCCATGCCACCGCCGGCAGGGCGAAGGCGTCGACGATGTACTGCGTCGTCGAGCCCGTTGCCATCGAGAACATTCCCGAGTCGCGCTTCGGCTGCCACGAGACCGCCACCGACGGCTACCGGCTCTTCCCGGAGAACTCGTTCCAGACGATGGTTCTCGACAAGGGCATCCGCCGCGCCGCGCTCGCCGGCTGCCGCTGGATGCGCCTCCATTCGATCTCCTGGGCGCTGCGCGAGCCCGAGAAGGGCAGGTACGTCTTCGACGATCTCGACGCGAAGTTCGCGCGTACCTTCAAGTGGAAGATGAACCTGCTCCTGACCGTCGGCCAGACGCCGAAGTGGACCTCCACCTCCACCGATACCAAGCTCACCTGCTGTGGCAACTACGGCTACCTCTACTATCCGCCGAAGGACTGGCAGGCCTGGGGCGACTTCATGAAGGAGGTGGTGCGCCGGTACGGGGATCGCATCTCCCACTACGAGATCGGCAACGAACCCGGCTATACGAGCGCCTTCTGGACGGGCGGTGACGCGGCTCTGTTCGGCAAGTACCTCAAGACCGCGTATGACGCCGTCAAGTCGGTCAAGCCCGACGCCGTGGTCTATCCGGGCGCACCCCTCAACACCGACTTCATCGACGAGGCGTGCAAGTCGGTCGCGGGACCTGCCCCATACGACGTGATGAGCGCCCACTATCTCGGCAACGGCAAGCGCGGCGCCAATCGCGGGACCGGCTTCGTCGAACTCGCCAGGCGCCATGGCAAGAAGGCGGAACTCGTCAATTCCGAGGACATGAGCTGGATGGGCTATGGCTGGGCGAACGGACACGACCTCGGGGCGGCGAACATGGTGTGGAGCCATGTGCGCGATGCGGCGAACGGCGTTACGCGCACCTTCACCTTCGCCGGCTTCCACGACTTCTCCGATGCCTGGTCGTTCTTCACGGTACGCCACGAGCCGCGCTGCTACTATGCCGCCTACCGGGCAATGACGCATCGCCTCGAGCGCGCGAAGTACGTGGGGTCGCTCTCGCTCGCCGACTACGAGGCATACCTCTTCGACCGTGCCGGCACGCCGGTGGTCGTGGCGTGGCGCAACGAGAAGCGGCCCACCACGCTCCATCTTGGCGGCACGGCAGGCGTGAAGGTGGTCGACATGATGGACGTCGAGCGCACGCTCTCTCTCGCCGGCGGTTCGATTGTCCTCGAACTCGGCCGCCATCCCGTCTACATCGAGGGCGGGGACATGGGTTTTCTCAAGGAGCAGATCGAATGCATCGGCGCCCTGCCCGAGCGGTTGGTCTTGAAGCCGGGCCAGACGAAGACGATTGCCTGGCGCAGCTCGCGCCTTGACGTGGCGGTGCCAGCAAATGCCGAGCCAGGTGTGTACGAATACGTTTTCAAGGCCGATGTGGCGGGCCGCAGGATAGAGTACCCGGTCATTGCCGAGGTCGTGACCGGGTCGAGCTCCAACCGCCTCCCCGGCGGTGATTTCGAGGCCGACACCTATCCCCGCGGGAAGTGGTGGATGAAGCCCAACGACGGCGGAAAGGCATCGCTCGCGTTCGTCGATGGCGAGGGCTGGGGCGGATCCCGGGCAGTGCGCATGAACGGCATGTGCTCCTTCGGCAACAATACGCACGTAAAGGCGCGGCCGGGCGAGCGCTACGTGCTGTCGCTACGCGCGACCGGCCACGGCACGGTGGGCGCCATGGTCTCGGTGTGCGACAAGGACGGCAAGCGCCTCAACCAGAAGAAGCCCGGGCTCAACAGCTGCTGCGTCTCGCTGTTCGGGAAGTGGAAGCGTCCGATGGACGAGATCGTGTGCGACGATCCCGCCACGGCGTCGATCAGCGTGTTCTTCATCGCCAACTACGGCGACAGCGAGGGCGCGAAGTCGGTGCTCGTCGACGACGTGGTGCTCGCGCGCGTCCCCGGCAACGCGGAGAGAGTCAAGGTGGTGAACGAGGCCGGCTTCGCCGAGAAGATCGGCGCGGCGCCGCCGATCACGCTCGAGAACCGCTCCGCCGCGCAGGTGGCGCTGAACGGAAACGAGCTCGCGCTGCGATTCAACGTGAAGGACGATGCCTTCGTGCCGATGCCGTCCGGCGGCGATCCCTACGAGGCGTACAAGTACGATTCGGTGCAGTTCGCGGTTGATCCCTTCAACGACGGACGCGATGCCACGCAGTTCACGCTCTTCCGCGATTCCTCCGGCAGGTGCTCGCTCTTCAAGCAGTCCAACTACGTGACGCCCGAACTGCCCGAAAACCTGACGCGGCGCGGCGTGGTCGCCGCCGCCAGATGCGCCTTCGAGCGCACTGCGGATGGCTGGACGATCGCCACACGCATCCCGATCCGCGAGGTGTATCCGCTTTCCGGGCATGAGGACGCCTTCGGTTTCAACTTCCTGGTCAACAATGGCGACGGCGCCTCCCGCACCTACTGCGAATGGGCGCTCGGCATCGGCGATTGCCGCGGCTCCAGGTATTTCGGCGTGCTCATAAGGCCGGGGAAATGAAGCAATCTCATCAACCAACAACCCATACATCGGAAATCAACCAATGAAACTGACATTCAGCATAATTGCCTGTTCGGCTATCGCAATCTCGTCTTCCGCCGCCGAGTTCACCCGCGGCGAATGGAAGATCTCGTTCGACGAATCCGGCTCGCGGCTTTCGCTTGCCAACGCCTCGCGCGACATCGGGGTCGAGGGACCGCTCTCGTTCACCAGCCGTGGCCAGGCGTGGAAGGTGGTCGATTCGCGCGACGCGGAGCGGGAGCGCATGTCCCTGGTCAACCCGCAGGGAGTCGTGCTCGGCTACGTTTCCTTCCGCGACGCTGGGCCGCGCCTGGCCATCGAGGTGTTCCACCGCGCCGGCGCCAACTTCTTCCCGGGCCGGCTGCGCTTCGACGCCACGGCCAGGTTCCGCCGCGAGTCCTTCCCCTGCCGCACCTTCCCGCGCCGCGGCGAACAGGTGCTGAACTTTGCGGACGGCATTGGCGATTCCACGGTGAACGATTCGCTCTTCGCCCGCGAGGAGGACCTGGCGCTGAGGTTCTCGTCTGACGCGACGCGCATCGCCTCCAAGGGGAACGGCCTCTATTCCGTCGGACTGGAGGCGGACATCGACGATCCCGCCTGCTCGACGATCGCCATCGAGGTGGCCGCCCGCTACTATGCGTCGCGCTGGGCCCCTGGCTATCATCCCATCGACCGCAAGCGCTGCCCCAAGGCGCCCACCGGCTGGATGAGCTGGAACATCTACTTCGACAAGGCCGGCTCGGCCGAGAACCTCGCCGAGGCCCGCATTGGCGCCAAGTACCTGCTCCCGTTCGGCCTCGAGATCTGGTCCATCGAGTCCTGGCAGGACAACTCGCCGTGGCTGCCGGTCTCGAGCTTCCACCACCACCAGAACCGCTGCTACGCCAAGCAGTTCCCCGAGGGGATGAAGTGGATTGCGGACGAGTTCCGCAAGCTCGGTTTCAAGCCCGGTCTCTGGATGTCGCTCTACGGCGAGGGTGACGACGAGTTCTATGCCGCCCACAAGGATCTCTACCTCCATGACGCGAATGGCAGGCCGATCAACAACTGGGCCGGCAAGTACATGCTCGACACCTCCAACCCCAAGGCGCTCGAGCTGATGACGAAGCTTGCCCGCCAGGCGAAGGAGGAGTGGGGATACGAGTTCTTCAAGTTCGACGGCATGGCCAACACGCCCCGCAAGTTCGAGCGTCCCGAGATCCGCGGGCGCGCGCAGAATCCCAAGGACACGCTGTGGTTCGAGAATTCGGTCAAGGCCCTGCGCGAAGGCATCGGCGACTCGATCTTCCTCGCCTGCATGGGCGACTTCACCGGCACCGAGGTCAAGTTCGTGGACGCCTCGCGCCTGGGATCCGACGTCGTCGGATGCTACGGCGGCATCGGCGAGAACTACTACGCCCCGGAGCCCGGCAAGCCCATCATGAACAAGATGGCGCAGATGCCGGTGAAGTGGCACAACGTCGTCCATCAGGCGGAATGCACCTTCACCCAGATCTTCGTCAACAACATCATGTTCTACACCGACCCCGACACCCTGATGGTCGGCTACGCGCTAGAGACGCACGAGGCGCAGGTGATGGCGACGATCGTGGGTCTGCCCGGCCAGCTCATGTTCGACGGCGACAAGCTGGGCAACCTGCGCGAGGACCGCATCAAGATGATCCAGCAGGTGCTGCCGGTGGCCGACATCCACCCCCAGAACCTCTTCCCGTATGCCGCCTCCGCGATGATGCCGGTGTGGAACCTCTCGGTGACGCGCCCGTTCGGCACCTGGCGCGACACGGCCGTCTTCAACTGGACGGATGCGCCCAGGTCCTTCGACATCCCGCTCGCCGATCTTGGCCTCGACCCCGCGAAGAAATACGCCGCCTACGAATTCTGGGGCGGCAAGTATCTGGGCGAGGTCACCGGGTCGCTCGTGCTGAACGACGTTCCGATGCGCAGCGTCAAGCTCGTTGCGCTGCGCGAGGTGGAGGACCATCCCCAGTTCGTGGGTGACGACCGCCACATCACGCAGGGCGCGGTTGAGCTGGAGGATCTCAAGTGGGATGCTGCGGCGAAGCGCTATACGCTTTCGGTCAAGTGCATTGGCGGTTTCCCGTTCACCTACGTCGTGCGGATGCCGCAGGGCTTCGCCTTCAAGGGGGTCTCCGCCTCCAATGGCGCCACCGCCACCGCGAACGTTGCCGATGGTCTGGTGCGCGTCAAGGTGGGCGCGGCCACCACCTGCACCGCCAACGTGACGCTCCAGTTCTGAGGGTGGCCGCACCATGATCGGACGCATCACGGTTCCTATTCTGTGCGCGCTGCTGGCGGCCGGCTGCGCCACCGAGCACTACATGACGGATGCCAAGCATCCGGAAATCGTCATCAAGCTCGACGGTGGCGTTACCTACCGCGGCCGCTATGTCGATCCCGTGGATCTGCCTGACCTGCTGCGCGACAGCGGCTTCGAGGCCGACGACACGATCAACATCATGATTCCGGAGGGACTGCCCGACTTTCGCGTGCCGCGCAAGGTGATGGGCATCCTCTCCCAGAATGGATTCCGCCGCCCGATCCTTCTGGGCGAGCGGAAGTCCTATACCGAACTCGGACCTACCGCCGACGAACGTCGCCGGCGCGAGCGCGAGGCGAAGATTGACCCCGCCACCGGCAAACGCAAGGTGCGGTACAAGTAGTCAAGGAGACGATATGTCAAAATCAGATAGGGCGGTTGAAATCTTCCAGACCGGTGCCTGCTGCTCGCAGGCCGTGTTCTGCGCGTTCGCCGAGGACTTCGGCATGGACTACGAGACGGCGATGAAGGTGAGCGCCGGCCTCGGTGGCGGCGTCGGCCGCATGCGCGAGACCTGCGGCGCCGTCACCGGCGGCACCCTGGCCCTGGGCATGGCGTTCGGCCCCGACAAGGCAGCAGTCTATCCGAAGGTACAGGCGTTCTGCGAGGCATTCAAGCGGGAGTGTGGTTCGATCGTGTGCCGCGAGCTGCTCGCCGGACCGGATCCGAAGGCGACTGCCGGCGGGGCGCCCGAAGCACGTACCGCCGAATACTATCGCAAGCGCCCGTGCGTTGAACTCGTTCGTCTCGCGGCCGGTCTGGTGCAGGACATCATCGCCGGCGCTTGATCCAGTGGCCGGCGACAATGAGGCGTGATGCATGGCTGGTTGCCGCGGTGGCGGCGCTGACGCTGTTCGGCGCCGTCGTGCAGATGCGCATTTCCGGATCTGTGCATGGCGGTACCGCGCCGTGGGCGATGGCTACGGGGACGCTGGCCTTCGCCGTCGCAACGTGGTGGTGCGGCGGCGGAAGGCTGGGACGCTTCCTTTCCGGCTGGGGCGCGTGGCTCGCCTGGGGCGTCGCCGCCGGGGCGATGGTGGCACTGCTGGTGTTCGGCCGGCGCTATCGTGGCGGAATCTACCTGCCCGGGCTGGTCAATCCATCTGAGTTGGTCAAGCTGCTGGCGGTGCTTTTCGCCGCCGGCATGCTGTCGCGCGGACAGCAAGGCGGCGGATTCGCCGGCATGGCGAGATTGTCGCTCGGCTTCGGCGTGCTGTTCGCCCTCGCCGCCGCCGCTGGCGATTTCGGGCTGGTGGCCCAGCTCGCGTTCATGTGCTGCGGATTGCTGTTCGCCGCCTCGTGGGTGTGGGGGACGGCGGCGGTTGTGGGTGCTGTGGCCGCGGTGTGGGCGGCGATGGCGTGTCCGTTCGGGCATTTCACAACCCGGCTGGAGGTGTGGCGTGACCCCTTCGCCGATCCCACGGGGGCTGGTTGGCAGACTCTCCAGGCAATGACGGCCGTCCTCACCGGTGGTTGGCGCGGGGCTGGATTCGGGATGGGCGGTGTGGAGGCGGTGCCGATCGTCGAGACGGACTTCGTCTACGCGGCAATCGCCGAGGACCTGGGACTTGTCGGCTGCGCGTTGGTGGTCGGGGCCTGGCTCTTCGTCCTCTGGCGGGGAATGGCGGCCGCTCGCAGAAGGGTGGAGGACTCGCGCGCCGAGGCGCTGGTGGCGGCGGGGATGTGCATTTCGCTTGGAGTGCAGATCGTGATGAACGTGGGGGGCGTACTCAATGCGCTGCCGATGACGGGCATTCCCCTGCCGCTGATCTCGCGCGGCGGCACTTCGCTGGTGGCCACGCTGGCGATGTGCGGCGTGCTCGCCGGAGTCTCGGCGAGAAGACAGATGCTTGAAAAGACAACAAGGAGGAAAACATGAGAATTACGATGTTCGCAGTGAGCGCATTGCTTGGATGCGTGCTTCCGGCCGCGCCGATCGAGTTGGGCATGAATATGCATGGAGGAGTGCGTGTGGGCGATACCGGCGCCTCCTTCTGCCTGAAGATCCACCACCCCGGCTGGACCGGTGTGTCGTCGGGATTGCGCAAGAATTTCGACTTCTCCGGCCTGGCGTCGGATTCGGCGGAGTTCGGGTTCTTCAAAGACGGCGTGAAATGCGCCACAGGCAGCACGACGCTGACGCCGGCGGACGGCGGGGGCGCGCTCCTGAAGGCGTCGGTCACGAGCGTGGTCGACCAGCGGACAGAGGCCGTGGTACTGTCGCTCACGATGCCGGCCGCCCGCTTCGCCGGCACCGTCTGGAAGACGTCGGCGGGAAAGCACGGCACCCTCCAGGCGGAGTGGGACGGCAGCACCGTTGGGCTCCACCACGGCAAGGCGGAGTGGATCGAGTTCGCGCTCGGCTCCGGTACGTCGTTCCGTTTCGCCTTCCCGAAGCCGACCGAAATCCTGCTGCAGGATGACCGCAAGTGGGCGCAGACGTTCACGCTGCGCGTCTGTTCCGGCGGCAGGGCCTTCAACCGCGGCGAGCGGCGCGACTTCACCTGTACTATTTCCTCGCCGGACGGTACCTCGATAACGGTCGACAAGCCAATCGAGGTGAAGGCGGGCGCGGAATGGATCCCGCTCGACTATCGCAAGGACATTCTCCCCGGCAGCGCGCTCGACTTCTCCAACCAGGGTTTCCATGACGCCCCCGCCGGCAAGTACGGTTGGCTGAGGAATGCCGGCGGACACTTCGAGTTCGAGAAGCGTCCGGGCGAACGGCAGCGCTTCTATGGCGTCAACCTCTGCTTCGACGCTAGCTTCCCCGACCACGAGTTCGCCGAATGCCTGGCGGACCGCATTGCGCGCCTTGGCTACAATGCGGTGCGCATCCACCATTACGAAAGCCCGCGGGGGGTCGTGAAGCGCGGGGGGAATGGTCTGGCGCTCGACGCCGGGCGGATGGACCGCATCGATTTCCTGCTCGCGAAGTTCTACGAGCGCGGCATCTACGTGACGACCGACCTCTTCACGTCGCGTAGCGTGACCTGGCGCGCCTGCGGCATCGACCGTGACGGGTCCGTGCCCATGCAGGTCTACAAGAATCTGCTGCTCGTCCACGAGCCGGCCTTGGAGAACTGGAAGGCGTTCTCGCGCAATCTCCTCTCGCATGTCAACGGGTACACGGGGCGGGCGTGGAAGGACGAGCCGGCGCTGCCGCTCATCTCGCTCGTGAACGAGGGGCATCTCACCTGGTGCTGGGGCGCGCTTCGCGGCGAGGATTTCCTGAAGCGCGACTGGGTGGCGTGGCTCGCGGAGCGGCGGGCTGCGGATCCCTCCTTCGGCAGCGGGTGCGACGATCCCGAAAAGGTGAAGAATCCCCGCGATGCCCTGGTGATTGCGTATATGGCGCACATCGAGAGGCGCGGCGTCGGGCGCATGCGCGCGTTCCTGAGGGAACTCGGCGTCAGGGCGCTCCTGACCAACCAGAACTGCGGCGGACACTACGCCCCGCTCATGGAGGTGCGCGAGGAGCTCTACGACTACGTGGACGATCACTTCTACGTCGACCACCCGCAGTTCCTCGTCCGCAGCTGGTCGCTTCCCTCGAAGTGCGGCAATGGCAACCCAGTGCTCTCGAGCTCCCTGCCTCCCGTGCATTGCGCCTTCACGCGCATGCCGACGAAGCCGTTCTGCATCACGGAGTGGAACTTCTCTGGCCCTGGCATGTTCCGGGGAGTGGGTGGCATCATGACGGGCGCGATGGGGGCGTTGCAGGACTGGGACGGCCTCTGGCGTTTCGCCTATTCGCATGGGCTCGAGAACATGCGTGACCGCTATGGCCATCCGGGCTACTTCGACGTGTCGAGCGATCCGCTTGGCCAGGCGGGAGATCGTGCCAGTCTGTGCCTTTTCCTGCGTGGCGATCTCGAGCCGCTCGCCGGGGCGCTGGCGAACAGAGTGGAGCCGGGGGATTTATGTCCGAAGAGCGGCCGGCCGGTGGGCGTTGTCCCGCCCTGGAAGGATGCCGCCTGGAGCGTCCGTACCGCCACGGCCGTCGCCGAGGTCCCGGGCTGGGATATCTTCCCGCTGGCGCGGCAGCTGGAGGAGAAGACCTGTCCGGTGACGTTTGCGCAGAATAAGGCAGTGCGGCTCGACCGCGAGCGCGGAACGTTCTCGATCGTGACGCCGAAGACGGCGGGTGGTTTCACGCCTGCGGGCGTGCTTGATGCCGGGACGGTGGCGTTCGACGCCGGCGACACGGCGACCACGCTCTGGGCGAGTTCGCTCGACGGGCTGCCGATATCCGCATCGCGGCGAATTCTTGTTTCGCATCTCACCGATGTGCAGGCGGATGGCAATGTCTACGCCGACAAGGCGAAGACGATTCTGCTCAAGTGGGGGCACTATCCTCCGCTGGTGCGCAACGGCAAGGCACGCGTGAAGCTCGCGCTGGCCAATCCTGCCGCCTGCACCGTGTGGGCGCTGGAGACTTCCGGCAGGCGTCTTGAAATGATCCCCGCCACGGTCGAGAACGGCAAGCTGGTCTTCACGGCCGCGGTGAAGGGCCCCCAAGGTGCCAGAATGCTCTACGAAGTCGCGGCAAAACAGTAGAACTTTTTCAGTAAGACTTGTCGCGTGACATGGGATCGTGTTTTTGATATAATACTCCATAGAGGGGTGTAGAATGGCCGGTAGCAAAGAACAGGAACGCGCGGAGTTGCATCGGACGATCTGGGGAATCGCCAATGACTTGCGCGGAAGCGTGGACGGATGGGATTTCAAGCAGTATGTGCTCGGGATGCTGTTCTACCGGTATATCTCCGAGAACCTTGCGGCGTATATCAACAGGGGCGAGTGGGAGGCGGGCAACAAGGGCTTTGACTACGCGACGCTGAAGGACAAGGTGGCGAAGGGTGCTAAGGATGACCTGGTGAAGGTCAAGGGCTTCTTCATTCTGCCGAGCCAGCTCTTTGCGAATGTCCGCAAGACCGCCGCGGCGGACGAGAACCTGAACGAGCGACTGGCGGGCATCTTCCGCGCCATCGAGGAATCGAGCCGCGGCACCGAGAGCGAGGACGATTTCAAGGGACTCTTCGACGACCTTGATGTTAATTCCAAGAAGCTCGGCAACACGGTCGCCCAGCGCAACGAGCGGCTGGTGAAGCTGATGAACGGCGTCGGCGAAATGAAGCTCGGCGACTATCAGGCGAACACGATCGATGCGTTCGGCGATGCCTACGAGTTCCTGATGGGCATGTACGCCTCGAACGCGGGCAAGTCGGGCGGCGAGTTCTTCACACCGCAGGAGGTCTCGGAACTTCTGACGCGGCTTGCGGTCGGGGACAAGACCGAGATCAACAAG
>JAZRXT010000152.1:0-3289 GCA_045600365.1 Kiritimatiellia bacterium | reverse complement strand
AATCGTGACACCGGTCCTCGATTACGGGTCGATGCCCGCCGGGACTCCGGTCGCCGAGCCTGACGTCTTCGTTGTCGGACGTTTCGACGACTGCCGTCTGGGACTCGAGGCCTATGCGGATGTCGCCGCGCGGCGGCACGGGATCCGTCTGCCGCCCAACCGTTCTGGCTACTGCACCTGGTGTTCCGATCGATACGGGTATTCCGACAGGAGCGAATTTCCGAACGGGGCCGGGTGCGGGACGGAGTCGTCGACCTTGAAATGCGCCGAGCTGGCGGAACGACTGCTCAAGCCGTATGGGTTCGACTTCATCCAGCTTGACGATCAGTGGCAGAGGGGATCCGTGAACAACGGCCCGGCCCGCGACTTTTCTGGGGCAAGGGCCAACGGCCCGTATCCGCGCGGATTCGAGACGGTTGTGCGCGAATTGAACAAGCGGGACATTGCGGCCGGACTTTGGTTCATCCCCTTCGGCGGCGACGCGAAGGACGCCTCGTGGAAGGGGTGCGAGTCCATGTACATCAAAAGCACCGTGACCATCGAGAAGGGCGGCAAGGGCAGCGCCTGGCAGGAGCCGGTGCCCCTCGCTCGGCGCAGAGGGGATCCACTCAAGACCATCTGGGGCGGTGAATGTCTGGACATGACCAGTCCCGACGCCCGCGCCAGACTTGCCGGAACGGTGCGCCGCATGACGCATGACTGGGGATTCCGCTATCTGAAGTGCGATGGCATCTTCACGGGCATGGGCGCCGACCTGTACGGCGGTTACGCCTGGGCGGACGTCAATCTGGCGAATGCGGTCTTCTCCGATCCGAAGGCGTCCAATATCGCCGCGTATAGGACGGGCCTGAAGACCATTCGTTCGGCGGCCGCTCCCGGAACATTCATTCTCGGCTGCAATCTCGGGACGATCCGGGCGATGGTTCCTTCCTTCGGTCTTGTCGACGCCATGCGCATTGGCAATGACAACGGCCCGATCGACCAGTTCCCGGATCGTTATCTTGAAGGACCGCGCGCGGGATCGATACGCTACTTCCTGAATGGTCGCGTGTGGTGGAATGATCCCGACTCGACGTATGTCCGCGCTTCGACGCCGCTTGGCAGGGCAAGGTCGATGGCCAGCTGGACGGCTCTGACGGACTCGCTGTTTGAAATCGGGGACTGGATCGGGGACCTGCCGGAAGAACGACTGGAGATCCTGCGTCGCACTCTCGCGCACCACGGGGCGACATCCGTCCGCCCGATCGACTGCTTCGAGAACGAGCTGCCGAACGGCTGGATCCTCGACGGCGGCAAGAAGAAGGTTGTCGGTGTCTTCAACTGGAACACGAACGCGGCGCTTCATGTCGACTATCCGTTCGCCTATGCGGGGCTCGATCCGGAGAAGACGTATGCGGGGTGGGATTTCTGGCGCAATGAACCGTTCGGTCCCGTCTCCGGGATGTTCGCGATCGATGTGCCGGCGGACGACTGCCGCGTCATCCAGCTGGCCGAGGTCGAGGGTGACGAGCCGGTTCTCGTCTCCTCGTCCCGCCATGTCGCCTCGCCGGTCTTCGATCTTCGTCATCCCGAGCTGGTCGATGTTCCGGGTGAAAAGGTTGTACGGCGCTGGTATTCGTTGAAGCGAGGATTTCAGGCACGATGACAAATCACGGAAGGAATCAGTAAAAGATGGCAGTATCAGTTTTCGCGCTTCTGGCGCTTCTCTTGGCGGTGGGGAAGGGACTTCGCGTCGTCTGCCCCGTATTCCAGCGGCTGTATCTGCCGAGCTCGGTCGTGGGTGGCCTCGTCGGCCTCGCCGTGCTCACGGCGCTCAAGGCCTTGGCACCGCCATCAATCCGCGGGGTGGTTTCTGACTGGAGCGGCTACGTGGCGAAATGTCCGGGCTTCCTCATCAGCGTCATCTTCGCCACGCTCTTTCTCGGAGCGCGCACACCCCGCGTCGGCGAAGTGCTCCGGGCGGCCTTCCCTCAGCTGTGCCTGGGCCAGATCATAGCCTGGGGACAGTACGTGGTTGGACTCGGCCTCGCCGGATTCATCTTCGTCAGGTGCTTCAACGTTCCTGCCGCCTTCGGCAACCTGCTCGAGATTGGCTTCGAGGGCGGGCACGGCACTGCGGGCGGAATGGCCGAGGCGTTCGTCCACCACGGATGGAACGACGGCGTCGCCCTCGGCTTCACCGTCGCCACTATAGGCATGATCATAGGCATCGTCGTGGGAATGGCCCTCATCCAGTGGGCGCACGGGAAGGGCTATGTGAAAGAGGTGGTACGCTTCTCCGAGCGCCAATACCACGAGCGCATAGGTGTGCACCGTGCGGACGCCCGGCCCGGCGCCGGCAGCCAGACCACGTGCTGCGATTCGATCGATTCGCTAGCGTGGCACCTCGCGATCGTCGGCGTGTCCGTCCTGATCGGCTGGGGGCTCAGGGCGCTCATTCCGATGAAGGGCTTCCCGCTTTTCCCGCTCTGCATGATCGGCGGCGTCCTGCTCCAGATCGCCGCCCGGTGCATCGGCAAGGACCTCCTCGTTGACCGTGTGCAGATGGAGCGAATCTCCGGCGCCGCGCTTGACTTCCTCGTCGTGAGCGCTGTCGCGACGATACGCCTCGATGTCGTTGCCGCCAACTGGGTGCCGCTCGTAATCCTCTGCGCCGCCGGCGTGGCCTGGACAATTTCGTGCGTTGTCTTCATCGCGCCGCGCATCTTCAAGGACGCCTGGTTTGAAAGGGCCATCGCAGAGTTCGGACAGGCCACCGGCGTAACGGCGACAGGGCTCATGCTGCTGCGGACGGTCGATCCCGAGAATCGCACGCCGGCGGCGATGAGCTTCGGCTACAAGCAGCTCCTCCACGAGCCGATCATGGGCGGTGGGGTGTGGACGGCGCTTGCGCTCACCCTTGTCTACAAGTACGGTTGGCAGCCGGTGTTCTGGTACTCCTTCGCCATGCTGGTTCTGTGGGGAATAGTGGCGTACTTCATCGCGGTAGGCCGTCGGAAGGGGTGAGGAAATGTTATTGGACAGAGATCCCTCGCTCCACTCATGAGGCAGAGGTGCAGGTAATAAGCGATAGTGAATAATAAGTGTTCTAACAGCTAACAGCTTAACTAGCTTGCTCTTGGCTTGTGATTTTGGTATACTTTTCCCAGTAGATCATGCAGGATTTTGTTCATAGTGTCCAGCGGCTGGTTTGCGATGCATGCCTTGTCGCACTTGGACTCGCCTTGCTTGCCATTGCGGCCAGGCGCTGCTTCCGTCTTCTTTCGCGTTTCATCAGTCTGCAGTCGTG
>JAZRXT010000151.1:0-32180 GCA_045600365.1 Kiritimatiellia bacterium | reverse complement strand
TCTCTGCAGGTGCCGCTTGATGCCGCCCGCGCGGCCGAGGCAGCGCTCGCCCGCGAAGCGCGGGCGGTTGTCGAGGTAGCATTCGAGGTCCTCCAGCAGGCCGCCGAGGCGCAGCGCGGACTCTGGATTGCGCCCTACCCGAGCGAAGGGTGCGCGGATCGCGTCCAGCGACGGGCGCGGGTTAGTCGTCGAGCGGCGGCACTGCCGGAGCCGATCCTGCGCGAGGGCGAGGCGGTGCGCGCGCTCCGCCTCGTAGTAGGACGGACGGCGCACGCGGTTTAGATGGCGGCGGACCATCCTGCGGATGAACCAGAAGGCGAGGCTCGCGCCACCCACGACGAGGTAGACCATGACCATGTCGCCGACCCGCGCGCCGGGATGGACCCCGCGTTCGCGCTGCCAGTCGCTGAACGTGCGCGGGGTGTGGCCGATCGAATGGCCCGAGCGGCGGGCTTCGCGCCAGAAGCCGCGGCGGTGCTCATCTGAGTCGAGGCCGAGCACGTCCTGCACGAACCACTCGAAGAACGGTTTCGTGTCCGCGGCGGTGTGTGCGTTCGCGGCGGTGTGTGCGTCCGAGGCCGCGCACGGCTCCTTCGCCGACGGGGCGAGCGCGTGGCCATGGGCGACGAGGCGGTTTCTGATCCTGTGGTTCATCGGGTAATGCTATGGTTCATCTGGTAGTGCAATGGTTCATCTGGTAATCCTGTGGTTCGACGGATAACAGTATAGCAGGTTCGATTGGAAAGTTCAAGCAGAAAGTTGGATTTTGTTTCGGAACAATTGAATCGTACACGGACGAAACAGGATGTTGACGCGGGTGTTGACGCGGATATTGATGTTGATGTTGCCGGGTTGTGGTGAGGTGAGCGGACGACGGGCACCCCGCTCTTGCCGGAAGGGAATGGAGGATGTGGTGAATTACTCAGTTGCGTCTGCGGTTGCGGGTGTTATGCAACCGCAAAGAACGCAAAGGGGCACAAAGATTGTTCGATTGTTCGGATTGTTCGATTGAAAGATTGTTCGGTTGTTCGATTGTTCGGATTGTTCGATTGTTCGGCGCGATGTTTGTGGTTGGGTGGTCCGAAGGAAATCTTTCGAAACCGCTTCCGCGCCGCTGAAGGCGTTTCCGCGCTTCCATATCCGCTTCTTCTCGCGCAAGGAAGGCACTTTCGCGCTTCCATATCCGCTTCTTCTCGCGCAAGGAAGGCGCTTTCGTGCTTCCATATCCGCTTCTTCGCCCGATGGTGCTTGTGCGCGGCCGCGTCCTACTTGTCCTACCCGTCCTAGAAGTTAATAAGATTTATTCGCGCAGCGAATTTAATTCTCTTCGATCACCACTGGTTTGATGCCTAGGTTGCGTAGCTCGTCGTTGCGTTCTTCACTGAATTGCTCGAACTGATCTTGCGGCATTTGGAATTTTGCCGCCTCGATTTCCGTTTTCACGCGATTGAAAACGGCGATCTCTGCTTTCTGGCGTTCGATAAGGCGCTTGCCGTATTGTATTGCGGTTCCCCCGGCGGCTATGTACTTTCTGGCCTCTGCCTTCATGCCTTCCACCATCGCCTTGATCTGGCGTGCCTCAATGGAATCATTTTCGTTTACCAGTATGCTACGCGAGAGCGAAGCGGTTATTTCCTCGAGGGTGGTGTTCCGCTGACCAGCCTTCACCCCGGGGATGGCGAAGGAAGCGAGAAAACGTTCGCCTTCGTTTTCAAAGATGTCCGCCCAGCCAGTGCGAATGCCTTTCTCGACTATGGCAATGTCGCCAATAACCTGACGACGAGTTGTGGCGGTCTCAAACGATGCCAGGCCATTTACAGTCCCTACACTTGCGCGGGATCCCACAAACCACGCTACCACACCCACGGAAACGCCAACGAGGGCCACAATGACGGCAACGACGCGCTTCCTAACGCCATGAACTTCGCCATTGGCCTTTGATCCGTCTGCTGCAACCACCTTGATCGCCCGAATTCCCCTCGCCCTAAGCGCCGTGAACACCTCTTCGCGTGAAGCGGCGTTCATCACATCCTCGTGGCGGACGCCGTCCGAGGTCTTGTAGGCGAAGGTGTACTTCATCGCCCCTTCTTGGGATCATACTCGATCTTCATCGGATCCTTGGGAACCGTGTGCACCTTGTCCCAGATGGCTTGCTGCCATTTATTTGTTGGCGCTGGAGCCCAACCTTCCATGCAAGCGCGACGATAGGTTGTCTTTCGCCCAGGCTTCATTCCCATCTTTCTCAAATGCTTTATGATACGTTCATCAAGACCGGGGGAAATGGTATCTGAATTCAGACTGTCAAGATCAGCAAGAGAATTGACCGGTTCAGTGACACAACCATCAAACATCGCGTCAGTCGCGCCAAAGACAAAGGCAAAGACCCGACCTATCTCGCGAATGATTCTCTTTCTCAGTACAGAGTCAGCAGGATTGTCCTTTTTAAGTGCTGCGATATTGACCAGCCCCCATTTATCCTCCTGGGCGATAATTGACATTGGTAGACTGACATTGGAGATAATGAAGATACCACCTTTGGCGTTAGATTCTGCGATGAAAGAACTGGCGTTAGAGGTGGTAACTGTCTTTTCGCTTGTTGATATTGCTAGAGGGATTCTCAGTCGCGATGACAATTCGTCCACGGGCTCCTTGAAGTACTCGTCTTTGATCTCCTTCTGCGCATTGACTATGATGATCTTACCACAGTCAGGGAAATTCTGGATGGCTACGTTACTCGCCCTTCGAGCTAACCACTCAGCCTTTTCCTCTGGTGTCATCTTCTTCAGCTTTTGTCCATTATAGTATTGAACATCTGACTCGGCAAATGTAATCACTGCCGCTAAAACCGCAATATAGCTGATCAGCTTTTTCATTGTTTCCCCTTTTCTTTAGCATCGGATTGTTCCACACCAAGCTCTTGCTTCATTCTCGCAGCCAAAACCAAGGGAGGAATTCCTTTGCCTGCGAGATGTTCGTTCAATTTCTTAAGCAGTTCAGCAGCCATCTCCTTATTCCCTGCCTTGAGTTCCTGCTGGATCATTCTCTTGGCGGTTCTGACGGTGTCCGCTTCAGTTTTCTGACGAGACTGCGCCTTCTCGAAATAGTCCTCCGCCGACATTCCGGAAGCCATCGCCTCCTTAAGCTCGTCACGCAATTGCAGCACAGCGTTCTTAATGGCGATATCATCTTCGGAGTCGCTGTTCATATCAACAACGATAGGTTGCTCTAGGAATCGGGCGGCGTCTTCATCTCGAAGAGAGATTGGCATTGGTGGAACATCCTCGCCAGGGATTGCCAATACGGCAAGATAGTTGTCCATGCGGTTTTTAAAGAGGCGCTTCGGCGGCTCTTCACCTTCCCGTAGGGCGTAAGGTTTAGCGATGGTTTCCCACGAACCATCCTCGTAATAGCGTTTCTCGATCTTATCTGAAACCTTTTCTATTCTGACTGGCACGCGGTAAGTACTGCGGTACTTTCGCTTACGAACATTAGTATCAATGGCAGAATTGGTAGTAACAGCAATCTGCTTTACCGGTTCTTTAGTTTTCTTTGTTATTTCGTGTTTTACTTTCACTATCGTGTTAGTAGGTACTGCTGTTGGCTTGGGCGCTGTGTCCCCATGAAATATACAATAGAGGAAAACAGGGAGTGCACAACAGGCGGCAAATAGTGAGAACAATATAAGTCGGTTCCGCTTCTGCGAACCAGCAGACCGCGAAGATAGATATGCGGAAACGGAAATCGGGACTCGGTTATGGCTCTTTAGCTTTGACATCAAAGCCGAGCGGTTTTCCGCCGACATTACGTCAACAAGAACCTTGCCCGATGAATCGCGATATTTGACTTCGAATTCCACTTGAATCACATAATGTCAAAGAGCCCGCCCGCAACAGCGGACGGGCCTTTTTTATTTATCAAAACGAACTTGGATCAACGATTACGCACGACGGCGACGCAGACCAAGGATGCCAGCGCCGACGAGGAGCAACAGACCAGAGGTCGGCTCCGGAACCACCGGAATCTCATTCCAGCTAACACCATTGAACTTAAGCGCAACAAAGCTAACAGTCTTTGCGGTACTATAGTCTTCATCGTTGGGATCATAGATTGCCTGATCTGCAGAAACAGCCTTGTAATAATCCTTGCCAGAATTACTATCAAAGATTACATTATAAAAAGTAGTCCTTGTGCCTGGAGCCCCGGGAACAGCAACCTTTTCATTCAAGACAGCTCCAGTAGTACTTGAAGTCGCCGACATCAAATACGTTCCAGAGGTCAATGCACTTGCACCCTCTTTTGCAACGGCATCCTTGACGGCGTCCCATTGGGCTGACGTCATCAGATAGACTGTCATCGCAGTAGCTGTGCCAGCATAGTTCTTGGTCGCATTCTTCGCGACACTCCAGTCGATCATAGCTGCATTAGCAGCCCCAAACAGGGCAACAGCAGCCAACAACATTATCAGTTTTTTCATTTTCATTTTCCTTTTTTAGTTCTTACTTAGTAAGAAATCACTCAGCTGAATAGACGGGATTCTGGAATTTGATGACAGGTTCTTCGACACCATCACTACACATAACCCAAAAACCTTCGCCAGCGGCAAAGACACGGGATCCCTTTTCAATGGGCTCACCAGTTTTCTGAATGGCCCAGCCCCAAACATCATTCCCCGAGCCATCCGACCCAACGATATTCCAGTCGTACCTCCAAGTCTTACCATCAGTCGGGCAATAATACATAATCGTGAAGAAACCTTCGCCGAGATCCTCGTATTCATACTCGCATTCAGGAACAATGTCAACGATATCAAACGTCCCACTCTGCGGAACAGGGCAGAGAACGGAAAGCTGGTCACCAGGAATAAGAGCAACCGACGCATACTGCTGCGAGGGCGAGACATCAAGTACCTCGCCGGCGACAGTCAGAATCGGGGCTTCAACTCCATCTGAACACATAATCCAGAACCCCTGTCCAGCGGAGAAAATGCGATCCCCGACAGAAACAGGCTCACCAGTCTTCTGAATAGCCCAACCCCAAACATCGTCCCCAGTCCCTTCGTTCACGCCGACGATATTCCAGTCGTATCTCCAAGTCTTACCATCACCCGGATAGTAGTACATAATGGTGAAGAAGCCTTCACCGAGATCTTCATAATCGTACTCGCACTTGGGTGCGATTGTGGTAAGATCGATTTCATTCTGCCCAATGCCACAGAACATGGCACCAGTCATCATCTGGTCACCGGCGATAACGGGAACATCCTGGAAGCCCACCACATTGGCCGACTCAACCGCGAACCCTACTGCCGCGCAGTAGGGGATGGATTAAATTCGCTTCGCGAATAAATCTGCTTTGGTGGTGGTAGGGGACGTTATCCGAATGCCGCGTGATTGCGTACTGCTACTTGCGCAATCCTCCAACGCGAAAGGATAGTGCTTTAGCGTTTCTTCTTTCACGTACCAGCGCTTTGGCCTAAAGGGCCTCGCGCCAGGATGACGCTTACGCGCTACAATATCCGCTTCTTCTCGCGAGGGTACTTTCGCGCTGCTACATCCACTACTTCGCGCGATGGCACGTACTACCTGGCCTACTCGTCCTAGGCATTCTAGAACCACTAGAAATCCTAGATCTTCTAGAACGAGTAGGGCACGGCCCCCGATATCCGCCGTACATTCACCAGCACACGGCAGCCCCAGTGGATAGTTAAATTCGCTGCGCTCATAAATCTCCTTTTGAGTGCAGAGCGAATTTAACCATTTAACTATATTATTGACATTGGGTCGGGAAATCGTGTATACTGTTTTGGTTGCCGTGGAAGGGCGGGCTCATCGTTCAAATCCTCCCCCTGCTGGTGACATTGTATTTCATTTCGCGCCGCGAGCAGGATGGAAACAGGAGAACAATTGAAATATACCTATCTATACCAAGACAGGAGCAATCAGAACTGTTCGGGCGAGATTGACGCCCGCAATCGAGCGGATGCCTACACCAGACTCCGTAAAATGGGCATTCGCCCGTATCGTGTGATAGGCGACGACCCATTCGACTGGCAGCCAATTGCCTTCTGGGTGTCTATAGGTGTTGCCGCAGTTGTTGCAGTCATTGCGGTTGTATATGCGCTTGCCGTAAGCGAGGGACGAGATGAACCCCGCATTGTCCTAACGCCGGAAGAGGCCGCCGATTTCAGAAAGCGTGCTGAGGACGCGGTGTATGGCGCACCAGAGGCCTATCGCAACAATGTCTGGCGAGGCGTCAACGCCCGGCTCAAGGAACGAGGCCTTGAACCAATTCCAATGCCCCTTGGAATGGTTGAAGAAGATGCCTTCGTGCTGCCGAGGATAAATTCGCTTCGCGAATAAATCTTATTAGCTTCTAGGACAGATAGGACGAGTAGAACAGGTAGTACGCCCTCGCGAGAAGAAGGGGATGTAGCAGCGCGAAAGTACCCTCGCGAGAAGAAGCGGATATTGTAGCGCGTATGCGTCGTCCTGGCGCGAGGCCCTTCAGGCCGAAGCGCTAGTACGTGAAAGTGGGATCGCTTAAGCACTATCCTTTCGCGTTGGAGGATTGCGCAAGTAGCAGCGCGTAAGCACGGGGGCGTTCAGGAAACGGGCTAAATTCGCAAGATTAATGCTAAAGGAGACTAGAATGATACCTACTATCGAACAGGTAATGAAATGCTACTGCGTCGTGGCGAAATCTGAACGAATGAAGACGGGCAGACCAAACAAGGGAACGGTCAGCAACACCCTGCGCGGAGCACGATTGGTGTGCAACGCCGCCGGAATCTCATTGTCATCACCAGTTGCCGCACTGTCACGTCGGGCATTCGACATGGCCCTTGCCTCCTTCATGGAACGAGGACTCACGCGCATGACCGCCTGGAGCTACATCTGTCAGCTGCGCGCTTTGTTCGCCCGTTGGTGCCGTCCCTACTACAAAGACGCCGGATGGGAACTGCCAATGCTGGATATCCCTTCCTTCCGGGCGAAGGCGCCACGCTATGTGCGCCCGTGCGCCGAAGCCCTTGCCCGAGTAAAGTCGTGGTATGCCAGACTTTCCGGCGAACATTGGTTCGCCGCCACCATGATGCTCGAGTTCGCCATGCGCAATGGCGATGTGCTGCGGTTGAAAAACGAGAACTTCGTGGAGGCAAGGAAGGATGACGCACCCGCCGAACATTACCTTTCCTATACACCCCACAAAACCGAACTTTCAAGCGGTAGGCGCGTGTTCTGGCCGATTCACGACACCATCTGGCGAAGGCTAGAGGATTACGGCGGACTCGATGGTCTTGATGTTACGGATGAGACCTTCGACGATCTCAATCATGATCTGCGCGTTCTTGGTTTCAACGGACACAAGGGCGCCTATGAGCTGCGCAAGATATGCATTGACCATGTCTATCAGAAATACGGTGCGGAAATGGCAGTCTCGATTAGCGGCGACGACATCAAGACCATCACCCACTACTACGCCGATCCCGCTCAGCCAAATATCGGCGCAGTAAGAATAATCGATCTCCTGTGAAAATAGTTAACTATCTAACGATCTTTGTGCCTTTGGGTGCGTCTATTTTCACGTCCAGTGTGCTGTCGGGGCGCTTGCGCACCGACACTTTCACCACCCCTCGCGGCGTGGGATATGCGCCTTCGCACCATTCCAGATCGCCAAGGAAGGGGGCCACGCGCACCTCCGATCCACCCTTGCCGACAATCGTCACACCCAGCACGTGCTCGAGAATCCACGCCGCCGGACCCGAACTCCAGCCATGGCAGAAGGAATGACGATAGCCAGGATAGCAGAATTCGCCGAAATCGCCGTGGATGTCCTTCCTGCCCGGCACCGGCATTTCGTCCAGGCGTGTAACCCCGTTAGTCCAGGCAAGATTGAAGTCCTCCCAGAAACTGGTGGCGCCCATGTCAAGCATTCCTCCCCAGTAGTCGCGCACCGTGACGAGCGCCCGCTGGTTCTCGCCGGCGGCGCTCATCGCCTCCAGCATGTAGTAGCCGTAGAAGGTGGACACCCCATCGTGACCGTTCCTCCCCAGCACCTCGCGGTACATCTCCTTGGCGTCCCTCACACCACCCAGCGCCAGTACGGCGGCGGCGGATTTCGCTCCCGCCGGGTCGGGGTGCTCGCGGCGGATGTCAATCGCAGTGGACCGGCAGCGCAGGGCGAGTTCCGCCTCGCCCACCACGTCCATTATCTCGGCGGACGCATCAAGCGCCGAGGCAAGTAGTCCCCTGGTGCCGGCCTCTACCGCAGGGCGATTGTGCTCGGTGGGCCAGTCGAGGAACACGCGCGCGCCCTTGCCGCCGTCGTAGGTTGCATTTTCGCCGCGCACGTTGGCCAGCACCAGCTCGACGGTCTTCTTCAGGTAGTCGTGGCGCTTCTTCAGGCATTCGTCGTCGCCGGTGAAGAACCACCAGTCGTGCCAGTTGCGCAGGAACCAGAGAGTGTAGTTGGGCATGCCGTTCATGAAGCCACCCTCGGGGGTGGTGGCGGCGGCGAAGTCGAGCGACTCGGGCAGCACGGGGTCGGCGCCGAAGGCGGCGAGAATGGTGCGGGTCTCGGGGTGGGTGTCGCCCATCCACACGAGACGGTCGCGCTTGATGCCGTCCCACAGATGCTCCTGGCAGCATAGGTGCACGGTGCGCACCGCAGTGGCGAACACCTGGTTGAGGCGTGGATCGGAACTGCGGAACTCGCCCAGCTGCTTCATCGGACGCATCAGCGAGGCCGCCCGCACGCATTCGAGGTTCACTTTGCCAGTTGTCAACAGGTCGAGGCGCACGAAGCGGAAGCCGGTGTTGCCGATCTCGGTGAGGCCCATGTGGGGAATGGTGTGGATGCCGTCACGCGTCGAGTGGTCGTTGCACGAGCCACGGTCGCCAAGCTCGCTCATTGCCTCGCCCACCGATTCGCCAAAGCGCACGCGCATCTTCATGCCGTGCATGAATTCGCCGTTGCCGATCTGGATGCCACCGTGGATCTCCCGCCCGAAGTCGAGCAGGATCGACGCCGGTGCACTGCGGTTCTCCATCAGGCATCCAGCCGGCTTGCCCCAGACGTGCTCCGGAATCTGGGAATGCTTCGGCCCCAACAGCTTTTCCGCTCCAGTCACCACGGACTGCCCGCCGTATCCTCCCGTGGAAGAGGTCCAGACCACCCGCACCGGATCGATTAGCGTCCTAACGCGCGGGTCAACGGTGTCCGCCGCCGCATTCAACACCAGCAGTATCGTCGCTATCATGCATTTTTTCATCTCTTTTCTCCCTTTCTTAAAAACTATTTCCTATTCACTGTTCCCTGCATCTGCCTGATCTGGTCACGCAGGAAGGCCGCGCGCTCAAATTCGAGGGCATCGGCAGCTTCGAGCATTTCGCGGCGCATCTCGTCCAGCACGCGGGCGCGATCCGTGGCGGCGTCGTCCACCCTGCCCACGAACTTGCCGGGGGACTTCTTCGTCTCGGAATAGAGGTAGACCGACTCGTTCACCGCTCTCTTCACGCTGTGGGGCACTATGCCATGTTCGGTGTTGTAGGCAATCTGCCGTTTGCGGTGGTTGGCGGTGATGCGCAGCAGATCGCGGATGGCGTCGGTCTTGTGGTCGCAGTAGAGGATGACGCGTCCTTTTTCGTGACGGGCGCAGCGTCCAGCAGTCTGGACCAGCGAGGTGGTGGAGCGCAGAAAGCCCTCCTTGTCCGCATCCAGAATCGCCACGAGTGCGGTTTCGGGCAGGTCGAGGCCTTCGCGCAGTAGGTTGATGCCGATGAGGCAGTCGAATTCTCCCTTGCGGAGGCGGCCGAGGATGGCCACGCGCTCTATGGCGTCGATGCCGCTGTGGAGGTATTCCACGCGCAGACCCGCCTCGTGCAGGTACGCGGTGAGGTCTTCGGCACTGCGCTTGGTGAGGGTGGTCACCAGCACCCGGCCGCCGGCGGCGGCGGTTTCGCGCACTTCGGCGATCAGGTCGTCAATCTGTCCGTCGAGCGGACGCAGCTCGATTTCGGGGTCGAGTAGGCCCGTGGGTCTGATCACCTGCTCCGCCACCACGTCCGACACCTCGTACTCCCAGTCGCCGGGCGTGGCGCTGGTGAAGACGATCTGGTGAACCTTGTCCTCGAACTCGTTGAACTTCAGCGGACGGTTGTCCTTGGCGCTGGGCAGACGGAAGCCGTAGTCGACGAGCTTCTGCTTGCGCGCCTGGTCGCCGTTGTACATGGCCCGGATCTGGGGGACGGATACATGGCTCTCGTCGATGACGGTGAGGAAGTCTTCTGGGAAGTAGTCGATCAGGCATTCCGGCGGTTCGCCGGGGGCGCGTCCGGTGAGGGGACGCGAGTAGTTCTCGATTCCGTTGCAGTAGCCAAGCTCACGCATCATCTCTATGTCGTACTCGGTGCGTTCGCGCAGGCGCTGCGCCTCCAGGTACTTTTGGGCGCCCTCGAAGTCCTTGAGGCGCTCGGCGAGTTCGTGGCGGATGCGAGTGAACGCCGCCTCCATGCGGTCGCGCGGCATGACGAATTGCTTGGCGGGGGTTACCACGGCGGCGGGCATGGCGACGCCGGTATGGAAGTCGGGGAGCGAGAGCGAGCGGATGGAGTCGATTTCGTCGCCGAAGAACTCGACGCGGATGCCGTCGACGGCGTAGGCGGGAAAGATGTCCACCACGTCGCCGCGCACACGGAAGTTGCCGGGCGAACAGTCGATGTCGTTGCGGGTGTACTGGGCGGCGACGAGGCGTTCGACAAGGTCGCCGCGTCCGCACTGGTCGCCGACGGTGAATCTGACGGCGAGGTCGCGGTATTCGGTGGATTCGCCGAGACCGTAGATGCAGCTGACGCTAGCCACCACGATCACGTCGCGCCGTGCGATCAGGGCGTTGGTGGCGGCGAGCCGGTAGCGTTCGATCTCCTCGTTGATGGAGGCGTCCTTCTCGATGTAGGTGTCGGTCTGGGGGATGTATGCCTCTGGCTGGTAGTAGTCGTAGTAGGAGATGAAGTACTCGACGGCGTTTTCGGGAAAGAATCCCCGGAGTTCGGCGAAGAGCTGGGCGGCGAGGGTCTTGTTGTGCGACAGGACGAGGGTCGGGCGGTTCCAGCGCTGGATCAGGTTGGCGAGGGTGAAGGTCTTGCCGCTTCCGGTGACGCCTTGTAGTACGAGTCGGCGCGAACCGCCTTCCAGGCCGCGCACGAGGGCATCCACCGCCTCGCCCTGGTCGCCGGCGAGGGTGTAGTCGCTTTTTAGCTTGAAGAGGCCTGCCATCGACGTCGTTCCCCGTTACTCAGTACATCGGCTCGTATTCGCCTTTCTGGACTTTCTTCAGGCACTTGAAGCCGGCGCGTTTGGCGCGGTAGTGAAGGTCGGTCTCGGAATGCCCGAGCCCCGGGGCCTGGATGACACGGAATATCTCTGCCCCGCATTCGGGGCAGTGCGTGAGCTTTGCGTCGTTGATCGACTGCATGATCTCGAATCCGCCGGAGCATTTGCAGCATCCGGCGGTGGAGTCCTTGGCTTCGTATACGTACATCGGCATAGTCCATACAGTATATCAAATTCTTGCCTTCAAGTGAAGAACGCGAGCGAAAAATTTAATATCAAATTCTTGCCCTCAAGAGAGGAACGCGAACGAAAATTTATAATGTTCATAATTGCAGTGAGCCAGACGATGTCCCTGCTCTTTTACAGATAAATCTTTCCGCTATATAATCTCTTGCTTTTCCGCGTCCACTTTGCTATACTATCGCCATGACCTCAAACATCCATTCAACTACTGTTCGCGGCAGTATGTCCACAACCGAACTCAACGCCTGGCTGGCCAAGTACGAGCCAGTCGAGCGCGAAATCCTCCGTTCACGCGAGCGGCGGCTCGCGAATGCCGCAAGGAAACGGGAACATCTCAGTCGCCAGTTCGGCGACCTGTGCGAAGCTTCTGAAGGTCTTGCGGTACATTGGTTCCGGGACGGCGCGTCTGTTATGGAGATGCTGGAGTATGCGGGTGGCGATGTACTGTTGTTCCGTGCACTTCTGCCTTTTCTGCGCCAGGCCGCCTCGGAACGAATAAATGCCGTGCGCCGACGACTCACTCGACCGCTGTACTATGATCGCGAGAACAAGCGCCGCCGTGCCCTCGCGGCAGAACGCCGCCGTATCCGAAGGCGAACGACCGAGAACGCCTGTCCCACGCGCGAGGAGGTCCTGGATGCCTGGTTGCATGTGCGGGACGGACGCGACGAGATGTTGCGTTTCGGCAGTATTCTCGAAGACCTCGAGTGCTATGTGGACAATCAGCTCCGTTTTGTGGAAGGGTCCCTCGTTGGACGTGGATCTGGCATCAAGGGGTGGCTGCGCGAGAACATCCCGGCCCTTGCCATGAAGTACACGACGGTAATGAAGTACAAGGCGGCGGCGAAGAAGCTTCGCCAGATTGTCGAGTTGCGGGATCCGATTCCGTTGACGGTAGTGCTCGACACGCCAAGGAACGAAGTGAGAGATTACAGTGCGGAAAAATCTAGATACCATGGCGATTGTAGCAGGGAAGTGACGCTATTGCGGGCAAGGGCGATCTTCTTGGAGGTATTTGGTATAAATGTCGGATGGGAAGGCATGCCCAAAGGTGCGAAGACCGGAGGAGAGGGTATGACTGATGGCGCGAAGGTCGGGCAGAACAATGCAAAGACGTCGGTCTCTGGACGTAAAGAGGCGGTTGTGCGCGGGGAATGTACAGTGACTGGCGTTCTAGCCAGAATAGATGCGTTGCTCGACCCGGGGAAGGTGGAGGAGACGACCATGTTGTCCCACTGGAGGGAAAGATATGCTTGTGAGATTACATTGCGGACAAAGCACAAATGGCGGGAAATTCTTTCCCGATGGGTATGCTGAAAGGCGGGAACGTCGGCGGTTAGATGGGACATTGACCGCCGCGCCATCATAATCATTCGCCACAGCGTAAATTCTTGACAGAATATGCGACAGAATATATTACACTTTTCAATTCTTGACAATTCTACGCAGGTTATGGTAGAATAATCGGGTTCGAGGTAGAATGATTCAATTCTTTTAGAATGGTTTGATTCTTTTGGAATGGTTCGATTCTTTTAGAATGGTTCGATTCTTTTAGAATGGTTCATTTTTTTAGAATGGTTCAATTTTTTAGTTTGCAATTGGGAACAACTAATGAACATGTTGCGTATCTTGTCTTTTGCGGTGATGACGGTTGCCGCGTCGGTCTTCGGACAGGGACCTAACGTCGAGGGCATTGCCAAGGAGTGGCGCCTGCTGGCGCGCGATCTGGCGTATCGTGGCCAGACGTGTCCGCTTGCGCGCGACAAGAATGTGCCGCTTCCGTTCGTGCCGCCAGTCGCCGAATGCGCCAATCCCGAGGCAACGCTCAAGGATAGCGACCGCGATCCGCTCGACGTGGCATTGCGGCGCACGCGCGCCCTCGCCAGCGATCTCGGCGTGAAGAATGCCGCCCTCGATGAGCTGGAGTCGGCGGCGGCGAAGACGCCCGCGGATGATTCCGATGCCCGCTTCGCCCTCTTCTCGAAGCTGGTGCGTCTGCGTCGCACGATCGCCTTCTCCAACCCGCTGCTCGCCGGCATGGACAAGATCCTCTTCGTGGGCCGCGAACCGTTCCCGCCCGACGAGTACTTTTGGGGCGTGCACATGTGCGACCAGTTCTTCGGCTTCCACGCCACCCAGAAGCGCGGTTCCCGCGGGGACGGACTCTATGTGCTGGAAAATCCGTTCTCGGAGAAGCCGAAGCTCGTGAACCTCTTCGCGAAGCGTCCTTCGATCAGGAGCGCCTCGCCGTACTGGAACGGACGGCGACTCCAGCTCGGGAACTCCCACACGGGCGGGTTCCTCTCCCCGGATGTTTCCTGGGACGGCAAGGAGATTCTCTTCTGCTGGACGCCCGGCGATCCCGAGCTCCGCAAGTGGAACGAGGAGACGTGCTGGCACGTCATGAAATGCAAGGCGGATGGCTCCGACCTCGAGATGATCACCTGGGGTGACAAGAACGACCTCTTCCCGTGCTGGCTGCCGAACGGGCGCATCGTGTTCTGCTCCGAGCGCCGCCGCGGCTATGGCCGCTGCCACTTCCGCCCGTGCCCCAACTTCACGCTGTTCACCATGTTCCCCGATGGCAGCGACATCACCTGCATCTCGCCGCACGAGACCAACGAGTTCGAGCCGAGCGTGGACAACGACGGCATGATCGTCTACACGCGCTGGGACTATGTGGACCGCGGCTTTAACCAGTCGCACAACCCCTGGATCACCTATCCCGACGGGCGCGATCCGCGCGAGTTCCACGGCAACACGCGCGCGATGCAGAGCGTTGCGCCGCATTTCTCCGAATCGATCCGCGCCATCCCTGGTTCGCGCAAGTACGTGGCCACGTCGTGCGGACACCACACGCTCATCCGCGGTTCGCTCGTGATCATCGATCCCTCGGTGCCGGACGACGACGGCATGAGCCAGATCAAGCGCCTCACGCCCGACCAGCTGCTGGTGGAGAGCGAATGGGTCGACTGGTCGACCCGCCACTCCGGCGCCTACGCCACCGCCTGGCCGCTCTCGGAAAAGTACTTCCTCTGCGTCTACGATGGCAACGCGAACGGTCAGTACGCCCGCACCGAACCTTTCGACGCGCGTGTCCGCCGCTACGCGCTGGTGCTGTTGGACGTCTTCGGCAACAAGGTGGAGATCTTCGACCGGCCCGGCATATCCTGCTTCGACCCGATGCCGCTTAGGGCCCGGAAGATGCCGCCGGTCATTCCCCACAAGACGCTGGTGGGGCGTCCGCTCAATCCCGACGGCACGAAGCCCGAGCCGATTGCCAATCTGCCGAAGACCTCGGAGGTGGGGCTCATCAACGTGTACAATTCGCGCTACGAGTTCCCCAAGGGGGTCGAGATCAAGGAACTGCGCATTTGGCAGATTCTTCCCAAGAGCGAACCGCTAGTGGGCCATCCCCGCCTGGGCGCCTGCGACCACACGCCCGGTCGCCGCTGCCTGGGCACGGTGCCGGTGGAGAAGGACGGCAGCGCACTCTTCGAGATGCCGGTCACGGTGCCGTTCTACATGCAGGCGCTGGACGAGAACGGCTGCGCCGTGCAGTCGATGCGTTCTGCCACCTACACTCAGCCGGGCGAGCGCCTCACCTGCAACGGCTGCCACGAGAACCGCGCGAAGTACGCGCAGAGTGCCGCGCCCAAGACGCCTCTTGCCTACCGTCGCGCCCCCTCTAAGATCAAGCCCGAGGTGGATGGCGGCACGCCGTGGAACTACCTTCGCACCGTGCAGCCCGTCCTTAACCGCAAGTGCGCCACCTGCCATTCGCCCGCCAATCCGAAGTACGATGCGAAGACGATGCCGAACCTCACCCAGGGCGACATCGACAAGAATGCCCATCATTTCGCCACCTCCTTCCTGGAACTGGTGGAGCGCAATCTCGTGCAGTTTTACACCAACCACTATACCGGACCCGGCTGGTACCGGAAGGGGGTGCAGATCGACGACTTCACCTTCCCGTATTCCGAACCCGGCAAGATCGGGGCGCGCGCCTCGCGTCTCTACGCCGTGATCAAGGATGGTCACCACGGGGTGAAGCTCAATCCCGAGGAGATGCGCCGTCTTGTGCTTTTCATGGATGCGCACGGGGCCTATCTCTCGCACGACCACCGCGCATACGAACAGTGCTTTGGCGCCGTGGTCGAACCAGAGTTCGAATGATGTTGGGGGGGTAGTGAAGCTTGGGAATTTCATCCGGCGGCACGCCTTTGCGCTGTCGATACTTGCGGTGTCGGTCTTCGCCTACTGCGTACCTGACCCGTTCGTCCAGATCGGCGACTTCAAGTGCTCGAGGCTGTTCGTTCCGCTCATCCAGATCATCATGTTCGGCATGGGCACGACGCTGCGGCCAACAGACTTCACCAACATCGCTAAACGCCCGTGGCCCGTCTTGGTGGGGGCGGTGCTGCAGTTCTCGGTCATGCCGGCCGTGGGGTTGATGCTGGCGATCGTGTTCGGCCTCGAGGGCGACGTGGCGGCGGGTGTGGTGCTGATCGGTTCTGCCGCCGGCGGGGTGGCGTCCAACGTGATGGCGTACAT
This sequence comes from Kiritimatiellia bacterium, assembly GCA_045600365.1. Lineage (GTDB taxonomy): Bacteria > Verrucomicrobiota > Kiritimatiellia > RFP12 > UBA1067 > RUG572. The sequence continues at coordinate 16,055 of JAZRXT010000151.1, read as the reverse complement.
CGCCGGGGCCAACGTGGCGCTCTCGGTGTCGATGACGACGGTCTCGACGCTGCTGTCGCCGGTGATGACCCCGTTGCTGATGCGGCTTCTGGCGGGCAGGTTCATCGAGATCGACGCGGTGGCGATGGCGATTTCGCTCTTCAACATGATCATCGTGCCGCTGGTTCTCAGCCAGATTGCGCGTTTCGCGTTCGACCGCTGGCTGAAGGGGGTGAACCGCGCGATCGACAGGGTGCTGCCGTATGTCTCGATGTTGGCCATCTGCATCATCATGGCGTTCTGCGTGGCACCGGCGAAGGAGCAGCTGCGCAGTGCGGGATTGATCATCTTCTGCGCGGCGGTGCTCCACAACGCCATTGGCTATCTGTGCGGCTACTGGGGGGCGCGTCTGCTCGGCCGCGTCTTCGCCATCGACGAGCGTGACTGCCGCACCGTGGCGATCGAGGTGGGCATGCAGAATGCCGGTATGAGCCAGGCGCTGGCGATGGACGTTCTGAAGAGCGCTGGCGCCGCGCTGGCGCCGGCCATCTTCGGCGTGTGGATGGATTTCTCCGGTTCGGTTCTCGCCAACTGGTGGGGCCGGAGGAGAGTTAAGAAGTAAATTCGCTTCGCGAATAAATCATAGCCCATGAGATCTATGAGTGCAGCGAATTTAATCATCTACGGGCGAGGCGAGCTAGTGCGCACATGAAGGCGATCGTTCCAAAACCTATGCCCAGCCAGAGTAGGCTATTGCTCACCATGACCGCATGGTAGATCGTGGCGACCGACCACCCCAGCAGCGTCTGATAGCCAATAAAGATGGCTCCATACAGGCGCCCAACCTCCTTGAACACCACCGCCGTGGCCCCCATGCATGGCACATACAGGAGGATGAAGAGCAGATAGGCAAACGCCTGGTGAAATCCCTTCGGGAAATGGCGGCGCAACTCACTGTGTTCCGAAAGCTCGGCCGACTTCGCCGCCGCATACTCCTCGCCGTGACATCCCCCTGGAATGTCGGAATTATTGTATGCCGCGGACTGCGCGTAGAGTCCGTTCAGCGTGCCGATCACGGACTCCTTCGCGAAGAGCCCTGTGAATATCGCGACCGACGCCTCCCAGTTCTCCTTCTCGACGCCGATCGGCTCGAAGGCCGGGGTGAAGAGGCTCCCGACCTCGGAGAGAAGAGTGTTGGACGACACATCCCCATTGGCCCTCGCATTGCCGCGCACGTCAAAGCTGTTGAGCAGACCCAGCACCAGCATGGCCGGAACGATGAATTTGCCGGCGCGGAAGAGGAATCCAGTGAGATTCTCCCAGGTATGGAGCAGAATGTGCCGCGGACGTGGTGGGTGATACGGCGGTAGCTCCATGATGAAGTGGGCGGGCTTGCCGCGGAAGAGGGTCCGCTTGAGGACAAGCCCCACCAGTATGCCAAGGGCAATGCCCACCAGATACAGGGCGGCCATCATCTTCCACGGCGCCTCCGGCGAAAAGGCGACGGCGAATGCCGCGTACACCGGCAGCTTGGCGCCACAGCTCATGAAGGGGATCAGGAAGATCGTCAGCAGACGGTCTCGCTTCGAATCGAGCATGCGCGTGGCGAGGATGGCCGGCACCGTGCATCCAAAGCCCACGAGGAGCGGCACGAAGGACTTGCCGGGTAGGCCCATGGCGCGCATAAAGCGGTCCGCCAGAAAGGCGGCCCGTGCGATGTAGCCCGAATCCTCGAGCACCGCCAGTGCGAGGAACATGGTGAAGATCACCGGGATGAAAGAAAAGAGGATGTTGAACGCGCCGCCGACGGCGACGATCACGGCGACGAGCCAGTCGGGTGCGCCGCAGATGGTGCCTAGCATGCCCGGCAGATACTGGAAGATCGCCGAACCACAGCGATGGAACAATTCCGTCGGCCTGCCGCCCACGAACCCGACGAGCCAGAACACGCCGGCCATGATGGTGAAGAAGAGGGGTAGGCCGAGGAAGCGGTTCAGGATGAAGCGGTCGATGACCTCCGAGAGGAACTGCTTTGACTGGTGAGCGTGGACCACATCCTTGACTAGCCCGGAGATGACGCCGTAGCGGGCCTCCGCCAGTTCGATGTCCGGCGGATCGGCTAGCACCTTGGTGACGCGTGCGATGGCGCCCTCAATCACCTCGGGGGCCATGTCGTGGTAGTCGATCAGGGCCTTGGTTACGAGCGGATCGCCCTCCAGCGCCTTCACAGCAACCCAGCGAGGCGACACTCCAAGCGCCTCGGCCGTCTTGACCGTGCAGGAGGAGAGAATGTCGATTTCCTGTTCGAGTTCGTTGCCGTAGTCGAGATGTAGGGTGGGAATAGGGCATTTGGCTTTGGTGGACTGGCCAAGGGTGGCATCGAGCAACCGCGCGAGCCGACGGACGTCGAGTGGATTGTTGGCGTTGATGCCGAGCACGGGGATGCCGAGGTGCTCGGAGAGATGTTCGAGTTCGACGTCGACATTGCGCATGCGCTCGATGTCCATCATCGTTACGACGAGGACCATTGGCACACCCAGTTCGCAGAGGAGCAGGGTGAGGTAGAGGTTGCGCTCGAGGGCGGTTGCGTCCACGATGTTGACGTAGAGGTTGGCCTCGTGGGAGAGGATGTAGGTCAGCGCGGCCTTTTCGTCCTCGCTCGTCGCGGTGAGCGAGTAGATGCCGGGAAGGTCAACGACCCTCGTCTCTTGGGGGAGGAGGGCGACGCCCTCCTTCTTCTCCACGGTGACGCCCGGCCAGTTGCCGATGTGCTGGTTGTCGCCGGTGAGACCGTTGAAGATTGTGGTCTTGCCGCTGTTGGGATTGCCAACTATGGCAATGGTTCTCACCGTAAGTCCTCCTTCGCAAGCGGACGTACCTTGATGACGCCAACCTCGTTGCGGCGGAGCGAAAGATGGTAGCCGCGCACCGCAATCTCGAACGGATCGCCAAGCGGTGCGACGTTGAGCACCTTGATCTGCGCGCCGCGCGTGAGACCGAGCGCAAGCAGCTTCGCGCGGTAGGCCGCGTTGCCGAGGGCATAGCCGGTAATCTCGGCCATTTCGCCGGTCTTCATTTCTGCCATTGTCATTGGTTGTGATTCCTCTTGTTGTTAGCTGAAGATAAGTTTACCAAATCTAACTTTGTAAATCAAGACAAAAATCATGTATTCGCTTCGCTCATAAATGCCAATGGTTAAATTTCCTTTCTGTGTTGCGCCGCCAGCGGGCAAGACGCTCGTTGCCCCAGCTGGCGCGTGAGCGCCAACGGCAAGGTGACCAGCCGCTCAAATTGCTTGACTTTAGGGTGTTGTTTTGGGATAATGAATCAATTCTCGGTAAAGTTATGGAGTAAAGTTATGGATGAGTCTTGCGAATTGAAACTGGCGATTTTTCTGGCGGCGGTAGTGACCGCGATGGTGGGTGCCGGCGGCGAGCTTCTGGTTGCACCCGATGGGCTTGCGCCATCGTCCGCGCTCGCGCGCATTCGTGCGGCACGCGCGGCGGGCGATAGTTCGCCGTGGCGTGTGAACGTGCGAGGATTCAACGTACTCTCCGAAACGCTCGTGTTCACTCCGGCCGACCACGACATCGACTTCGTCGGCGCGGATGGCGCGACGATCTCGGGCGGCGAGATGATTCCCGGCTGGACTGACACCGGCAAGGGATGGTTCGAGGCCGAGTGTCCGCGCCGCAACGGCAAGCCGGTCTATGTGGATCAGCTCTGGGTTGGCGGACGGCGGGCGGACCGTGCTCGGCTCCCGAATGCCGGATACCTCAAGATTGAGCAGCCGCAGATCGCCGCATTCACGAACTCGGCCGGAAAGGTCCTCTACCGCGAGACGGCCAAGCCGGTCGGCGACGTTTCGGCGCTGGCGGCGCTCTCGCCGGACGAAATGCGGTTCGCGCAGCTATGCGTCATCCACAAGTGGGCGTTCGCCCGTCGCATCCTGCGCGGGTTTGATCAGGCGACCGGGCGGTTCGAGACGCACTCGCCGCAGCAATGGAGCGGGTGGCAGAGCTGGAACGACAAGGAGACGCTGGTGTTCTTCGAGAATGTGCGTGCCGCCTTCGATGCGCCGGGCGAATGGTTCCAGGATATGGCGGCCGGCAAGCTGCTCTATCGTCCTTTGCCTGGCGAGACCGCTGCGGGTCTGAAGGCGATGGCGCCGTTCTCCCGCCTGAGCCGGCTCGTCGACTTCCGTGGAGCGTGCAATGACGGACTCTTCGTGAAGAACGTCACGTTCCGCAACATTGCCTTCACCTGCGCCGACGCGACCAACCTCGGCGGCGGGGATGGTCCGGCCGAGAGCTGGCAGCATCAGGCTGCGAGTGCGAGCGACGGCGTCATCACGCTGACGGGCGTGAAGGAAGTGAGGTTCGTCGACTGCGAGGTGACGCACACCGGCAACTACGCCTTCAAGTTCAACGACGGCTGCGTTTCGAACGCGGTCGTCGGCTGCAAGCTCGCCGATCTCGGCGCGGGTGGCATCTGGATGGGCGAGAGCTATGCCTTCAAGGACCGGATCTTGGAGACGCCGCGCAAGATACTGCGTCCGAATCGCAATTCGGCGACTGCGTTCAACCTGATCTCGAACTGCACGATCACCTGCGGCGGGCGGTACAATCCCGAGGGGACGGGCGTTGCGCTCACGCACTGCAGCGACACCAAGGTTGTCCACAACGACATCCACGACTTCTTCTACACCGGTGTTTCCGTAGGCTGGACCTGGGGCTTCAGCGGTTCCGTCGCGCAGCGCAACGAGATTGCCTGGAACTTCATCCACGACCTCGGCAAGTCTGTCATGAGCGACATGGGCGGGGTCTACACGCTGGGCACGAGCTTCGGCACGCGCGTCCATCACAATGTCATCCACGACGTCCACAGCTTCTACTACGGCGGCTGGGCGCTCTACACCGACGAGGGCTCCGAGGGCATCGTGATGGAGAACAACGTCTGCTGGAATACAACCGACGGTGGCTTCCACCAGCACTATGGCACTGGCTGCGTGATCCGCAACAACGTCTTCGCGTTCAACAAGGTGCTGGGGGCGGTTCGGATGGCGCACGCGGTCGTGCAGGACATTCCCTGCACGCTCCACTTCGTGAACAACATTGTTTATGTCGACCGTGGCCCCCTGGTCGGCCGGGATGTCCGCAACGTGGGTGGCGTGTGGGCGAACAATGTCTGGTACGACGAGCGCGGTCTTGCCGCCGCCGAATTCGACGGCGACAAGTGGGAGGACTGGGTGAAAAGCGACAAGGAGCGTGGAAGCGTATTCGCCGATCCGAAGTTCGTGAACGCCAAGGCGTTCGACTTCTCGCTCCGTCCCGATTCGCCCGCCCTGAAGCTCGGCTTCAGGCCGATCGATCTTTCAGGCGTGGGGCCGACGAAGCAGCGTTAGCCTACATCGAAGAACCGCCTTATCAAAACAGCGAGGAGTAGTCAATGAAGAAGCAGTCTCAAAGGGCGTTGTCACGCCGTGGTTTTCTTGGCCTTGCCGGCTCGGCCGGCGCGTCGGCTTGTTTTCCGATGCTCTTTGGCGGCTGTGCCACCAGGTATCGTGCCAACGAGACCGTGCAGATGGCGGCGATCGGCATCGGGGGACGCCCCGGTGCCGACATCAACGGACTCGAAGCGGCCGGCGCGAAGTTCGTTGGCCTCTGCGATGTGGACTTGAAGCGTTCCGAGGGAATGCGCGCCAGGCACGCGGGTGTTCCGTTCTTCACCCACTACCGCACAATGCTCGACGCGCTCGACAAGGACATCGACGCCGTCCTCATCGGCACGCCTGACCACTGGCATGCGACCATGGCGATCGAGTGCCTCAGGCGCGGCAAGCACGTGCAGTGCGAGAAGCCGCTCTGCCAGAGCTTTCACGAGATGGACGCGATGCTCGAGGCGGCGGCCGACAACCCCAGGCTCGTAACCCAGGCGATGAACCAGGGCCATGCCTACGATACGATCCGCGACTTCCGCGAATGGATCGAGGCGGGATTGATCGGCGACGTCACGGAGGCGCACATCTGGTGCCCGGCGAAGTACAGCTTCATGGACAAGCTCGGCGAGCTCAAGCAGAAGTGGGATGTTCCCGCGACGCTTGATTGGGAGCAGTGGCAGGGACCGGTGCCGCACCGGGCGTACTACCCGAAGTACCTGCCGGGCGTGTGGCGTTTCTGGACGATGTACGGATGCAACACGCTCGGCGACTGGAGCTGCCACCTGATGGATCCGATCTTCTGGACCTTTGGCTTCGGTCTGCCTCAGAGCGTCCAGGCCGAGGTGTTCGGCTCGTGGCAACCCGACGTCCACGGCGAGACCTTCCCGGAGGGCGTGAAGACCACGTTCATCTACGCGAAGCCGGACGGCAAGCCGTTCAAGTTCGTGTGGTACGACGGCATCGCCTGCAATACCGTGCCGAAACCCGAGCAGTATCTTGACGACATGAAGCTCTTCCCGCCCCATAACGGCGAGGAGGCGCGCAAGCGCCGCGATGGCATGGCCAACGGCGCATTCGTCTACGGCACAAAGGGCGTGATCGAATACGGCCATCATGGCGCGAACTACCTGCGGCTCCTGCCGGACCGCACGCTCGAGAAGATGCGGGCCGACAATGCCTGCCCGAAGCAGAAGTACGAGCGCATCCCGGGCAAGGATCCCAACGACAAGCCGTTTTCGGAGTTCATCCGTGCCGTGAAGGGCGGCCCCGCCGTCGGCAGCGACTTCGCCTATGCGGGCGCGATGACGCAGTGTTCGCTGCTGGGCGTGGCGGCGCTGTTCGATCCCGGCAAGAAGCTAGAGTGGGACTTCAAGAAGCGCGCCTTCGCGAATTCCTCGGCAGCCAATGCGCGCCTTCGCCTGCCGCGTCTTCAGGGGTGGTAGCAGCGGTGAAGGTGTGGATCGTCAATCCGTTCGACAACCTGCCGCAGGAGGGGAATCGTCCGCAGCGGTACTGGTTGATGGCGCTTGCGTTCGCGCGCGCCGGGCATGACGTCACACTTTGGACCAGCGACTTCTCCCATTCCCGCAAGGCGAAGCGCGTGTTCGTGCGCGAGGTTGAGGCGCCGTTCTGCATGCGGATGGTCGCCGCCAGGCCCTACACGCGCAACATCGGCTTCGCCCGCATCCTTTCGCATCGCTCCTTTGCCAGGAACTGGCGTGTCGCCGTGGAGGGGGAGACGGCGCCGGACGTGCTGGTGGCGTCGATGCCGCCGCTCGCGCTTGGGAGCGAGGTGTGCGCCTATGCGGCGCGGCACGCCTGTACACGGTTGGTTGTGGACGTGCAGGATGCCTGGCCCGAGACGTTCGAGCGCGTGGCGCCGCGCTGGATGCTGGGGCCGCTGCGCTCGACCGCACGCAGAATCTACTGCGGCGCGCACGCGGTAAGCGGCGTTGCCGGGCGCTACATCGAGCTGGCGAAGTCGTACGGTGCCGCCGTTCCAACCGCGATCTTTCCGCTCGCCATCGAAATGTCTTCCGTTCCGCCGCCTCCGTCGGACCGGAATGAACAGTCACCACTTCGTCTCGTGTACGCCGGCAACATGGGTGCGTCGTATGATCTGGCGACGGTCGTCGATGGCGTGAAGGGCATGGACGGGGTGGAACTGGACCTGGCCGGGAGCGGTCCATGCGAAACGGAGCTGCGCAGTCGCGCCGCAGGATGTTCGCGCATCAGGTTCCATGGGTATCTGGGAGAAGATGAACTGAGGGAGTTTCTCGCCCAGGGTGACGCCGCGCTGGTGCCAATGTTCGATGCATCGTGCGTGGGCGTGCCGGGCAAGTTGGCGGACTATGCGGCGGCCGGGCTGCCGGTTCTGAACACGCTCCATGGCGAGACGGAGCGGTTGCTTGCGTCGTGCCAGGCGGGTTTCACCTATCCAGTCGGCGAGGTTGGTGCCTTCCGTGATGCGGTGGAGCGTTTCCGCCTGGCGGATCGCGCCGCGTTCCGTGCGGGGGCGCGTTCGCTGGCTGCGCGTTTTGACGCCAAGACCGTCTATGGCGGATATGTGAAATGGGTGGAACGGCTGTGGAAGGGTGAATGCGTTTAACTCTCATTGACTGCCACTGATAGTTGTGGTATAATTTTGGCTATGAGAAAAAGCGATGAACTTAGGCCGGTGGAGATCACCAGGGGATTCACCATGCACGCGCCCGGCAGTGTGCTGATAAAGTGGGGAAACACCTGGGTGCTGTGCACGGCGTCGGTCGAGGAGAAGGTGCCTTCCTTCCTCCGCGACTCCGGCCGCGGCTGGCTCACCGCCGAATACGCCATGCTGCCGTCTTCGACCGGAGGCGGGCGCAAGGAGCGCGACATCAAGAAGCTCAAGCTGGATGGGCGCTCGACCGAGATCCAGCGCCTGATCGGGCGCTCGCTTCGTGCCGCCTTCGATTTCTCGCGACTTGGCGAACGCCAGATTCTCGTTGATTGCGATGTGCTTCAGGCCGATGGCGGCACCAGGTGCGCGTCGATCACCGGCGCCATGGTGGCGGTGGAGGACGCGGTGCGCAAGCTGATGGCCGACGGCCTCGTCACGGAAAACCCGATAGTTCGCCGCATTGCCGCCGTCTCCGTGGGCGTGTGCGCCGGCAGACCCACGCTCGACCTCGACTATGCGCTTGATTCCACGGCGGATGTCGACCTCAACGCGGTGATGACGGACGATGGTCGCTACGTCGAGCTGCAGGGAACTGCGGAGCGCGACCCGTTCACCGAGGAAACCCTCGACGAACTGAAGAGGCTTGCCAGGAAGGGAACCGCCGAGCTCTTCGAAATCCAGCGCAGGGCGCTGGACGGCTGATTTCACGATGGATACCGATCCCATAGCGATAGTGGGGGTTTCGTGCCGCTTCGGTGGTGCGGCCGACCCGGGGGCGTTCTGGCGCATGGTGATGCACCGCGAGAGTGCAATCGCCCCGCTCGCTCCCGAAATCGCGCTCCCACGTGGTCGCAGAGGCATATTCGGCAGGATCTATCCCACCTGCGGCAGCGTGCTCGGCAATCTCTATGCCTGCGTGCAGCGCGAGCAGCGTTTCCCCCGCCAGATCAACGCCGGCGAGAACCAGGACCTCTATTTCATCGTCCAGCTCGCCTTCGACGCGCTCGCCGACGCGGCGATGCGCCCCCATTCGCCGAACATGGTGGCAGGATCGGTGCGCATCGGCTATGCGCCTCCATTCAGCTCCTCCACCGTCAACTGGCTTGAGCACACTTTCTTTCTGGATCAGACGATCGAGATCCTCCAGCGCTTCAACCGCGGTGCCTCCGCCGAGATGCTCGAGAACGTGCGCAGTCATCTGGTGGAGTCACTGCCACCGCCGAACGCCGAGAGCTTCCTTTCCGGCTCCGGGCATTTCATCGCCAACTGGATTGCGGAGGAATGCTCGTTCTCCTCGGGTGCCACCACGCTTGACGCCGGTTCGCTTTCGTGCGTGGCGGCGATTCGCGCCGCCGCCGACGATCTGCGCAGCGGGCGCTCTGACGTGGCGTTGGCCGGGGCCGTTACCCCGCCGCTGAGCCGGGCCTTCCTCGAAGGGGCGAGCGGCGAGATGGTGTTCAGCCCCGATGGCGAGCTGGCGCCATTCGACGCCGCCGGGAAGGGGACGATCCCGGGCGAGGGCGGCGCATTCTTCGTGCTCAAGCGCGAGAAGGACGCCCTTGCGGCGCACGACCGCATCTACGCGCTGGTTCGCGGGGTTGCCTGCGGGCATGCAGATGCGGGCACGTTGCTGACGGCCGCTGCTGACAGGGCGGGGGTCGATATTCGGTCCATCCAGCTTGTCGAAGCCGACGGAAGTGGAGTGAGCGATGATGACGCCAAGGAGGTAAAGGCCATCCAGGATCTGTGGGGTGAACACCATGCGGGCGATCCGCTAGTGGGCATCGGGTCGGTGAAGGGCAATGTGGGGCACTGCTTCCGCGCCGCCGCCGCGCCTTCGATTCTCAAGACGGCGCTGGCCCTGCGGCGCAAGGTGCTGCCGCCGCAGATGCCGGCCATGCACCCGATCGCGGCGCTTTCGCACGTCGGCTCCTCGGTCTATCTGCTCAACGAAGCGAGGCCGTGGGTGACGGGCGATCCGAATTCGCCCCGCCGCGCCGCGGTGCTGGTGAACGACTCCACCAAACGGAAAGCGGCGCTGGTGCTGGAGGAAGAGCCGGAAGTGGAGGATCGGCGGTGAAGGCGGATATCAGCGAGGCCTTTGGCAGCGAACTCGTGCTGCTGGGCGCGGATGACGATGCCGCCCTGATCGAGGCTGCGGACCGGCTCGTGGCGTTCATCGACCAGGCGCCGATGGTGCCGCTGCGCGACATCGCCTACACGTGCGCACTCGAATTCAACGACCATCACGGAGCCGTGCTGGCGGTGGTGGCGTCATCGGTGGTCGAACTGCGCCAGCGTGTCGCCGCAGCTTCCGAGCGCATCCGCGCCGGCGTGGAGCGTCTGCACGACCGTCGCGGCACCTGGTATTTCCGCCATCATCCGCTGGGGCCGGAATCGGGAAAGCTGGCGTATGTGTTCCCGGGTGCGGCGTCGTTCTATCCCGACATGCTGCGCGATCTCGCCGTGCGCTTCCGCGAGGTGCGCCTTGCGTTCGACGAGCTCGAGGCGGCGCTCGTCGGTAGTAACGACAGCTTTCAGCCCTCGGTATTCGTGTTTCCGCCGGCACCCTACTACCGCCACGATGCGGATGTCTTCACCGCCGGCGGATATGCCGAGGCCGTGGTCTCGACCTATTCGGCCAATGCCGGCCTCGCACGTCTGCTCGACACCATGCAGATCAGGCCCGATGGCGTGACCGGCTACTCCGGCGGCGACCTCAACGCCCTCGTCTACGGTGGACTTTTCGGCAAGAAGTTCGACCGCAAGCGCCGGCTGGAGTTCCTGCGCGACGTCTACCGTACGGTCGACAATGCGACCGCGCACGCTGGACTGCCAAAGTGCGTCTTCATCAGTGTGGTGGCTCCGCGGGGAACGGCGCTTGACGAAGTGCTGGCCGGCTTCCCGCCCGACAAGATCCAGATCGCCCTGGTCCTGACGCCGCGCCAGATGACTCTTGCCGTGGCCGTGGACGCGATCGACGAAGTGCAGAGCGTGCTGGCGGGGCATGGCGTTCACATCAAAAGACTTACAGCGGATCGTCCGTTCAACACCCCCTGGTGCGAGAAGGTGCTGCCGATGTTCCGCAAGCTCGCCTCGCGCTGGGTGGATGACAGGCCGGCGATGCCAGTGTACTCATGCGGCAGCGCCGAGCCGCTGCCACCCAAGGCGCGCAAGGCGCGCGACGTGGCGGCGGGACAGTGGGTGGAGACGGTGCGCTTCGCCGACGTCATTCGCCGCATGTACGCCGATGGCTATCGGGTGTTCCTGGAGGTGGGACCCCGCGACATCTCCACCGGGGTTATCGACGAGGTGCTGCGTGGAGAGAACCACGTCACCGTGGCGTTGGATTCGCTCCACCGCGCGGGTCTGCTTCAGCTCCAGCATGCGATTGGCCAGCTGGCCGCCTGCGGTGCCGGGCTGAGCCCGGTGTCGCTCTTCGCCCACCGCCGTCCGCAACGGGTGGACTTTTCCTCGCCGCTTGCGGTGGAGGTGCGTTCCGAGGCCGAGATGCGCCTGTCGCGCGATTTGCCGCGCCTGACGCTGCCGGCGGCGGATCTACAGCTGGGAGGTGTGATGGTGGAGACCATTGCCTCCTCGCCCGGCCGCCGCGACAAGGGGGCGATCCGCGCCGCCGAGCTTGCGGCCAAGGAACGCAGAATGCGGCGTTTCGCGTCGGGGGCGATCTCGCCGATGGTTTCCGACGCCGACGAGGTGGATTCGCAGCCCGGCATCCTCGAAGTGGTCAAGACCTTCACTTTCGCCAGCGCGCCGTTCCTGGCGGACTTCGCGCTGGGCACCTCCAACATCTCGTATGGCGATAGGAGTCTGCGCGGTCTCACCCCGCTGGGACTGGTCGCGGGCATGGAGATCATGGCCGAACTCGCCGTTGAGCTGATGCCGAGCCGCACCCTGGTAGCGGTGGAGGACTTCCACTGCAATCGCCGTGTGCTCTTCGAGGACGGCAGACTGCGTCTCGTGCTTCGCGCCGAGCGCACTTCGTGCGACGATCCGTCCTCGGCGGCGGTTCGGGTGTTGCTGCGCGAGGACACGCCCCAGTCGGCCCTCACCACCCCGGTGATGGTTGGCGTGTTCATCCTGTCGCAGCGGCAGTCGACCCAGCCCGCGCTAGACCAGCAGGAGCTGTCGCGGCCTCGCGAGGTCCACTGGGGCCGCAGCGACATCTACCCCGACCGCCTCTTCTCCGGCCGGCGCCTGCGCAACATCGTCTCGGCGGCGCGCTGGAGCGAGACCGGCCTCGACTACGAGATCGAGGTGCCGCCGGGAACCGGCGCCGTCGCCCACACCGAGTTCCCGATCTGGGCGATCAATCCGCTGCTGATGGCGGCGGTGACGGACGGCTTCTCGCTCTGGCGCAGCCACGAGCGCTTCCCCGGCGCATTCTCCTATCCGCTGCGCGTGCGGCGGTTGAATCTGTATTCACCCACCTCCGACGGACAGCATCTCAAGTGCTATCTTCGCGCCACCGGCGTCACCGAACGCTCGCTGATCACCAACATCAAGGTCTCGGATGGCAATGGCAAGCTGATCATGGAGCTGCGCGGCTACGAGGAGATCGTGGAGCGCGTGCCAGAGGACTACCGCAAGATGCTGCTCTCTCCGCCGACCGCGTTCATTTCGCGGCCGCTCTCCGCCGATCTGCTTGGTTCGCCGGCGACGCCTGTCGCATCGGCGGTGATAACGGAAATACCGTATCGTCTCTTCGAGAACAGCGACCGACTCTGGCTTGGCACGCTTTCGCGCGTCGTGCTTGGCGATGTAGACCGCATCGACTTCGATTCCATGACTGGATCGGTCAGCCGTCAGGTGGAATGGCTGTTCGGGCGCATTGCGGCCAAGGAGGCGGTGCGTCGCTTCATGCTCGACCGTCACCAGGCGCGCTGGAGCGGCGCCGATGTGCAGATCGGACGCCTGGAGTCGGGCAAGCCGCGAGCGGTGGGACCGTGGAAGGATACGCTCACCACACCGATGGATATCGCCATTGCCCACACTTCGCAGTTTGTGGTGGCGCTGGTGGCCGCCAATGCGCGTACCGGCGTCGACGTCGAGACGATCGACCGCCGTCTCTCCGCCGAGTTCACTGCGGGCGTCTTCACTTCCGAGGAGCAGGAGCTGGCCATTGCCGCCATCGATCCGCCGAAGGCGATGGTGCGCTTCTGGTGCGCCAAGGAGGCGGTGTCGAAGGCGCTGGGTACTGGAATCAAGTACTCGCCGCGCGAGCTCACGGTGGATGCCTTTCGCGCCGAGAGCGGCGAGATGGAACTGAGTCTGCACGGCAAGTGGCTGGACGAGTTCAAGCAGTTCACGGGTCGTGTCATAAGGGTGTCGTCTTCGGTTGTGAAGGGTCATGTCCTTGCCAGCTGCTTCATCCCGGAGTCGTTCTTCCCACCCGAATGCTAGACCTGCCGCACGTCAATCATCTCGCAATGGATACCCAAAAATGAAGTCCCTGTTTGTCTTTGCCGCCGGGCTCGGGTACGAGACCCTGAAGTGCAATGCGGCGCTGCGCATGGCTGGACTTGACTTCGTTCCTGCCGCCAGCGTCTTCCCTGCCGTCACCTGCGTGGCCCAGGCAAGTTTCCGCACCGCGTCGGCACCGCGTGAGCACGGCATGACGTCGAACGCGTTCTATTCGCGCGTTCTCCGCCGCCCGTCGTTCTGGGAGCAGACGTCGGCGCTGGTGAGTGGCTCTCGGATATGGGAGGGCGCGCGCGCGGCGGGCGAACGGGTTGGGATGTACTTCTGGCAGCAGTCCATGGGGGAGAGCGTTGATTCGCTGATCACGCCGGCGCCGATCCACCGTCATGGCGGCGGTATGATAATGCGCAACTACACGTTGCCGGCCGCGATGGGCGACGAGCTCGATCGGAGATGCGGAACCTTTCCGCTCCACCGCTACTGGGGACCGCTCGCCTCGGCAAAGGTGGGCAGGGCGGTGATCGACAATTTCCTGCGGATGGTTGAGGTGCATCCTGTTGATCTCGCCTTCCTCTACCTGCCAACGCTCGACTACGAGGCGCAGCGGCATGGTCCGGAGTCGCCCGCCGCGCTGAAGGCGCTTGTTGAATTGCGCCGGCAGCTGGAGCGTCTGGCCGACTTCGCATCGGCACAGGGGGCCGACCTCACCGTGTGCGGCGACTACGCGATCGTCCCCGTCACGCAGCCGCCGGTGTTTCCCAATCTCGTCCTGCGTCGTGCGGGATTGTTCTCGGTGCGCCCGGTGGCATCGCGCGCCTATCCCGATTTTCACGCTTCGCGCGCCTTCGCCATGTGCGACCACGAGATCGCGCACGTCTATGTGCGCGACCCGCAGGATGTGGAGGCGGTGGCCGCGCTGCTGCGCGCCACGGGAGACTATGCGGCGGTGGAGACGCGAGATGCCCAGGACTGGGCGAATGAAAGTGCGGGCGAGATACTGCTGACTGCCGCCGAGGGTTCCTGGTGCGCCTATCCGTGGTGGACAGATCGGCGCGAGGCGCCGGACTGGGCTACGCACATCGACATCCACAACAAGCCGGGGTTCGATCCCTGCGAACTTTTCCTCGATCGTTCGTTCCGCATTGCGGTCTGCCAGGACTGCACGAGAATCGGCGGCACCCACGGGCGCAACCGCCCGGTGGCGGTCGCCTCGTCAAACCCCGGCCTTCGCGGCGACAGCCTCGTCTCGATCGCGAAAACATGGCGTGCCCACCATTGTTCGACGCCCTTGAGTTCATGAAATTTGAAAGCAGGGAGTCGCTTTTGAATGCCCAGTTTCTTCTTGAATTTTACCCTTGCTTTTGGTATAATATTCCTGTAAAAAACAAGGTGTAAAATGAGCGAAGAACAGACCAACGATACTCATGCCGAAACCCCCGCGACTGGTAGCTACGACGCTTCCAATATTCAGGTGCTGGAAGGCATGGAGGCCGTGCGCAAGCGTCCGGCCATGTACATTGGCGACACGGGTGAACGTGGCTATCACCATCTGGTCTACGAGGTGGTCGACAACTCCATCGACGAGGCCCTCGCCGGCTACTGCTCGCTCGTCGATGTGCAGATCAATCCCGATGGTTCGCTCAGCGTCACGGATAATGGCCGCGGCATTCCGGTGGACATGCATCCCACCCAGCATCGTCCCGCCATCGAGGTGGTGCTTACCGTCCTTCACGCCGGTGGCAAGTTCGACGGCTCCAACTACAAGGTCTCCGGCGGCCTCCACGGCGTGGGCGTGTCGTGCGTAAACGCGCTTTCCGACTGGATGAAGGTGGAGGTGAAGCGCGGCGGCAAGATCCACCGCATCGAGTTCTCGCGCGGCCACGTGACGAAGCCGCTCGAGGTCGTTGGCGAATGCGGCGACGAAACCGGCACTAGGGTCACGTTCTATCCCGACCATTCCATCTTCTCGTGCCATGCGTTCAAGTGGGAGATTCTCTGCAATCGCCTGCGCGAGCTCGCGTTTCTCAACCGGGGCGTGAAGATCCACTTCAAGGACAACGAGGGCGAGGGTCACCATGAGGAGACCTTCCACTTCGAGGGTGGCATCGACGAGTTTGTCGGCTACCTGAACACGAACAAGACCCAGGTCACGCCGGTCATCCACTTTGAGGGCGAGGCCAAGGGCGTAACCGGCATGATCCAGGCCGAGGTCCCGATGCAGTACACCGACACGTACTCCACCATCGAGCAGACCTACTGCAACAACATCCACACCATCGAGGGCGGCACCCACCTCTCCGGCTTCCGCGCCGCGCTGACGCGGACGATCAACAAGTACGGCGCGGACAACAAGCTCCTGAAGGAGAAGGACAACCTCACCGGCGACGACATGCGCGAAGGTCTCACGGTGATCGTGAGCGTGAAGGTGCCGCAACCGCAGTTCGAGGGGCAGACGAAGACCAAGCTCGGCAACGGCGAGGTCGAAGGCATCGTCGGCTCGATCGTCAGCGACAAGCTGATGACGTTCTTCGAGGAGAACCC
>JAZRXT010000150.1:0-4865 GCA_045600365.1 Kiritimatiellia bacterium | reverse complement strand
ATGGTGAGATACGCCTTGCCGCAGCCGCAGTCGACCACGGTGAACGGCGCGTCGTTGGCCTCTCCGCCACCGCGAACGCGCCTGTCGGCGCCGACGGTGTCGGCCACCACCTTAAGAAACTCGTTCACCTGGTCGTACTTGCCCCGCATGGAGGCCCGCACCCGCCCATCGCCGTCGGCGATGCCGATGACGCGCAGCAGGGCTGCGGAGTCGAAGGAGGTGAGTGGCGTCTTCTTCACCCGGTCGTGCGGCTGCACTTTCACCACCCGATCCATCTCCGCACTGCGTGAAACGGACACGCGTCCCTTGCGGGTAACCCGCACGTGCAGATCGCCCTTGGCCGTGATCAGATGGAGGTCACGCACGCCGCGCTGACCGATGATCTCCTCCAGACCATCGGCGATGCCGGACGCATCGAAGTTCTTCACCCGCACATGGCCGTCGTCCGACATCTCGGCCTGATAGCGGCGTTCGCCACCGATCTCCACGGGACGCAGAGAAATGCGGAAGACCGTGCCATTGCGTCGCACGGTCTGCACTATCTTCATGAATCCATCGCCGAAGACACGCGAGCGGATCTCCTCCGCCAGCGCCGGCTCGAGTTCCCCTCGCTCCATTACCGACCCGCCTCCTTGAGAATCCTGTACTGTCGCTCGCGGGAAATGCCGAAGAGCGTGGTGAAAAGCATCCGCACGTCGTGGGCGTAAGCCTCGCCCGCGACGGCGGACACATGTTCAAGTATCTCGTGTTCCCGAGTGTCGTCGCGCACCGGCGTGCCGGTGGCCCGCTTGGCCGCCGCGACGTCGGCCATCAGGTCGAGCCGACGCACGACGAGCTGCACGATGTCATCGTCGATTTCGTCGATTTCGCGCCGACTTTCGGCGATGCCCTTCACGCCGTCCACGCTCATTTTACCGACGAAACCTTGCCACGCTTGACCACGTCGCCCGGCGTGATTGCCGCCAGCGCGTCGAGAAAGGCGGCGCGGAACGAGCCCGGCCACTTGGCGCTCGACGCCATTTCGCCGGCGATGCCAACCACGATCGAGGCCGCCAGGGCCGACTCCCAGCGGGCACGACCGCCGAGCGCACCGGTGAAGGCGGCGGCAATCGCGCCCTGGACGCATCCGCTTCCGCTGATGCGGGTCATCATGGGCGAGCCGTTGGCGACGACCGTCACCGGCGCCCCCTCGACGGCCACGTAGTCCTTCGCGCCCGAGACGATCACCGCGGAATGGGTGACGCCGGCGAGACGCGTGCCGGCGGTGATGATGGCCGACTCGTCGATCGGCAGCGTGTCAACACCGTGGCCAGCCGTCTCGGAACCGGCGAGGAAGGCGATCTCGGAGGGATTGCCGCGAATGATAGCCGGGAAGCGGCGCACCAGCTCCTTGCAGATGAATGTGCGCATGGGCAGTGCGCCAACCGCCACGGGATCGAGCGTCCAGGGCTTGCCGCCCATGTTGGCGCTCGCCACCGCGGCGCGCATGGCGTCCGACTGCGACTTGGTGATGGTGCCGGTGTTAACGAGCATCGCGTCGATGGAGGAGGTGAACCGCGTCGACTCGCCCATGTCCTCGGTCATCACCGGCGAGGCGCCGAGCGCCAGGAGAGCGTCGGCAACGAAGCCGGACGTCACATGGTTGGTGATGCACTGCACCAGCGGACACTTCTCGCGAAGGGTCGCCAGCGCCTGGGAGGCGGCCTTGAGTATGTCGGCCGGCGAGGTGCCGGTCTTGACCACGGGGGCCTTCCGCTTGCGCTGGAGTATCTGCTCGGAAGCGATCTCGTCCTCGTCAAGGATTATGCTTTCGTCATCCATATAGTGCCTTTCGGAAATCCTGTCACTCTGCGACGCCGAAGAGATCGTCAAGTGCCTCGCCCATCATCTCGACCGCCTCCTCGATATGGGCCTCGGTCATGGAGAGCGTTGGCAGCAGGCGAACAGTGTTGCCGCCGGCGGTAAGGACCAGGATGCCGAACTCGCGGAACTTCTCGACCACTTCCTTGGGATCGCCGTCCACAGTCATGCCAAGCATCAGGCCGATGCCGCGCACCTCGAGGACCTTGTCGTACTTGTCTGCAAACGCGTCGAGCGCGGCGCGCACCATGTCGCCCTTGCGCACGGCGGCCACGAGCAGCTGCTCGTTCTCGATGATGCGGATGACGGCGAGCGCCGCCGCGGAGGCAAGCGGATTGCCGCCGAAGGTGGAGCCGTGGCTGCCGGTGGTAAACACATCGGCGAACTTGGCATTGGAGACGAGCGCACCCATCGGCACACCGTCGGCCAGCGACTTGGCGGTGGTGAAGAGGTCGGGCTTGACGGAATAGTTCTGCCAGCCCCACCACTTGCCGGTACGGCCCATGCCGCACTGCACCTCGTCGCAGATCATGACGAGGTTCTTCTCGTCGCAGAGTTCGCGGACGCCCTTCATGAACTCCTCGGTGGCGGGAATCACGCCGCCCTCGCCCTGCACGGCCTCGAGGATGATCGCCACGGTCTTGTCGGACACCGCGGCACGGACGCTTTCGATGTCGTTGAAGTCGGCGTAGTTGAAGCCGACAGGCAGCGGCTCAAAGCCCTCATGACACCAGTTCTGGCCCGTGGCCGCGAGCGTGGCGAGCGTGCGCCCGTGGAAGCCATTGCGCATTGCCACCACTTCCCAGCGACCGCCATTGGCCGCGCCCCACTTGCGGGCGAGCTTGATTGCCGCCTCGTTCGCCTCGGCGCCGGAATTGCAGAAGAAGACCTTTCCGCCGAGATCGGAAATCTCGACCAGCTTCTTGGCGAGCTGGACCTGCGGCTCGTTAATGAACAGGTTGGAGCAATGCCCCAGCGTCGCCACCTGCTCCTGAACGGCCTTCACCACCCCATCGGTGCAATGGCCAACGTTGTGGCAGCCGATGCCACTCGTGAAGTCGTAATACTGCTTGCCCTCGGCGTCGTAGACGCGAGATCCCTTGGCCTTGGCCACAACCACGCCCGGCGTATACACGGGCATCAGATACTTGCCGTAATCCTCGGCTATTTCATTGCTTTTACTCATCTCTGTTCTCCTGTAATCTCAGTTCCAACCCCTTCTCGGGTGAATATTTCCAACAAAAGCGAATGGGGCATTCTGCCATCGACCAGATGCACCTTGCGCACCCCGGCGCGAATGGCCTCTTCGCACCCCTCGATCTTCGGCAGCATCCCACCGGAGATGATCCCGTCGCGCTTCAGCTCCGCCACGTCGGAAAGCTCCAGCGTGGGCATCAGCGTCGACGGATCGGACGGATCGCGCAGGAGACCCGGCACGTCCGACACCACCGCGAACTTGCGCACCTTGAGCGCCTTGGCAAGCGCAGCCGCCGCGCTATCGGCATTGATGTTGTAGAGGTGCCCGTCGCGTCCGGTCCCCAGCGGAGTGATCACCGGCACGATACCGGCGTCGAGCATCTCCAGCACCGCACGCGTGTCGACGGCCACGGGATCGCCCACGTAGCCGCGGTCGGGCGTGGTGATCTTCTCGGCAGTGAACATCCAGTTGCCGTGCAGAGGCCTTGCGTTCGTCTTGAATGACTGCAGTGTGCGCACGAGATCGGCATTGACCGTGTTGTTGAGGGTACGACGCACGATTTCCATCGTCTCCTCGTCGGTCACGCGCAGACCATCCACGAACTTCGGCTCGTGGCCGCTCTCCTTGATTGCCCTGGATATCGCCTTGCCTCCGCCATGCACGACGACCACGCGCATGCCCACGGCGTCCATGAAGGCGATGTCGGCCAGAAGGGAACGCAGATTGTCGGCATTCTCCATCACGCTACCGCCCACCTTCACGAGCACGGTGGAACCATTGAAGTCCTGAATGTATGGCAGCGCCTCCGTCAGGACGGCGGCTTTTCGCGTTGCCGAGTCTATTTCTTCCATTGCGCTAATTATAGCACAATTTCGGCTAAAGTGAAAGAGGAAAAATGGAACAAGTTGCCGTTTATTTGTTCAAACCAAGGTGAATGCAACGCCGACAAGGAACGAAATCAATCGCCGGAGAGCAGAACGTTCCGGAAATGATTGGGCAAAATCGCGGCCAGACAACACGCCTTCAAGGTGACGACATGAACGATCGCCGATGCCTGTGCCGAATCAAGATTATCTCTCTTTAGCAACCAGCTCATAGATCCATAGCATGCAAATCTTAGTGTGGCAATTTGCCGGGACACTCCAGACAATCCCGCGAAAACACATCTTTACGCGGCATAGAGCCAGTGCTGAATGTCGGAATAATAGCTCAGCGCGTGATCGAGCGTCGGAAAGGACAACTTCGATAGTGCCTCGGAGATGGAACCGTAGCGTTGCTTCAGGAGATCGCTGAAACCCTTCATCGAGAGCGTCCAGACTCCGTCGTTCACATAGTTGCGCAGAATCACCTCGGCAAGTGCCCGCTGCTGCGGAGTGAGCAAGGCCAGCTTCTCCACAAGGCGCTCCGCCCGCATCGCCCGCTTGATTGGCGCAACGGCGTAAACCAAATCAAGTGTAATGTCGAGGACATCATATTCCTGCCGCTCGGTCTTCTGCTGAATCTCGCGCAGTTTCTCCTCGGTAAAGCCCAAGACGGCCAGCTCCTCCAAGAGATTGCTCCGCTCCTCCATCTCCTGCCATTTGCCGCGGAGCCCGTTCTCGTCCTTGGTGAAGCGACGGATTGCATTGGCGAAGCGGACAAGGAACTCCTTCACATCCAGCATCTCGTTGTCGAGAATGACCTTGTCCTCCCAGGTCGCGGAAATCTGCCGCCCGTCCCAAAGGTCAATCGTCACGGACTTCTTCGGCGGCTTGGGGCAGACGCACGGATTGCATCCGCAGACCTTGCAGATTCGCGGCGGGCGCGG
>JAZRXT010000149.1:0-46086 GCA_045600365.1 Kiritimatiellia bacterium | reverse complement strand
CGGCGATGTCGATGAAGTACCTCGGCGAGACGTTCGACCTGCATACGGGCGGCATCGACAATCTCTTTCCGCATCACGAGAACGAGATCGCCCAGGCCGAGGCGGCCACGGGCAAGACCTTCGTCAACACCTGGATGCACTGTGCGCACCTGCGGGTGAACGGCGAGAAGATGTCCAAGAGCCTGGGCAACTTCTTCACGCTCCGCGACCTCCTCGAAAAGGGGTGGGCCGGACGGGAGATCCGCTATGTGCTCATCAACGCGCACTACCGGTCCGGACTCAACTTCGCCTTCACCGCCCTGGAGGACGCGCGCAAGTCGCTGGCCCGCGTCGACGCGTGCCTTGAGCGCATCGAGAAGCTGAACGGCGGAAAGGTCGAGCAGTTCGACCCGGCGTCGCTTCCGGACTGGGCCCGCAAGTGCCTGGAGGACTTCACGGTCGCCGTCAACGACGATCTGAACATCCCCAAGGCCTTCGCGGCGCTCTTCGAGCTGGTCCGCGAGACGAATGCCGCATTGCAGGGCGATCAGGCGCCGAGCTTCTCCACCGCTCAGCTGCTGGCCCTCTTCGCGCGCATGGACGAGGTGCTGGGGGTCATCTTCTTCGGCCGGGCCGAGAAGACCGAGGTTCCCGCCGAGATCCAGGCGCTGCTCGACGAGCGCGCCGCCGCGCGCGCCGCGAAGAACTGGGCAGAGAGCGATCGGCTGCGCGATGCGATCGCAGCCGCCGGCTGGTTGGTCAAGGACTCCCGCGAGGGACAGAGCGTCACGAAGAAGTGATTTGAAGCTGCCTCGCATCGAGTATCCGGCAGAACTGCCGGTAAGCGCGTTCCGCGACCGCATCGTCGAGGCCGTGCGCTCGAATCCGGTGACGATCGTCTGCGGCGACACCGGTTCCGGCAAGACCACGCAGATACCGAAGATGGTCCTCGAAGCGCTTGCGGCACGCGAGCGGCTGCGAGTGGCCTGCACCCAGCCGCGCCGCCTTGCCGCCGTGACCATGGCGGAGCGCGTCGCCGATGAAATGGCCTCGCCGGTTGGCGGTTTCGTGGGTTACCAGCACCGGTATGCGCGGCAGGTGTCGTCCGAGACCGGCCTCGTCTTCATGACCGATGGCGTGTTGCTCGCCCGCACCCGCACCGACCCGCTGCTGCGGGGTTTTGACGCGATTGTGGTCGACGAGGCGCACGAGCGCTCGCTGAACGTCGATTTCCTGCTCGGCATCCTCAAGCGCGTGCTTGCGCGCCGCCGCGATTTGAGAGTGGTGGTGTCGTCCGCCACCCTCGACACCGGACACTTTGCGGAATTCTTCGACAATGCGCCGGTTGTGGATGTGCCCGGGCGGCTCTTCCCGGTCGAGATGCGGTATCGTTCGCCCGAGCCCGAGGCGGAGGGCGATTTGCCCGGCTTGGTGTCCGCCGCAGTCGCGGAACTGCCCGCCAGGGACGATGTGCTCGTCTTTCTGCCTGGCGAGCGTGACATCCGCGAATGCGCCGAACACCTTGCCGCGAGCCGCTCCGGCGCCGATGAGATAATTCCGCTTCTCGCCTCGCTGCCCGCCGCCGAGCAGCGCCGTGCATTCCGGCTTTCGTCCCGCCGCCGCATCGTGCTTGCCACCAACGTGGCGGAGACTTCCGTGACCATTCCCGGCATCCGCTGCGTGGTCGATTCCGGGCTCGCCCGCATTTCCCGCTATGTCCACCGCACCCAGGTGCAGCGTCTTCAGATAGAGAACATCTCGCAGGCGTCGGCACGCCAGCGTGCGGGCAGGTGCGGACGCCTCGGGCCCGGCGTCTGCATCCGTCTCTATTCCGAGGAGGACTTCCTCGCCCGCGACGTCTACACTGCACCCGAGGTGCTGCGTTCGTCCCTCGCCGGGGTGATTCTGACCATGCTCGACCTCGGTCTTGGCGACGTGGAGAGTTTCCCGTTCCTGGATCCGCCAAAGCCCGCAATGGTGCGCGAGGGACTGCGCGAGCTCGTCGAACTGGGTGCCATCGCGCACGTGATGCGCAATGGTGTCCGCGAGGTGTGCCTCACCGCGATTGGCCGCAAGCTCGCCCGCATTCCAATTGAGCCGCGTCTGGCCAGAATGCTGCTCGCGGCGGTGGACGAGGCGGTGCTCGACGACGTCCTGCCGGTGGTGGCGGCGATGGCTTGCGACGATCCGCGGCGCCGCCCGGCGGATGAGCGCGACAAGGCGCAGCAGGCACACGCACAGTTCCGCGAGGTGTCGTCGGACTTCCTGGGTACGCTGAAGCTGTGGCGCTGGTGGTGCGAGAACTCGGCGGAACTATCCCAGTCGAAGCTGCGCACGCTATGCAAGAAGACGTACCTCTCCTACCCCCGCATGCGCGAATGGCGCGATCTCGTGCGCCAGCTCGGCGATCTGGCGCATCGGCTCGGGATTTCAAGCGCCGGTACGAACCACGATCCGGCGGAGGCCGCGAACCGTCTGCACCGCGCTCTGCTTACGGGGCTGCTGAGTCGCATCGGACACTGGCACGAGGAGGATCGGGAATACCGTGGAGCGCACGGGCTGCGATTCGCGCTCCATCCGGGATCGGCGCTTGCAAAGAACCGCAAGACTCCGGCACCCTGGATCATGGCCGGCGAGCTGGTGGACACCGCCCGTCTGTTTGCTCGCGATGCCGCGGGCATCGATCCCGCCTGGATTGAGCGGGCGGCCGGACCGTTGTGCCGCCATTCCTATCGCGCACCGGAATATGACCCTCAGAGCGGTTTCGTGCGGGCCGTCGAGCAGATCACCCTCTACGGACTGGTGGTCGTGCCCTCGCGCCGCTGCGATTTCAGCAGGGTGAACCTTCCCCTGGCGAGGGAGATGTTCATTCGTGGTGCGCTGGTGGGCGGCGAATTCCCGCGTCCGCCGCCGGAGGTGCGAAGGAACTGCGAATTTCTTGACACTCTTCGCCGGCTGGCGGAAAAGCTCCGTCGCCCCGAGGTGTTCGATGCCGAGCGGTTGACGTCGTTCTTCGCCGCGGTGCTGCCGGAGGAGGTTGCCTCCGCCGACGCCCTGCGCAAATGGCTGCGGCGCGATCACACAGCCGGCGAACGTCTGGCACTTAGGCGGGAGGACTGGTGGCCGACCGGCTCCGGTGCGCGCAGCGACTATCCCGATTCGATCATGGTGGGCGGGGTCAAGATGCGCCTTTCGTACCGTGACCTGCCCGACGATCCAGAGCGCGACGGCATTACCTGCTCGGTGAAGCGCAGCGACGCGGCGGCGCTTGGATTGTGGCGGGCCGACTGGCTGGTGCCTGGTGCCCTGCCCGAGAAGCTTTCGTTCATGCTGTCGGTACTCCCGTCCGCCCTGCGTCGCGTTCTTTCCCCGCTTGACGAGACGGTCGCCACGCTGATGGCTCATCTGCGGCCTGGTTCGGCGTCGCTGGAGGAAGCGGTTCGCGAGGTGGTCTATGCCGAGAAGGGGTTCCGCATACCACCCGACGCCTGGGCCGGGATGCGCCTGCCGCCGCATCTCCGGGTGCGCTACTGCGTCCGTGACGACGCCACGGGCAGGGTCATTGCCGCCTCGCGCGATCTCGGCGAGGTGCTGTCCGCCGCTGGCATCGATGCTTCGTCGGCGTCGGGCGGGGTTCGTCCGTCGGCGGAATCGGATACCCCGTCCACCGAATGGACTTTTGGCGTCATCCCAGCCAGCGGGCGTGGCGATTCGGGCGGATGGGAGCTTGAGCACTTCCCTGCGCTCCATGACGAAGGCAACGGGGTGACGCTGCGTCTCTATTCCGATGCCGCCCAGGCGGCGTCCGCCCATGCGGCCGGGGTGACCCGTCTTTTCGCCTTGGCCCTGGCGCGCCGCTTCAAGGCCGATTTTCGTGCGAAGGGGCTGCCGTTCGCCTCCGCACTCTATCTCGGCCAGCTGGACTGGTCCGACGCCGATGTCGCCAACGACATCTTCCTCGGCGCGGTGCGCGAGGCGTACGTGCGCAATCTCGATCCGGTGCGGGACGGCGACGAGTTCGCACGCCGCCTGGAGACCAGGCGCGACGCGCTGTTGGAGGCGAGGGGGGCGATAACCGATATTTTCCGCTCCTCGTTGGTGGCGGCAGCGGAGATTGAGTCGACGCTCCAGCGGGTGAAGGTGGATCCGGCAACGGTCGACTCCGTGCGCACCCAGTTGGCATGGCTCGTCTACCGCGGTTTCCCGCGGCTGGTGCCGCTGGCGCGTCTGCGCGAGTATCCCCGCTATCTGCGGGGGGCGGCATTGCGACTCGAGCGGGCAAGGGTGAATCCGGCGTCCGACCTTGCCAAGGAGGCGAGGTTCGAAGCGCTCTGGCGACGCTATCGCGAGGCGGTGGCTCAACCGAAGCCGCTGGTGCCGCCCGCCACGCTGACGCGCATCCGCTGGATGCTCGAGGAATATCGGATTTCCGTCTTCGCGCAGGAACTCGGGACTCCCGAGCCGGTCAGTCCCAAGCGCATAGAGGCGCTTTGGGACGGCAGAACTTGAAACATGACGCCGGGGATCCGGCCGGCCGCCGAAAAATAAAAAACCGCCGTTTTACGGTGGCTTCTCCATGGGAATGGTGGGCGCCACTGGACTCGGACCAGTGACCCCTACCGTGTGAAGGTAGTGCTCTAACCAACTGAGCTAGGCGCCCGCTTCCCTGCGGAAACGTGGAATATTATATCAAAGGACGGCGGGGAAATCAAGAATTAAAATCAGGAATTTTGTAATGGTCAGTAAGCATGGTACCACCTCTCACTATACAATGTTATTTGGTTTCAGTTTTAGTTTGACACTCAAGCTTTTTCTTGGTAGAATACGCGCTATGAAAAAATACAACATACGAGTGCTTGTTGCAATGGCAGTGTTTGATTTGGCATCAAGCATAAATGTTGCACATACTTTTCTGTGAGCACGAATATAATTATTTTAAATCCACAGCTCATTGGAGTATGATATTTCATGCGAGTGATTTCTCTTTTTAGTGGTGCAGGGGGACTTGACCTGGGTTTGATTCAGGCTGGTAATGAGATTGTCTGGGCCAACGATATTGATGTCAACGCGGTAGAGACCTATCGTAAAAACATTGGTGAACACATTGTGTGTGCCGACATCAAGGACGTTCGAATGGCAGACATCCCGGATGACGCTGATGTAGTTGTTGGAGGGTTCCCATGTCAGGGATTCTCGCAAGCTAATCTTCTTCGTGATGTAGATGATGACCGAAATGTTCTTTACAAGTTCTTTCGTAAGGTCATAGCTGTCAAGAAACCAAAGTTTTTCATAGCTGAAAATGTTAGGGGAATACTTTCCCTAGGTGGGGGAGTAGCCATAAATAAAATACTTGCTGATTTCCAGCGTGCAGGTTATCGTCTTGATGTACATCTTGTGGATATGGCCGATTATGGTGTGCCGCAGCATCGTCACCGTGTCATCATTGTGGGACGACGCAAGGATTTGAGTGAAGAGTTTAAATTCTGTTTCCCATTACCTACTCACGGTGAAGTAGGATCGTTGAAGCCATGGCGAACGATTCGCGATGAGTTGGAACGTTTCCCAGATCCAGACAAGCCGAACAAAGTCATCAATCATATATATTCTTCCTACAAACTCGCTTTTCGAAATTTCACGGGGCATCGGCCTACAGACCCTGACAAGCCATGTCCAACCATTTTAGCGCGTGGCAATGGCGGTGGAGGGGTGTGCGCGATACCGCACTATAACGGGAAGCGCCGATTAACAATTCGTGAGAGCGCAGCAATCCAGACCTTCCCAGATGAATTTGAATTTGTTGGAGCTATGAATTCCTGCTATCGACAGATTGGTAATGCGGTCCCTGTAAGATTCGCAAAACTTCTTGGCGATGAGCTGATTCGTCTAGGAAAGGTTCTGTCTGTATGAGGGTCGTGTCTCTTTTCAGTGGTGCGGGTGGCCTCGATCTTGGCTTTATTCGTGCAGGGCATAAGGTAGTATGGGCAAATGATGTCTATGCAGACGCCGTAAGAACATATCGTGCCAACATCGGCGATCACATCGTATGTGCCGACATTGCCGCAGTGTCTAGTGAAGATATTCCAAATTGCGACATCGTGATTGGTGGTTTTCCGTGTCAAGGTTTTTCCGTTGCTAACACAAAGCGTCATGAGACGGATAAACGCAACAAGCTATATCTGCAGCTGTTGCGTGTTGTACGAGACAAGCGACCCAAGTTCTTTCTGGCCGAGAACGTTAAGGGCATTTTACATTTTGCAGGCGGAAAGGTATACGAGCAGATTCTGGTTGATATGCGAAGTCTGGGATATCGAGTACAGAGTCGTCTATTCAATGTCGCTGATTATGGCGTGCCTCAGAAACGAGAACGTGTTTTATTCGTTGGTGTTCGAAATGATCTTAAATTCGATTTCCAGTTTCCAGCACCGACACATGACCGAAATGGTAAAAATGGATTACCTCGTTGGGTAGGTGTAGGTGCCGCATTTGAGGGAATTCCGGACCCAGACGAAGAGAACGACCTTCCTAACCACGTGTATTCTAAATACAAGCTCAATTTTAATGGTTACATTGGTCATCGTCCACTCAATTCTGAACAACCCGCACCTACAGTAACTGCGCGTGGTGACGACAAGGGTGGTGTTGTCATTTTGCCACATCCCGACAACAAACGGCGTATGACTGGGCGAGAGTTGGCAACCGTTCAGAGTTTTCCGCTTGATTTCGCATTTGAAGGACCGCTCTCGTCAGTCTACAGGCAGATTGGCAATGCTGTTCCACCGCACTTTGCAGAGATTATAGCTCGCCAATTCTCTGCGTATGAGAAAGTAACGCAGAAATGAGTATGTCGTTGAGTTTTGTCCCGCAGTTACCGTTTTCTGGATTCAAATGGAAATGGGCCAGTTTACAATGTACCGAAGGAATAAACGATCCCGTGGTGTTGTTGGGTGTGCTCTTCCGCATGCGGCGGCTCGAAAAACTCAATCAGGGTATCAAGTATAGTTCGGAAGAATTTGCAATAGAGTTGCAGAATCTTGCGAGAGATATAGAAGGCCGTGGTATCGGCGTGGACTTGGCCCGGCGTACAGGCGAGCGCAACTTAATTAGAAATTCTGGACAGTATTGGCGAGCAGTGGGATTGATCCCAGAAGCGGAACGCGGTGGATGTATCGCTTTAACACCTTTTGGCCGCCTCGTCGCCGACCGAAAAATATCTCAGGCCGAATTTGCCGCCATCACGGTACAGACATTCACGCTTCCAAATCCCACTGTCCAAAATCCGAAAGAATGTGAACAATGGCGGACTGCGAAACTGAAGTTGAAGCCTTTGCTTCTGATTCTTAAAATTGTACGTGAGCTGGCTGTCGGTTTTGGTCAAGGATATTTGACCAAACAAGAATTGTTGCGAATTGTCATACCGCTTTCAGGGGTGAACGAGGCGACAGTGGGGGATTTTGTGACGTTTATCGTTGCGTATCGAATGGGTGAGCTTGATGTTTCTAGATGGCCAAATTGCTGTTCCGATAGTAATGATCACCGCATTGCACGTGAATTCCTGCTTTTTCTTTCCAATTACGGCTATCTCAATCAAGTCGAGGTTGATGGCGAAGAACGTTTCGTCTTCAATTCCGAACTCGACGAGGAAGTATTTCGTTTAATCAATCTTTCAGCAAACGGTGGTTATGCTGAGTGGTTGGAAAGTATCAAGCGCTCAGAAGTCATTCCAGAAATAGAGCGCAAACGTGTCACTACCGACCGGACCCGCCCGAATCAGGCTCGTTTCAGACACGCCGTTCTTGGAAAAACTCCACGATGCATCATCACAAATGTGACAATGCCTGAAGTGCTTGAGGCCGCGCATATCATTCCGTTCAAATACCATGGTGAGGATACGCGCGCAAATGGTTTTACAATGCGCATGGACATTCATCAACTGTTCGATTCTGGCCATTTACGAATACACGAGAACGGTAGCGTTTTCCTGACAGATCGCGCCAGAATGAATTACGGTGCGACCATTCCTCCACTTATTCATATTCCAGAATGGGTGAATCGGGATTTTATTCGTTGGCGATGGGATAACTACGGCGGACTCTGACTCTCCATCACGTCTCGTTCTACTGTTCCATATTTTGGGTCAGACCCACTCAAGTTCATTCTCAAGCTCCCAGAAATTCTTGCCATCAATGAGAGGGATGTGGACGAATCTGTCCATCACATCCTCGACGGAAGGCCCGGTGATCGAACAAACGTCGGCAACAAAATTCTGGAACGTTGCATCAGTTTCATACATTTCAATGCGAGCCCAGAGCGTTCTCCCCGTTAACCGATCAACCTCCTGACAACAACCATTGACAAAAAAATGTCGAGAACCATAAGAGAGCCACGCATCTTGCGCTACAATTGTTTCTAGAAACTCTCTGGTATTACTGTTTTTCATTGTATTCGACTCCTGTAAAGTACTGTTTAAACCTTTGCCACATTTTCAACGTGACCTTCTTGGCTTTGCTACGTGTAAACAAAGAACTGCCACTGTAGTATGTATACGTGTGATAATGCAATACTGCCTTGGCAGATTTGTCTATACTCGCTTCTCGATGATAACCGAATTCAAACCGAACACGATGAAAGCTGTCATATATCCTCAATTGTGAGAAGTTGCCGTCCCCGTACTGCAGGATGTACATTCGACTAGAATGAGCTTCTTCTGGCAGTTTATGACCAGTTTGCCTATGTCCTTCCGACAATATAGGTTCTAACACTTTTACGCCGCCTACCTTTTTGACGGTTTTCCACTGATAGGAAGCATTCCTACCTACAGCAAATGTTCCATTTCCACCCATGATCATTTCCCTCTTCCATGAATATCGTAATTTCACAGGGATGATATTACCGCGCATTTCCGGGAATGGCTTACCAAAACAAATTATCGCCGATGGTTCAATTCGCTCTAGCATGGCATCGTAACCGCGTAGATAAGGACGCCTTTCACGTCTGTTTCCATTCGTAGTTATGGCGATTAGAGAGTTCCGCTCCACTCCGAGAAAACAAAACTTATCAGTGATTGCCGTCGCCCAACCGACAGATGGGATCACTTTCAACCCCGCCTTTTGCCAATAAGCTCCTATCCAGCGATTCATTCCAACCGCTTCAATCACTTTCCATACTGGCATTTCATTGTAACGCGAAAAGTCTGGCGATAAAACGAAAGCGTATTGACTGTACTTCATAAGTCCAGCGTTCGGTTTTCTGCGTAAAACATCAAATCGGTAATCATCTACAAAGAAATGCACCCCTTTGCGTCGGTTTTCCTCCAAATCATTTATCTTTGTGCGTGAACAGGCGATCAAATCGATTTTATCATCTGGCAATGACACCTTCCTGATCATAGGTATCTCTAATTCACCCATACACTGGAATCCCGTTCGAAGGAAATTCGGATTTGCTCTCATTTTAATACTAGTCATTTTTGGTATGCTCACTTCTGCCGCTGAGTACAACAGGCAACGCAATTCCAGCGACTATAAAAAGCGTGCCTCGCTCGAGATATCTCGTCAGAGGCACGACCAAGCGCCCGAATTGAAATACCAAGAACGGGCACGCAGAACTGACACACCATGAAATCCACATATAGAATCCACATGGCACGAAATTCAAAGCAGCCACATTCCATGCTTCAATTCTGAAAGTTTGGTCGTTTTCTGACGAAGCAAAAAATGCACCTACGTACATTTGTTGTTGGCGGGAGGATAACAACCTCCCACCGATATCAAAGATCAAATCTCCTGTATGGTTTCCACCATGCTGAAGCAACATTTATTATATCAGATTTTCGGGGAGAAGTGAAGTGCAAAAATAAAAAATGTAAGGAAAATGTAATCGGTTGGCGACTCGGTTTTTTCCGACCACTGGCCGATTACATTTTTTTATAAGTCACAACTTGACTACTGCCGCCAGGTGTGGTAGAATAACGGGAAAGCGGTTGTATCGGTCGGTTGGCGGGGTCGAGAGGCGATTCCGACGATTGGACGCAAGCTGAAATTCAACAGAGGTCATATTATGGGAAAAGAGACGATTCTGGTGGCGGCGGATCCTTTCGCCGTGTCGTTGAAGAATGCGGTGGTTGCGCACCTTCTGGAGCTGGGGTTTGAAGTCAAGGATCTCGGCGCCACTGATGCGGTCCCCGAAAAGCCGTATTTCGAATCGGCGGTAGACTATTGCCGCGCCATGCAGCGTGGCGAGGCCCAGCGCGGATTCCTGTTCTGCGGCACCGGAATGGGCATGAGCATGATCGCCAACCGGTTCAAGGGCGTGCGCGCCGCGGTGGTCGAGAGCGTTTTCGCCGCGAAGATGTGCCGCGCCATCAATGACGCCAACACTCTCTGCATGGGGCAGATGATCTGGGGCGATATGATGGCGGTGGCGGCGGTGGATGCCTTCCTGAACACCAAGTTCACCGAGACGCTCGAGCCGCTGGCCGACTTCCTAAACGCCGCCCGCGACAAGGTGGCCCAGATTGTGGACTGAAACCAACTACAACCCTATCTCCCCAACATGATTACGAGAAGACGATTTCTGGCTGCGTCCGCGCTGACGGCGCTGGGCACGGCGATTGGTGGATGTGCAACCATTGGCGGGCGTAGACGGCGGCTGGCCATCAATGCCTCGACGCTTCGTGCCTACCGGCTATCGTTCCTTGAGCAGGTAAAGGCGATCGCGGCGAGTCCCTTCAGGGGCTACGAGCCCTGGATGAAGGACGTACATGCCGCGATTGCGGACGGCACCTTCGCCGAGGCGAAGCGAATTGCCGATGCGGCAGGCATCGAGTTCGTGAACGGCATCGCCTTCGGGCGCTGGGCCGATTCCGATCCGGCAGTGCGCCAGGCGGGGCTGGAGGAAACGCGTCGCGACATGGAGGCGCTCAGGAAACTCGGGTGCCGCCGCATCGCCGCCTCGATGTTCGGGATGCAGAAGCCGGGTTCTCCCATTCTCTCCCCCGAAACGATTGCCGAACGCTTCAAGGCGGTGCTGGCGCTGGGCGACGAGTACGGCGTGCAGCCGCTTCTCGAATACTGGGGACACTCGGTCAATCTCTCCACTCCGCGCGCGGCGCTCGACGTGTTGGCGCTCGTCGGCCGCGGCGACACGGCTATCCTGCCCGACGTCTACCACACCTATCGCGGCGGCGGATGGTTCGGCGACTTCGCGCGGATGAAGTCGTCGCAGATCCCCGTGCTGCACGTCAACGACTACATGCTCGACAAGCCGCGTGCTTCGCTCACCGATGCCGACCGCGTGTGGCCGGGCGAGGGCAGGGCTCCGTGGCGGTCGATCTTCGCCATGCTCGACGCCATCGGTGCCGAGCCGTGGCTTTCCGTCGAGCTCTTCCGCGACGAATACTGCCGCACTACGCCGGCCGAGACGCTGTCCGCCGCCTACGCGAAGTTCGCGGGGCTTGAAAGCCGCAATCCCATCCGCCTCGCCGCGCAGATGTGGAGCGTCAACGAGATATGGAAGAAGGATCCCGTGGGGGCGTTCCGCAAGCTCAGGGCAATGGGCTACGAGGGAGTGCAGTCGTATGGCTTCTACGCGATGGACCGCAAGGAACTCGCGAAGATGCTCGATGGCGAGGGCCTGAAGATCGTCGATATGCCGTTCTACATGAAGGACATCAAGGGCGACGGTTATGGCAGGTTCCTCGAGTTCTGCCGCACGTTCGACATCCGCTTCGCCTACGAACCGTGGTTTGGCGGCAAGACGCTGCCTGATTGGAAGCGGCACATGGTCCAGCTGAGCGCGGTGCGGGATCGCTTCGTCGCCGACGGCGTTCGCTGTGGCTACCACAACCACCAGCACGAGTCGAAGAAGCCGCTCGATGGCGTGAAGCCCATCGACCTGATAGCAGAGGCCGGGCTCGACTTCGAGCTCGACGTGGGGCACGTGAAGCTCGCAGGCGACGATCCGGCCGCGTTCCTCGCCAATCTGCCTGGCCGTGTGCCGTCGATTCACGCCAAGCCGGGCGGCGGATATTCCGTTGGGGGTGAAGGAGACGACAACAACTGGCCGGCCATTCTCGCCGCCGCCTCTAGGGTGGGCTGCGAGTGGGCGGTGGTCGAATGCGAAGAGCGTCGCAACACCTTCGAGGATGTCGAACGGTCGATTAAGTTCCTCCAGGCCAGTTTCTAGGATATTGCACCATTTGACTTAGACAACAAGAAAGGTAGACTAAATGTTCAAAATTGGTTATCTTCCGCTCTCCAAGGTGAATTGGACGAACGATACGCTGGAGGCCGCGCGCAAGGATGCGGTGGCCTTCATGAAAACGCTGCCGGAAGTCGAGATACTCGATCCCGGCAAGATGATCACCCTCGAAGACGAGGCGGTCGAGCTGCTCGAAAAGTGGGAGCAGGATCGTCCGGACGTGATTGTGACCCACTTCATGACGTTCTCCCTGGGCGTGGTGCCGCCGATGTTCGCCCAGCGTCTCAACGTGCCGGTGATCCTGTGGTCGATGAAGGAGCCCGATCCGGCCGGTGGGCGTCTGCAGAACAACTCGTTTTGCGCCGCCAACATGAACGCGCACCACATGTACCGTCTGCACATCCCGTACTTCCACGTCCATGCGATTCCCGGCACCGCCGAGGCGGCGGCCAAACTTACTAGCGCGATCAACGTGGCAAAGGCGATGAAGGAGCTGAAGCGCACCCGCGTGGGTTTGATCGGCGGCCGCGTTCCTGGCTTCTACACCAGCTGCTGCAACGAGCTCAACTTCCGCCGCGAAATCGGGCCGGAGGTGAAGATCATCACCGAGCACGAGGTGTTCACCACCGCGCAGAACCTCACCCCCGACGAGCTCGAGCAGGCGAAAAAGGAGATCCTCGAGGACGCGCAGTGCCACTGCTCCGACGGTCCGCGTGGCGATCAGTTCGAGAAGGCCGCCCGTCTCTACGGCGCAATCATCAAGACCAAGAAGAAATTCATGGTCGACACGCTGGCGATGCGCTGCTGGCCCGAGGTGATTCTCAACGAGTTCTACGGCATCGCGGTCTGCTCGACGATGGGCCATCTCACCAACCACGGCCACCTCTGCGCCTGCGAGGGCGACGTCTACGGCGCCACGATGATGAAGATCGGCCAGATGCTCTCGGGCGAGAAGCCGTTCTTCTGCGATCTCATCATCTGCGAGGGTGAGTACGGTGTCACCTGGCACTGCGGCGCGGCTCCGTGCGCGATCTGCAAGCCCGGCTTCAAGCCCGAGCTGCACTGCTCGGCTACGGTCGAGGGCGGCGGCGTTAAGGGCGTCACCGACGAGTTCCCGCTGAAGCCGGGCCGGGTCACGCTCGCTCGTCTCGGCGAGAAGCGCGATGGTGACGGCTTCCGCATGCTCGTGTGTACCGGCACCGGTCTCGACACCGACCTCTTCGTGCGCGGCAATCCGCTCAAGGTCAAGTTCGACGCCGGCTGCGAGGCCATCATGAAGGAAGTGATCGAGAACGGCTGGGAGCACCACTACGCCCTCATGTACGGCGACCACACCCAGGAACTCAGCGATCTCTGCCGCAATATGAACATCGAGCTGCATCTGGTGAAGTGAAGCAGCGATAGACTGAAAGGAAAAAGATGAATCTCAGAATCCCCCTCAAGCCGGTCAACGGCTACAACAAGATCTTCGATGTCGGCGAGTACAAGATGGAACTAACCAACTTCGGCCTCATCAAGCTCGCGAAGGGCGAGACCTACAAGGCGGACACCGCCGAGACCGAGGTTGCGCTCGTTCTGATCGGCGGCAATTTCGCCGCCGAGGGCGCGGGCTGGAAGTTCGAGGTGACGAACGGCCGCCCCTCGCCGTTCACCGGCAAGCCCCACTGCCTCTACATGCCGCGGCACACCGCCTACACCATCACCGCGCTGAGCGACGTCGAACTCGCGTTCCAGTCGTCGCCGGTCACCCGCGACACCGCGAAGCCAACGCTCATCCGTCCCGAGGACACCCGCCACATCGCGCTGGGCAAGGACAACTGGACCCGTACCTCCGAGATCATCCTCGACGAGAAGTTCGATTCCGAGCACTTCTACATCGGCGAGGGCATGATTCCCAGCGGAAACTGGTCCGGCTACCCCTCCCATCGCCATGATGTCGACAACCCGCCGAACGAACTCGACATGGAGGAGACCTATTTCTATCTCTTCGACAAGGTTGGGGCCGGCGCAGGCGAGCCGAACGAGGGCTTCGGGTTCCAGAGCGTCTACACGCCCGCCGGCGTGGCGGCGAAGAAGTTCGGCGAGCGCCTGAACGAGGCGTATCGCGTCGAGAACTACGATACTGTCGCAATCGCCGAGGGCTACCATCCGCTCGCGGGCGCGCCTGGCTACAACATGTACTATCTCTGGACGATGGCCGGCTCCAAGGGACGTGGGCTCATCTCTTCGATGGATCCCGCCCATGCCTGGGTCAAGAACGCCTAGAAGGGATGTGACGCCATGAAGCGCCTGTTTGTTGCCATTGTTTCGGTCTGCTCCCTCGCGATGTTCGCGGGGGAGCCGGTCAGGGTCATCTTCGACACCGATATGCTCACCGACTTCGACGACGTGGGGGCGCTTGCCTGCCTGCACGCGCTGGCCGATGCCGGAGAGTGCGAGATCCTCGCGACGGTGAGCTGCACGCGCGGCAACGCATCCGTTGCCGCCGTGGAGATCATCAACTCCTACTACGGTCGCGGCGATCTGCCCGTTGGCTGTGCGAAGGAGATCGGCGTGATTGGTGACTCCGGTTGCACAAATGGCGTCAAGAAGACGGCGAAGCAGGTCGCCGAGATTATGCGCTGCGGACGGGCTGGCGGCGACGGCGGACACTACAAGTACCGCAAACTCGCCGCCGACTATCCGCAGTGGGTCAAGCATCCCGATTCCGACGATGCGCCCGATGCGAATGTCGTCTACCGCAAGGCCCTCGCCGCCTCGCCCGACGGATCGGTCGTCATCGTCTCGATTGGCTTCCTCACCAATCTGCGCCGCCTCCTCGAGACGAAGGGCGACGAGTTCTCGCCGCTCGACGGCAAGGCGCTCGTCGCGAAGAAGGTGAAGCGGTGGGTGGCCATGGCGTGCGCATATCCTCGGGGCAGGGAGTACAACTCGATGATGGACCCCGAGTCCTCGCGCATTGCGCTCTCCCAGTGGCCAACGCCGGTGGTGATCAGCGACTTCCAGTTCGGCTGCGACATCTTCTCCGGGCGGGCGGTGGCGGAAATGCCGGGACCGCGCAATCCGGTCAAGGACGTCTTTGCCGGCAACATCCCCTCGCGCGAGAAGATCAAGGCTGACCCGGCGGGAATGCTGCGCTCGAGCTTTGGCATGGGTGGACGTTCCGCATGGGACGAAACCGCGGTGCTGGCGGCGGTTCGCGGCGAGCAGTCATATTTCAACGTCCATCGTGGTGAATACCGTATGGTGGGCGGCGTGGGTGACGACGAGTGGGTGCCCGACGAGGAGAACGGGCGCCACCTGCGCATCACCGAGAAACTCAACAAGAACGAAGTGGGCCGAATCATTGACGAGCTGATTTGCCGCGGACCGAAGAACGCCCGCTAGTCTAGTCACGGGGGAGAACAATGGGACTGTTGCTGGGCATCGACTACGGCACGGGCGGCTGCAAGGTCACCGTGCTTGACGAGAGCGGCGCCTTCCGCGGCGAGGCGTCGACAGAGTTCACCACCTACCACGACCATCCCGGATGGAGCGAGCAGAATCCGTCCGACTGGTGGGGCGCGCTGTGCGCGTCGCTTGGCAAGCTGCGCGCAGCCGGGATGGATCTCGGGGAGATCACGGCGATCGCGCTGGACGGCTCCACGCACAACGCGGTGCTGCTGTCCGGATCGCCCGAGTTTCGCACCTCGCGCGGACACGCCACCTCCCAGCCGCTCAACCCAGTTCGGCGAACGATCATGTGGACCGACCAGCGCGCCACCGCCGAGTGCGAGCGGTTGAAGGCGGAACGCGGGGCGGAGATATTCGCGAGCTGCTACCAGATGCCCGCTCCCACCTGGACGCTTCCGCAGCTGATGTGGATCCGCAGTCACGAGCCGGACGTTCTCGGCAGGGTGGACGCGGTTCTCTTCGTCAAGGACTATGTGCGCTATCTTCTCACCGGTGATCTTGCCACCGACTACATCGAGGCCGAGGGTACGCTGATGTTCTCGATGCCCGGAACCGCCGACGGAGGCGAACTGGGCGCGTGGAATCCCGCCCTCGTGGAGCTCGCCGGGCTGCGGATGTCGGCGATGCCGCGCATTGTGCGCCCGACCGACGTCGTGGGGGTGGTCACGCCCGCGGCTGCGGCGGCGACCGGTCTCAGGGCAGGTACACAGGTGGTATGCGGCACTTCGGATTCTGCGGTCGAGGACTATGGCGCCGGCGCGGTGGAGCCAGGCGATATGATCGTGAAGCTCGCCACTGCGGGGAATGTCAATTCGATGACCGCCGAGGCGCATCCGCACCCGAAGACGCTCACCTATTCGCACGTGGTGCCGGGAATGTGGTATTCGGTGTCTGCCACCAATGCGGCGGCGCTTTGCCAGCGCTGGTGGCGCGACAATTTCTTCAGCTCGGAGTTCGCGGCGCGGAGCGATGAGCTAAAGGGGCGCAGTCCGTACGAGATCATGGACGAGGAGGCCTCCAGGAGTCCGCTCGGCGCCGGCGGCGTTTTCTTCCATCCCTACCTGCAGGGTGAACGGTGCCCGTACTGGGACGCCAATCTCCGCGCTTCGTTCACCGGGGTGTCGATCGCCTCCACCCGCGCCGACTTTTCGCGGGCGCTGATGGAGGGCGTGGCGTTCTCTCTGCGCGACTGCTATCGCACGCTGGAGGAGATGGAGCTGCCGGTGAAGCGGATATTCCTGATCGGCGGCGGAGCTCGTTCGAAGCTGTGGAGCAGGATCGTGGCGGACGTGTTCAACCGCACCGTCGCGGTACCGACGCCCGCTGACGCGTCGTTTGGCTCCTGCCTGCTGGCTGGAACCGGAACCGGGGTTTTCGCCGATGTGCGCGATGCGGTGGCAAGGTGCCTGAAGATCGACTGTGAAATCGTCCCCGACGCTTCGGCGGCTGCGGACTACGCAAGTCTCTTCGTGCGCTATCGCCGCATCCACGACGCCCTGGCTTCCGTTTGAGAGAATTACCATGAATGATAACACCACCCGCCGTAGGTTCCTCGGTGCCACCGCCCTGGCGGCGGCCGGTTGCCGAGGCCTTCTTGCCGCCGATGCTAATCGGCCTTCTTCTGTTGCCGTGGCTGGCAATGCGTCCTCCATTGCCTACTCGAAAACGCTGTCGGTCGACTACGAGGCCGATGTCTTCGTTGCGGGAGGCGGCCCCGCCGGCGTCGCCGCCGCTGTCGCTGCGGCGCGTGAAGGGAAGAGCGTGTTCGTTGCCGAAACCTCCGGTGCCTTTGGCGGTGCCGCCACTGCGGCGTATGTGCCAGCGTTCTCGACTTTTTCCGATGGCGAACGCCAGATTGTCGGTGGCATCGGCGGCGAGATCCGCAGCGGCGTCTCCAAGGAGGTTCCGTCCTCCGCCTACTGGACGCCGATCGACCTTGAGGAACTGAAGGCATTCTACGACTCCATGGTCGAGAAGGCGGGCGTGAAGTTCTCCTTCTTCACGTCGGTGTGCGATGTGGCGGCAAGGGACGGACACATCGAGCACGTGGTTCTCTCCTCCAAGCGCGGCCTCTTCGCGGTGAGGGCGAAGATCTACCTGGACTGCACGGGCGACGGTGATCTCTGCGCCTTCGCCGGCGGCGCCTACGAGCTTGGCGACGAGGAGGGCGCGACGATGCCCCCCACCCTCTGCTCGCAGTGGTGCGACATCGACTTCTCCCATAAGAACGAACACGCCGAGAAGCTGCTTCCCAAGGCGATCGCCGCCGGCGTGTTCTCCGTGCACGACTACCATCTGCCCGGCTTCTTTGTGGGCCCGCATCCCGGCTCCGGCCTCGGTCGCGGCAACATCGGCCATGTGTTCGGCATCAATCCCGTTGACGAGCGTTCGCTCACCAAGGCGATGGTGGACGCACGCCGCCGCATGCCCGAGTACGCCCGCTTCTACCGCGAGTACCAGAAGGGATATGAAAAGGCCCGCCTCGCCAGCACCGCTCCGTTCCTCGGCATCCGAGAGTCGCGCCGCATCACCTGCGACTATACGCTTACGGTCGAGGACTTCCTCAAACGTTCGCAGTTCGAGGATCAGATCGGACGCTACTGCTACCCCGTCGATCTCCACATCTCGAAGCCCGGTGACAAGGCGAAATTCGACGTCTTTCTCAAGGAATATCAGGGTTCGCTGCGCTACAAGAAGGGGGAAAGCTACGGCATACCTTTCCGTTCGCTCGTGCCGAAGAGCTTCGACAATGTGCTCGTGGCCGGCCGCTGCATCGGCACCGACCGCAAGATGCAGGCCTCCATCCGCGTGATGCCGGGATGCTTCATCACGGGTGAGGCCATAGGACGGGCCGCCGCGCTGGCCTGCGCGGCGCGCGATGTCCGCAAAGTGAAATATGCAGATCTCAGAGACCGCCTCCTGGCGGCAGGAGCGGTGCTATGAAGAAATTGATGATTATTGCCGCGGTAGCGGCTCTTGCTGGTTGCTCGACGGTGAACAAGGATTCGGTGCATCCAGATTCCACTGGGTGGGCGGACGTCTTCGACCGCACCCTCTCCAACGCGGACATGCCGCCCGGGAGCTGGGGATACGACGCGGACGGCTGGTTGACGGCGAAGACCGGCGACACCCTGCTGACGAAGAAGGACTACGAATCGGTTATCGTCGATCTAGTCTATGTTATGGACAAGGATGCGAACAGCGGACTCTTCCTCTATGACACCGACCATCCGAAGTACAAGTTCGAGGTGCAGATCATGGATGACGCGAGCTCCGTCTTCGCCGACGTCAAGCCGTACCAGCGCACTGGCTCCGTCTACGGTCGCTGCGCCGCAGGCGAGGTTCGTTCGCGCCCGGCGGGCGAGGAGAATCGGATGACTGCCTGGTGCGAGGGCAGCCGCATTCGCGTTGCGGTGAATGGTGGAATCGTCATCGACACGAACCTCGACGACTACCGCGATCCCGTCGTCAATCCCGATGGCACGACGATTCCATCCTACCACAAGGGTTTCCCCGCGCTCGCGACGATCGCCCGCCATGGCCGCATCGGCCTCCAGGGTGTTCACAACACCACTGCGAACGTCCGCTTCAAGTACGTACGTGTTAAGGAGTTGAAGTAGTGAGGTCGCTCTTGTTCGCCCTGGGTGTGCTCACGTCGGCACTCGCCTTCGGCGCGGTGGAGACTGTCTCCTGCGATTCCCATACTGTCACAATCGACCTCGGCCGTAAGGGACAGGTGACGGACCTCGTCACGGCCGGCGGTACGGTGCTCGGCGCCGACGTCGACAGCCGCGGCAAGCGCGTCTTCGAGAACACGACTGGTCTCTTCGAACTTGAGCTCCGAAAGGTCGACGACTACACCTTGCTGAAGAAGGTCGATCCCGCCAAGGCGAAGGCGTTTGCCTGTGAAAAACTGGCGGATGGGCTGTGCCTCGTCTACTCCGACTTCGTCGACGCGCCGGTTCGATCGGTCCGATGCACCGTCCGCAAGGACGGCGCGAAGCTCCGCTGGCGCATTGCCGCCGAGCCGGCCGAAGGGTGGGGTGTAACGCTGGCGGCCTGCCCGCTCATCGCCTTGAGGCCGCAGATCGGTGAAACAGGCGCGGACGACACATTCGTTTCGGGGCATTCCTTCCGCGAAGGGCTCGAGCGCAATCCCGGCGCGCGCAAGTGGAAGCGCTTTGGCCGCCAGCCTGGTTCGCTCGGCGTACAGCTCGCCTGTTACTGCGATCCGAAGGCGTTCTTCCTTTATTGCGCCGAAGACGGCGCGGGCGAGGTGAAGTCGCTCAAGATCGAAAGTGTGCCCGGCGCGGGACTCCTTTTCCGCTTCGCCCATGAGACCTGGGCCACCGCTGCGGCGGAACAGCCCTACGACGTCGTGACCGTCTGCAAGGACGCCGCGCCCGGAGACGAGCCACTCTCGTGGCATGACGGTGCCGACATCTACAAGGCCTGGGCTGTGAAGCAGCGCTGGTGCCGGACGCCCTGGAAGTTCCGCGCCGACATTCCCGCCTGGCTCAAGGACTCGCCCGTCCACGCCAACCTCTACGACTGGCGCGGCTGGTGCCGGCGACCGCACGCCCTGGAGGACTGGGCCGAGAAGTACTGGGAGAAGAACTTCCCGAATTCGACGGTCAACCTGCATTTCGATGGCTGGGAACGCGACGGCGTCTACGTGATGACCGACTACTTTCCGCTTCATCCCGACAACGAGACGTTCGCCGCCCATGCGAAGGCGCTTGCGAACCACCGCGTCTACCTCTTCCCCTGGCCGTCGGGCTATTTGCGCGCCGCGGCCTTCGACAAGCAGCCTGACGGCACGTTCAAGGTCGACGAGCGCGAGGCGTTTGCCCGTACCTTCGCGCCGCACGCCTGCAAGATGCACGACGGGTCGCTTCATGACGCGCGCTACAAGTGGCTGAAGGGAGGAGCCGTCTCGTCGATGTGCGGCGGCGATCCGTGGACGATCGGCTGGTTCGCGAAGGACATCTGCGGCAAGATCGTCGACCTCGGGGTGCCGACGCTCTCGTGCGACCAGAACGTCGGTGGGGGCTTCCCGGCCTGCTGGGACCGCGCGCATCCGCATCCGCCGGGTCTTGGCCGCTGGATCACCGAGTCGGCGCGCCGTCAGGCCGCCGCGTCGCTTGACGAGCTCCGGCGGCGCTTCCCCGAGACGGCGGCGTTCTGCTTCGAGGAGGCGAACGAGCACCTCAACGACGTTGTCTCCTACAGCTATTCGCGCGAGCCGTACGATCCGGACTGCGAGTGGGCGAACGTCTTCACCTATCTCTACCACGAGTACGTGCCGATCTATCCGACGCTCGGGGGCGTCTGCCGCTTCAGCGACGCCTATGCGCTCACTGCCGGCCTGATGCCGCGCCTGAAACCGAGGTTTTCGGACTTCGATCCGTCCGCCAAGCCGAAGCCGAAGGCGAAGAATGGCAAGAAGTCGTCCGAAGACCCGACGGCCCTCTGGAACGAGCTTGTCGCCGATCTCGACGACGAGGTGCGCACGCGCTTCGTGCGCCGGTGGGTGTCGCTCTATTCGGGCGAGGGTCGCGAATGGCTCATGTTCGGGCGGCGCGTCAAATCGCCGCAGATCGACTGCGCGAGCGTGATGTTCGGCGGCACGAACCGACTCGCTGTCTTCGTCGGGGCCTACGAGTCGCTGGACGGACGCCGGGCGCTCGTCTTCGCCAACGGCACGGACGCGGCGCAGCGTGTCACCTGGCGGTGGAACGGTAAGGCCCACGAGCTGACGCTCGCGCCGTACGAGGTGCAGCTCCTGCCCGAGGATTCGCTGCTCAAGCGCTGGAGCGACGGTCTCATCGCGCTTCAGGTGGGTGAATTCGAGCGCAGGGAGCTGAAGGGCGGCATCCTCTGTCCGGCCTGCGGCTTCCTGCACGGCCGCATCGGCGACGTCGCCTATCCGTTCGCGCATCTCTACGCGAAGACAGGCGACGCGAAGTACCTGAAGGCGGCCGAGGCGGGCGTCGACTGGTGTGAGGCGAACATGCTGTTGCCGACGGGGCTCTACCGCAACGACCGGCAGAGCTACTGGCGGTCGACGACGGCGTTCTGCGCGATTCCGCTCTGGAAGGCCCTGCGCGACTACGGCGAGAAGCTGCCGGCGGCGACGGTGGC
This sequence comes from Kiritimatiellia bacterium, assembly GCA_045600365.1. GTDB lineage: Bacteria > Verrucomicrobiota > Kiritimatiellia > RFP12 > UBA1067 > RUG572. The sequence continues at coordinate 24,312 of JAZRXT010000149.1, read as the reverse complement.
GCGTTGGCGGTGGATTCTCCACCGCCAGCTCGCGGCGCTTTACGAACTTTACGAGCACGATCCCGACTTCAAGGCGGTGATCAACTACTACGCCGTCTATCCTGAGGCGATGTACATCGCGTGGAAGGAGCTGGGCGACGAGAAGTACCTTGCCGCGGCGAAGCGTCAGGCGAAGGAACTCCTCGAGCAGGCCTTCAACAAGGACGGCTTCCTGATCGGCGAGGGCAAGCTGAACGGCTCGATGTTCGGCGTCAGTCCGCGCGGCTGCAATCTCGTCGACTTCGGCTACAACCTCGAGGAGTCGCTGACGGCGATCATCGAGTACGCGAACATGTCGGGCGACGCGGCGCTGCGGGCGAAGGCGGTCGACTCGGCGAAGCGCCAGTTCGAGTTCGTGCTGCCCGACGGGGCGATCGACAACTCGTGCGGAAGCCGGTCGGTGAAGTGGACGTATTACGGCAGCCGCACGTCGGACGGCATCCTCTCGCTGCTGGCGCTCCTCAAGGACGACGTTCCGTACGCGGCGCGGATGGCGGAACGCGTCGTTGACCTCTACACGCGCTGTACGGGTCCCGACGGACTCATCCGCGGCGGCTACATGCACGACGACGCCGAAGAGCCGGCCTGCGTGCATCACGCTTTCGCCCGCGCGAAGACGCTCGTCGAGTACGAGCGGAGCGGTCTTGCGTCCATGCCCGTATCTGGAACCGAACTGCCGCGTGAGAGAGCACGCGGCTCGCAGCACTTCCCGACGATCGACACCCATCTCGCCGCGGTCGGCCCATGGCGGGCGACCGTATCGGCGAACGATGCGTTCAACCTCAACGCGCGGCGGAACGCGGCGGTGAGCGGCGGGTCGATGTCGATGCTCTGGCATGGGGCGGTGGGGCCGGTCTTCGTGGGGACTCTCGGCGAATTCTTCTATGCCGAGGCCCACAACATGCAGGACGACCGGCACGACATGAAGATGCATTGCCTCACGCCGCGCATACTGCTCGAGAAGCGTTCCAATGTCTTCGACTACGAGGTCGAGGCTAGGGGCGGTATGGAAGGTGGGGATTTTGTCTATACGGCGAAGGGGCGGCTCACGTCGCCGACAGGTGGCAAGGGGGCGGCCTACACCCTCGGTTACCGGCTGGCGGAGAAGGGACTTGAGATATCCGTTTCCTGTGCGGATCCGGCGGCGCGTTACGTCATCCCGCTCATCGCCGGTGCTAGCGATCGGGTGGTCGTTGAGGGGAAGAAGGCGACGATATGGCGCCACGGAAGAAGAATCATCCTCTCCGCGAATGCGCCGGTTTCGGTCGATCCGTGCGATCGCGGCAGCCGCATCTGGTCACCGGCATCGGGGATGCTCTGCGCCCCGCTCTCGCTGTCCCTCGCCGAGCCCGTCCAGCTGACTCTCACGCTCGAGTGAAGTGCCGATTTTGCGTGGTTGAAAAAACCGTGTATGTCGTATTGACATGACGCGGCGGATTTTGATATAATAACGGCCTTTCAAAGCCGAATTCGGCGGCAGAGCGGCGGTATCGTGAGTGAGTGGCTCCGGGACCATCTGTCGGCCAAAGTTGTCTTAATTGACGGGAGTATGTTGGTGAAGAACTTCAATCAGTTGGATACGCCGGTCGCCAGGGCTCTGGAAGAGCAGCGGGTGAACCGTTTGGCGCATTTCGACGTGCCTGGGCACAAGGGTGGTCGAATGAATCCGGAGCTCAATGCCTATTTCGGCGAAAAGCTGATGTCGCTGGATGTCAATTCGATGAAGCCCCTGGACAACCTGGCGCATCCAGTCTCGGTGATCAAGGACGCACAGTCGCTTGCCGCCAGGGCGTTTGGTGCGGATAATGCGTTCTTCATCGTCAACGGCACCACCGCCGCCGTGCAGACCATGATCTTCGCCTCGGTCCAGGCGGGCCAGAAGGTGATTCTGCCGCGCAACGTCCATCGTTCCGCCATCAATGCGCTGGTAGTGAACGGGGCCATCCCCGTCTATGTGAACCCGATGGTCAATCCCGACCTCGGTATCCCGCTTGGAATGGCGCTCAAGGACGTAGAGGCCGCCATCGCGGCGAATCCCGACGCGAAGGCCGTGCTCGTCAACAATCCGACCTACTACGGCATCTGCTCTGACCTCCGAGCGATCGTGGCTTTGGCGCACGCCCACAACATGCTCGTCCTCGTGGACGAGGCGCATGGTACGCATTTCTACTTCTCGGACAAGCTACCCGTCTCGGCGATGGCGGCGGGGGCGGATATGGCTGCCTGCTCGATCCACAAGACCGGCGGTTCGCTCACGCAGTCGTCGCTGCTCCTTACACGCCGGCCGGTGAATCCCGACTACATCCGCCAGGTGATCAACCTCACGCAGACCACCTCCGCTTCCTATCTGCTAATCGCCTCGCTCGACCTCGCGCGCAAGAACCTCCATTTCAACGGCAAGGCCATGTACGAGAAGACGATCGCCATGGCCGACTACGCCAGAAGCGAGATCAACGATCTTGGCGGCTACTATGCTTTCGGCTCGGAGCTGGTGAACAACGATTCTGTATGCGCGTTCGACGCCACGAAGCTCTCGATCCACACGCGCAACATTGGTCTTGCCGGCATCGAGGTTTACGACAGGCTGCGCGACGACTATGGCATCCAGATCGAGTTCGGCGACGTTGGCAACATCCTGTGCATACTCTCGTCGGGGGATCGTCCGCTGGACATCGAGCGCCTCATCTCGGCGCTGGCCGAGATCAAGCGCCTGCATGCGAAGTCGCCGGCGGGTCTCTTCGACCATGAATACGTCGAGCCGAAGGTCGTGATGTCGCCGCAGGCCGCGTTCTATTCCCCCAAGCGCTCGGTGTCGATCACCAAGTCCGAGGGACTGGTCTCGGGCGAGTTCGTGATGTGCTATCCGCCCGGCATCCCGATTCTCGCTCCGGGCGAGCGCATCACGCGCGAGGTGCTGGACTATGTGCTGTATGCCAAGAGCAAGGGGTGCTTCATGACCGGTCCTGCCGACATGAAGATCAACCGCATCAACGTCGTAAGGTAAGGAGCGCGCAAAATGGAACTGTGGTATACCGACCAGCACACGAAGGACGTGCGCTTCTCGATGAAGGTGCTCAGGCAGATTGCCTCCCAGAAGAGCGAGAACGAGCGCATCGACATCCTTGACACTGCAGAGTACGGGCGGGTGCTCGTTCTCGACGGCGAGTTGTTCCTCACCGAGAAGGACGAGTTCATCTACCACGAAATGCTCGCCCACGTGCCAATGGCGGTCCATCCGCGCGTGCGCAACGTGCTGGTGATCGGTTCTGGAGACGGCGGCACGGTGCGCGAGCTAGTGAAGTACCGCAGCGTCAACCGCATCGACGTCGTGCAGAGCGACAAGGATCTCGTCACCCTGGCGATGGCGCACCTCACGTTCTGTTCGGCGGCTTTCCGCGACCGGCGCGTGCATGTTCACATCGAGGAGGGCCTTCGGTTCGTGCGCGGCAAGGTGAACGAATACGATCTCATCATCGTGGACTCGGCCGACCCGTACGGACCTGCCGAAGGCCTCTTCACCCGCGAGTTCTACGGCAACTGCTGGAAGGCGCTGCATTCCGATGGAATCCTCATCAACCAGCACGAGTCGCCATTCTACTCGGAACATTCGCAGTCGGTGAGGAACGCCCACAAGCACATCGCCACTGTCTTCGAGCTTTCCATGATCTACCAGGGACACATCCCATCGTATCCTTCGGGGCACTGGCTCTTCGGTTTTGCCTCCAAGAAGTACCATCCGCTCCGCAATCTGCACGCCCGGGCGTGGAATGCGCTGAAGATCCCCACCCGCTACTACAACGCCGATCTCCACCGCGGCTCGTTTGCGCTGCCAACGTACGTCCGCGAGCTGCTGGGGCAGACTCCGGCAAAGAAGGGCAAGCGCAGATGAAGGCGCAGAGCAACCAGTTCCTCGGCTGCGACAAGCCGTTCGAGGCGGCGAAGGTCGTACTCTTTGGTGCGCCGTACGACTCCACCACCTCCTTTCGTCCTGGCACGCGGTTCGGACCCGCCGCCATGCGCATGGAGAGCTTTGGCATCGAAACATACTCGATGCTGCTCGACCGGGATCTAGTGGACGATGCCGCGGTCTTCGACTCTGGCGACCTCGAGCTCCCGTTTGGCGCACCCGAGCCGGCGCTCGATATGATCGAGGAGCGTGCCGCCGAAATCCTCGATGCGGACAAGACTCCGTTCCTGCTCGGCGGCGAGCATCTCGTCACGCTGGGGGCGGTGCGCGCCGTCGCGAGGAGGTATCCCGATCTGCACATCATCCATTTCGACGCGCATGCCGATCTGCGCGAGGACTATCTTGGCAACCCGCTTTCGCACGCCTGTGTGTTGCGCCGCTGCCATGACCTTCTCGGCGACGGACGCATCTTCCAGTTCGGGATCAGGTCCGGCACACGCGAAGAGCGCCAGTTCATGCGGGACGGCCACGTGACGACGGAGCTGTTTTCCGACGCCACGCTCGGAGCCGTCGTTTCGCGAATCAAGCAATCCGAACAATCGAACAGTCGAACAATCCCCGTCTACCTGACGGTCGACATGGATGTTCTTGATCCGTCCGAATTTCCGGGCACTGGTACGCAGGAGGCGGGTGGTCTCCACTATAGCCAGCTGGTCGCCGACGTGCGTCTCGTCTGCGAGAAGCTTAATGTCGTGGCGCTCGACAATGTTGAGCTCAATCCAGGGCTTGACCCCTCTGGACGCTCCACGGCGCTCGCCTGCAAGTTTCTGCGCGAGGAACTGCTTTCATTACGATAATCAAGGAGGTATGAAATGGCAAAGAAGGTAATGCTAATTGGTGCTGGTGGCGTCGCAGGAGTGGCTGCCGCCAAGATGGCGCAGAACCCAGACGTGTTCGGCGAGCTGCTGATCGCGTCTCGCACCGAATCCCGCTGCAAGGCCATCAAGGCGGACATCGAGAAGCGCCCGTGGTTCGTCAAGAAGGGCAAGTGCACGAAGATCACCACCGCGCAGATCGACGCGATGGATACTCCGCGGCTCGTCAAGATGATCAAGGGCTTCAAGCCCGATCTCGTCATGAACATCGCGCTTCCCTACCAGGATCTAGCGATCATGGACGCCTGCCTCAAGGCGGGTGTGAGCTACCTCGACACGGCGAACTACGAGCCGCCGGACGAGGCGCACTTCGAGTATTCCTGGCAGTGGGCGTACCGCGAGAGGTTCGAGAAGGTGGGACTTACCGCGATTCTCGGCTGTGGCTTCGATCCCGGCGTCACGCAGGTTTTCTCGGCCTATGCCCAGAAGCACTACTTCGACACCATCGAGACGCTCGACATCCTAGGCTGCAACGGCGGCGATCATGGTTATCCCTTTGCCACTAACTTCAACCCCGAGATCAACATCCGCGAGGTTGCCGCGAAGGGGTCCTACTGGGTAAGCAGCAAGGCCGAGGGCGCGAAGCGGAAGCCGGGGGTAAAGGTCGAATACAAGAAGGCGTTCGACAAGGGTTACTGGGTCGAGACCGCGCCGATGGCCATCAAGCGCGAGTACGTCTTCGATAAGGTCGGCAAGAAGGACATGTACCTCCTCCACCACGAGGAACTCGAGTCGCTCGGGTGCAATCTGAAGGGCATCAAGCGCATTCGTTTCTTCATGACCTTCGGGCAGAGCTATTTGACGCATTTGAAGTGCCTTGAGAACTGCGGCTTGACGCGCATCGACCCGATTGACTTCAAGGGACAGAAGATAGTCCCGATCGAGTTCCTGAAGGCGCTCCTTCCTGATCCTGCGTCCCTTGGTCCGCGCACGAAGGGCAAGACGAACATCGGCTGCATTTTCCACGGTCTCAAGGCCGGCAAGCCGGTCGACTACTACGTCTATCAGGTGTGCGACCACCAGAAGTGCTATAGGGAGGTCGGATCCCAGGCGATCAGCTACACTACCGGTGTTCCCGCGATGATCGGCGCGAAGATGTTCCTTGAGGGCAAGTGGACGACAAAGGGCGTTCATACCTGCGAGGAGTTCGATCCCGACCCGTTCATGGCCGAACTCAACAAGCAGGGACTCCCGTGGCAGGAGACCTTCGACCCCGTGAAGGTGCCGTGAAGACGCCGTATTACCTGATCGACGAGGCGAAGCTGGAGCGGAACCTCAGGATCCTCGCCTCGGTGCGCAAGCGTGCCGGCGTGAAGATTCTTCTGGCGCAGAAGGCGTTTTCGTGCTTCGCGACGTATCCGCTCGTCGCGAAGTATCTGGACGGCACGACGGCAAGCGGCGCCTTCGAGGCGCGGCTTGCGCACGAGGAGATGCCTAATCGCGAGAACCACGTGTTCAACCCGGCATTCTCGGATGAGGAGTTCGCTGAAGTCGCGAAGTGGTGTGACCATATTGTACTCAACACCGTCGAGCAGGTTCGTCACTTTCGCAAGTTGATCAAGGCGCAGTCGTCCAACCCGCGCCTACACCTAACATCCGTCCCTTCTCTTGGTCTTCGCGTCAATCCCGGCTACAGTGAAGTCGAGACCGAGATCTATAATCCCTGTACGAATGGATCGCGTCTGGGAGTGCCGCGCGAGTTCGTGAAGGACGGGGACCTCGCGGGGGTGGAGGGACTTCACTTCCATACGATGTGCGAACAGGGGGCGGATGTCCTCGTGCGTACACTACCGCACTTCGAGGAGAAGTTCGGCGAGTTTCTGCCGCAGATGAAGTGGGTGAATTTCGGTGGTGGGCACCACATTACGAAGAAGGGGTATGACATTGCGCTCCTCGTGAAGACGCTCAAGGCGTTTCGCCGCCGTCATCCGCATCTTGAGGTCTACTTGGAACCGGGGGAGGCGATAGCGCTCAATGCCGGTTCACTCTTTACCACGGTGCGTGAACTCATTGACTACGGCACACCCATCGCGATTCTCGACGCCTCGGCCGAGTGTCACATGCCCGACGTCATAGAAATGCCGTATCGGCCGCCGCTGAAGGGGGCGGGACTGCCTGGTGAGAAGCGCTACACCTATCGGCTGGGTGGCCCCACGTGTCTGGCGGGTGATGTGATCGGCGATTTCTCCTTCGCCAGGCGTTTGAAGCCGGGCGACGTTCTTGAATTTCAGGACATGGCGATCTACACGATGGTGAAGAACAACACGTTCAACGGCATGCCATTGCCGTCGATAGTGCTGAAGACCGCCAAGGGAACCCTGCGTACGCTTCACCAGTTTGACTACAGCGACTTCAAATCCCGTCTGTCGTGAAGTAAGGACTTTTGTTGTTTTGGGTCACTACCATCCCATAGGTGAAATCCTCTGAGCCGCAACGGATGTTAATTCCGTTGCGGTTTTGATTTTCAGACGGTTATCGTTTCAATCTTTCTGATGTGTGTGCCGATTCGTTTCATTCCGAGGCCCATCTTGGCGCGTTGCCATCCCACAGCCGCCGCGAAGTAATTCTCAAACCCCAGTAAATACGGCATGTTTTCCAAAGTGTCACCACGGTTTTCGCCCGGTGCTATCCCATAGGCCCGCAGGACGGACATGAGATCTTTCTTGAGCCACACAACCGCACGGACGATTCCTCGGATGCGCGAGAGTTCGGAGGCGTAGATCTGCGAGACGTCGACGAGTTCGTTCAGACTGAACAGATACAGCAGCTGGCCGAGCATGGGAACATGGACAATTGGAATGTCATGGGGATGGACGGTGCGCTCTGCGATCCGAATATCGGCGAACGGCAGATGTCGTTATTTTTGTCTTCATTCGCCAGTCCATCGCCTGAAAAATCTTTACAAGTAAAACCAAAATGTGCTATAATTCTAGCCGTAGTTCATAACCCACATAGGAGATTGAAAATGAAGAAGCTTCTGTTTTCCCTGGTTGCCATGGCCGCGATGGTAGTCTCCGCCGCCCAGTGCTGCGGCACCACCCAGAAGGGCGAGCGCTGCAAGCGCGAGGCCGACGAGGGCTCCAAGTACTGTATCGGCCACAAGGACCAGGCGAAGAATCCCCTCGCGAAGGACGACGGTACCTGCTGGGCGATTACCCAGAACGATTCGCGCTGCAAGAACAAGAAGGACGGAGCTTCCGACTACTGCAAGCTACACGCCGTCAAGAAGGTCGCCAAGTCGCCCGACAAGTGCCGTGCCATGACCTTCGACGGACGCCGCTGCTCGCGCGAACCTCTCGAGGGCTACAACTACTGCAAGCAGCACTGCGAGGGCGGCGCCGCCGCCGAAAAGAAGCCCGTCGCGAAGAAATAGAATGCTGGCAAGATGATGAGCGGCAGGTCACTGGCGCTGGCGGTGGCGTTTGCCGCCGCCGGTTGTTTCGCGCAATGCGCGACTCTGTGGGATGGTTGGCGTTTTCTGCGCGACGATGAGGGGAAGCTCGACGCCTCGGCGGATGGTTTCGACGATTCTGCGTGGGCCCGCGTGCGCGTGCCGCACGACTGGGCGATTTCAGGTCCGTTCGATCGTACCCCCGGTGTCAAAGGCGGCAGCGGCAAGCTGCCCTGGAAGGGCGTTGGTTGGTACCGTAGGGCGCTTGACATCCCCGCCGCCCGCTTTGACGCGTCAGGATCCTACCGCGGCGCGGCGTATCTGACCTTCGATGGCGTCATGGCGCGTCCGCAGGTGTGGATCAACGGCAAGCTCGCCGGCGGCTGGGACTATGGTTATCTGGGTTTCACGCTCGAGGTGGCGAAGCTTTTCAGACCAGGTGCGAATGCGATTGCCGTGAAGGCCGACACGCGCGACCATCGGTCCCGCTGGTATCCGGGCGCCGGCATCTACCGCAAGGTTACATTCGTCGAAAAGCCCGCTGAACACGTCGTGCCGGGTTCGGTGTTCGTCACTACTCCCGAGGTCACTGCCGACCACGCCACCGTGCGTGTCGCGTGCGAATGGGCGAAGGCCGGTCCGTCCAACTTCACGTTCACGGTGAAGAACCCCCACCGGTGGGATGTCGACGATCCTTTCCTCTACGAGCTCGAGCTTGACGGCGAGACGTATCGCTATGGCATTCGCTCGTTCAGGTTCACTCCCGACGATGGTTTCCACCTCAACGGCCGCCGCGTACAGCTCAAGGGCGTGGATCTCCATTCCGACCTCGGACTGCTCGGCATGGCGTTCGACAAGTCTGCCGCCCGTCGTCAGCTGACGCTGATGAAGGACATGGGCGCTAACGCGCTCCGCACCAGTCACAATCCCCCCGCGCCGGAAATGCTCGACCTTTGCGACGAACTCGGCTTCGTGGTGTGGGATGAATGCTTCGACAAGTGGGATGGCACCGCCGGTCGGCGGGGGAACGAGAATCTCGAAGCGTACGTGACGCATAATCTGCAGGCCTTTGCGCGGCGCGACCGCAACCATCCTAGCGTGGTCGTGTGGTCGATGGGCAACGAGATCATGTGCGGGGACGAGAATAATCCCGCCAATCCCGGCCTTACGCGTGACCGTTGTCGGTTCTTCCGCGAGATGATGCGCCTCGTCGACCCCACGCGCCCGATCGGCGTGGGCAACATCTCCAATCTGGCCGCGAAGAACATCCTTGATCGCGAGATATTCGCCGACCTGGACATCACCGGCTGGAACTACTGCGGTTCATATGCTGGGCCTCACGCGAAGTATCCCGACAGGCCCGTGGTCTATTCCGAGTCGGCTTCGGCGCTGAGCACCTACGGCTTCTATCTCCCCGATCTTCCCAATGGCATCCAGGACCACGCGAAGAAGCTGGCGCAGTGCACGTCGTATGATGGCCTGGGCATCGATATTCCCGACGCTGAATTCGCCCGCATGGAGCGCGACCGCTACTGCGCCGGCGAATTCGTCTGGATCGGTATCGACTATCTGGGTGAACCGCACCCGTTCTGGACAGAGGCGCGCAGTTCCTATTTCGGGGCGGTGGATCTCGTCGGCGTGAAGAAGGACCGCTTCTACCTGTACCGCAGCCACTGGAACAAATCCGCCCGTACCCTCCATGTCCTGCCGCACTGGAACTGGGAGGCCTTTGCGCCTGGATCCACCAAGCCACTCAACGTGCCTGTGTTCGTCTACACCGACGCCGAGGAGGCGGAGCTGTTTGTCAATGGCAGATCGCAGGGCCGCCGCCGCAAGGGTGGTGGGTTCGATTCGGATCTGCCACCGAACAAGGCGGCGGGAGGCAAGGTGAGTGCCTGCACGAGCGAGGGTCAGAACCCGCCCTGCGGGATGCTGGACGGCGACGGCGGCACTCGCTGGTGTGCGTCGAGCGCGGCCGTGCCGGCCTGGGCGCAGGTGGAACTGCCGGCTGAGACGTCGTTCCGTCATGTTGGTCTCTCCTTTGAGTTTTCCTATCCAATGTACGCGTTCGACATTGAGGTCTCGTCCGACGGCACCACCTGGCGCAGGGTGTTCTCTAAGAAGCTCGGCGAGAATACGCGCCCGGTCTTCGAGCAGCCGGTCGCCGCTAGGTTCGTGCGGGTGGTTGTGACGGAGGTCAAGAACAATCTCTTTCCATCGATCCGCGAGTTGCGTCTCGACGACGACGTGAAGGAACCCCGCAATGGATACTACGCCGTGTGCGCGAAGTATCGTCTGATGTGGTTCGACACGGTGTACGAGCCGGGCGAGCTCAAGGTGACGGCGATTCGCGATGGGCTGCCCGCCGAGTCCGTCGTCGTTCGCACTGCCGGGGCGTCCGCCGCGCTCAAGGCCACGGTGGAGCCATTGTTCGGGAAGGATCCCGACGAGCTGATCTGGGTGCAGATCGACGCCTTTGACGCCCAGGGCGTACGGCAGCCGCTCGCGAACAACCTTGTGCATTTCAAACTCGAGGGGCCGGGCGAGATCGTTGGCGTGGGCAATGGCAATCCGCTCGCGATGGAGTCCTTCACCGCGGTTGGTTCGCACCCGCTCTTCAATGGCAAGGCAGTGGCGGTGGTGCGACGCACAGGTAGGGGTAGGCTCGTTCTTACGGCGGCATCGGATGGTCTGCGGTGTGACAGCGTCGAACTACCGTGATCGACGCGTTTTTGCACGGTCATCCTCAATTGAGAAGGAAAATCATGAAATCCGTTTCATCCGTTGCCGCAACCCTGGTCGAGCTGCTTAGGGCGCGCGGTCTCACCTGTGCCACGGCCGAATCCTGTACCGGCGGCGGAATCGGCTCGGCGATCACCTCCGTAGCCGGGTCGAGCGAGATCTTTCTCGGCGGCGTCATCTCATACGCGAACGAGGTCAAGCGCGACGTGTTGGGCGTCGACGAGGCTGTCCTCGCCTCGGTGGGCGCGGTGAGCTCGGAGTGTGCCGCCGCCATGGCGACCGGGGTCAGGCGTCTGACCGGGGCCGACATCGCGGTGGCGGTTACCGGTATTGCGGGGCCTGGCGGCGGCAGTGCCGAGAAGCCGGTCGGGACGGTATGGTTCGGCCTTGCCACGCCGGATGGAGTGCGCACGGAAAGGGCGCTGTTCATGGGCGACCGCGACCGCGTCCGGGAGCAGACCGTGGTCCACGCCTTGGGCATGATCACGGTCGCGGCTGCGGTATGAGTTTGATCTTCGTCACCTATAAACATCACGACACCTGATATGAACAACTGGATCGACCTTGCCATCATAATCGCGTACCTCGTCGGCACGACGCTCTTCGGCTGCAGCTTCTTCTTTCGGAAGAAGGGCGATGATGGCGCGCGCGACTTCATGACCGGTGGTGGCAAGCTTCCCACCTGGGCGATCGCGCTTTCCGTGTTCGCGACGCATGTGTCATCGATTTCATTCCTGGCGCTGCCCGAGGGCGCGTTCGACAAGAACTGGTGGGGATGGGTGAATTCCATCACGGTGCCGATCGCCACCTGCGTGGCGGCGATGTGGTTCGTGCCGTTCTACCGGCGGGCCACGAGCGTCTCGGCGTACTCGTTTCTGGAACAGCGCTTCGGTACCTGGGCTAGAATCTACGCCAGTGCCTGCTTTCTGATCATGCAGAGCGCCCGTTCGGGCATCATTCTGCTGCTGCTGGCGATTCTGGTCAACCAGTTGCTCGGATTCTCGTACGAGTCGATCATCATAGTCACCGGCGTCGCCACGCTCGTCTATTCGATGATGGGCGGCTTCTCGGCGGTGGTGTGGGCAGATGCGATCCAGTCGCTGATCCTCATCGGTGGCACCTTGGTCTGCGTGGTGTGCCTTCTCTGGTTCACGCCCGACCTCGCCGCCAATGTGCAGGCGGCCTGGGAAGCTGGCAAGATCTCGCTCGGCTCGATGGATTTCATGGATTGGGGTTCGAACACCTTCTGGGTGCTCTTCTTCTACGGCATCTGCATCAACCTGCAGAATTTCGGCGTAGACCAGTGCTATACGCAGCGCTACGTGGCGGCGAAGGACGAAAAGGCCGCGGTTCGCTCTATCTGGGGTTCGGCGTGCCTCTACGTTCCGGTCACGCTACTGTTCACCATCATCGGTACGCTGCTCTGGATGTACAACCGCGCGAATCCCGGCGTCATCCCCGCCGGTACCAGGGCGGCGGAGGTCTTCCCCTGGTTCATCATGCACAAGCTGCCCGTCGGCGTGTGCGGTCTATTGGTGGCGGCGATCATCGCCGCGGCGATGAGCACGGTCGCGGCCACGCTCAACTCCGGATCGACGGTGCTACTGGAGGACTACTGGAAGCGGTTCTGCGGACAGCGGGCCACGGAAAAATCGAATCTCGTCTTTCTGCGTTCGATGACGGTGGCGCTGGCCGCGGTTTCCATCTTCATCGCCCTCGCGGTGGTGTGGATATGGGGCAAGGACAACAAGACGGTGCTGGGAATGTGGTATACGCTGCAGGGAGTGCTTTCTGGCGGCATGCTGGGACTGTTCCTCATTGGCGCCTTCTCGCGCCGCACCCGCCGCACCCAGGCGATCGTGGCCGTAACGTGCGGATTCCTGGTGTTGATCTGGACCACGTTCGGGCAGACGATCCTGCCGCTGCCGCGTCCGCTGCATGTCAATCTCTCGATCGTGCTCTGCACGCTCGCCATCGTCGTCACCGGCTTCCCCGTTTTCGGTAGGGAGAAGAAGGATTCGACCACAGTTGAGGGTTGAAAATGAAGATAAACAATCTTGAGAAGTTTCTGGCCAAGCTCCGCGGTGGTGAGATGCCGCTGGGGGCGGTGGTCACTTTCTCGGATCCCGCCGTCACCGAGCTCACCGCCGAGGCTGGGTTCGACTTCGTCTGGATCGACGGCGAGCACGGCGAGATGGACCGCGTCAACGCCATGGGGCATCTCATGGCGGTACGGGGCACAAATGCGGCGTCATTCTACCGTGTGCCAGCCTGCAACCACACGGAGATCAAGAAGGTGATCGACTTCGCGCCGGCGGGAATCATCGTGCCGATGGTGATGAACGCCGATGACGCGCGTCTTGCGGTTTCGGCCTGCCGGTATCCTCCGCTCGGCGACCGTGGCTGTGGGTTCCGCCGTGGTCTCGCCTACGGCGCTGGCGACTTCGACGAATATTGGGGCGCGTCCCGCGAGGATCCGCTGGTGATCATCCAGCTGGAACACATCGAGGCGGTGCGCAATCTCGATTCGATTCTCGCGGTGCCCGGCATTGGCGCGGTGGTAATCGGTCCATACGACCTATCGGCGTCGATGGGCAGGGAAGGTCAGTGGCATGATCCAGAGGTGGCGGCGGCATACGATGAATCATGCCGCAAGGTCCTTGCCGCCGGCGTGCCGCTGGGTGTCTACTGCGAATGCGATTTCGACGTGTGGCTGCGCCGCGGCGTGCAGTTCATGGCGATCAAGAACGACACCAACGCGATGCTGCTCGGCTATCGTCAGATGCAGGGAATGGTCCGCCAGGCGCTGGACGCCGCGCAATGACGAGGACTGAGATGCGCTGGGGAATTGGACTGCGAATTGAGGCAGGGGATTTTCTTCCGCACTTCTCTTGCCTGCTGATTATGGTAATGTTTAACGTTGATTTGAATTTACATGACAAGTTTTTTTTTGAAGTATTGACCGATAACTTCAGACACGAGGTTGGGTTTGTTGGATTGTCGCTTCTGGCGTTGCTTGCGGCTGTCTGCGGCTGTTGGGCGCTGGTGCGTGTGCTCCATTGTCTTGGAATGCGGTTCGGCCAAGTCGGCTTCATGACCCGTCTTGCGCTGCTGTCGCTCGCCGCCTCGCTGGCGCCATTCGCAGTGTCGAAGTACACCAATTCGCCGCCTTCGGACGCCTGCGGACTCGCCCCGCTGCGGACGCTGTGCGCTCACGGTGACGGTTGGGAACTTCCAGCCGAAGACGGTCCAGTTCTTCATCCGCGGCAAGAATCCGCCCGATGCGACGGCCCGCGTCTACATCGACGCGAACGTCGACGCCGAGTTCCGAAGTTTCGCCTGGATGATCGCCAAGCACGAGAGCCGGGATGCCGTGACAAGCCAGATTTACAATCAGTTCAACATGTCTGGGAAGTACAAGGAGATGCCGAACCGCGGTGCCCCTGACGGCTGGGGTATGTGTCAGATCGATCGGTCTAGCAACGATCCTGCAGTTGCGATCAATTATACGACAACGGCAGAGACCTACAACTGGCACGGAAGCGTCACGGCGATGAATGCGACGTTGAGACAAAAACGCGGACGATACAACGAAATAATCGGTCTCTGTCGCATGGCGTATCAGCACGATCCGTCCACACGGTGGTTTGAGCCGGATGGCGTTACTACGAATGTGAATGGCACCGTTATGTCGGCCCGACAATGTGCGATCATGACACTGTACAATGGGGCTGGAGGAACGCATGAAATTCCTTTTCCCGGGCAGGAAGATTACCATACGCCGATCCATTTTGATCCAGCGACTACAAACTGGGTGTTGGTTACGAATAGCCAAAACTATGTCCACAAAGTCGTGTCAGACAGTTCTAAAGCGGAGTTGGAATGATGAAAAGACTACTGTCGTACTCCGTACACAAAACCCAAGGGCGACTTGCGTTTCGGCGGCGGAATCGGCGAGACGCCCGGGTTCGCCGCGTTCGTGGAACGCTACAGGCGCACGAAGAAGGCAAAGTTCTCCGGCGGGATAAACGCCGTGTCCGTGTATGCTGTGTTCCTTGATGCTGACAAAGATGGCGATGCGGATTTCTATATTACCTCAGATTTGGATGATCGGGGGGAGCGGAAATTATGTGTGGGATTTGTATCTGCAACGGAATGGCGAGTTCTTCCCAACGATGGAAACTGTATATCCTGTTTCCGAGCGGAAAGATCTCTGTGGACTGCCATCGAATGTCACGGCGGCGAAGTCTTCTTTCTGCCGGATTGTGAGGATGGATGTCGATCCGATCTTCCTCATTGTTGACAAGACCATGGAACGGCAAATCCGCAGAGCCATAAGAGACATCAACGCCCATCGTGTGGAAAAACTCCCATGTTGTACGTATCCAGACGACACAAGGTTGTAACCGTCAAGAAGGTTCCGTTGATTGTCAAGAGAGCCAGCCACTCTTTTTTGTTTGCGCTGGGGCGGTTAATCTGATAGAATATTGTTCCGTGGGGAGAGCGCCGTCGCCATCTCCCCGTCAACTGTTCAGTTTCTAAACCTAAGAAAGGCAGTACAAATGAAAAGACTCATGATTGCCGGTCTCGGCGCGCTCGCCTTCGCCGGCTGCTGCAGCGTCTGCTGCGGCAACAAATGCGGGGCGTCATCCTATCCCGCCACCATCGACGAGGGATTCGTCAACCAGCTCGGATACTGGGGATTCGACAAGTGGGAAGGCGCCACCGAGATCTACTCCAACGGCATTGACCCCGACACCGCGCACCGTGGCGTGCTGATGTGCTGCCCCGACAAGAAGCTGAAGGACGGCAAGCGCGCCGACCTCTACACGAAGAAGGAGTACCGCAACTTCATTCTCCGCTTCGAGTATCTCATGCCCGAAAACGGCAACAACGGCGTGGGCATTCGCATGGTGCCAGGCAAGGACGCCGCCTACTACGGGATGTGCGAGGTGCAGCTGCTTGACGACGGCGGCAGCGCCTACTACGACCTCGCCGCCAAGAGCGACAAGCTCAAACCCTACCAGTACACTGGTTCTGTCTACGGAATCGTGCCCGCCAAGCGCGACAATGTCGACAAGCAGATCGGCTGGAAGAAGGCCAACTTCGCCGCTGGCGGCAGTTATGCCCGCTCGGTGGCGAGCAAATTGTGGAACTTCGAGGAGATCCGCGTCGCCGGCGATGAGATCGAGGTCTATCTGAATGGCTACCTCATCACCAAGGCAGACCTCTCCAAGTTCAAAGGCGATGGCGACACACCCGATGGCAGGCCGCACCCCGGTCTCCACAACGCGAAGGGTCGCATCGGCTTCCTCGGCCATGGTTCGAGGGTCAAGTTCCGCAACGTGCGCATCAAGGAGCTGCCCGACGATGCGAAGATGGGCGATCTGGAGACGTACGAGCGTCCCGCCACGCCGGCAGGATTCGAGGCGTTCTTCAATGGCGACGCCGCCCAGCTCAAGACGATGTGGAAGGGCGTGACCACGGAGGAGAAGTTCGATCGTCCCCACATTCGCCGCGCCGCCACGCCCGAGAAGCGCGCCGAGATGCAGAAGAGGGCTGATCTGCTGCGCGATGCGCACTGGTCCGTTCGCAATGGTGCCCTCTACTTCGATGGATTCCAGGGTGGATACTCGCTCGCGACGTTCAAGGACTTTGGCGACTTCGAGCTGTGGGCCGACTGGCGCATCATGTCCGTCACCGGCGACTCCGGCCTCTATCTGCGTGGCACGCCGCAGGTGCAGATCTGGGATGCGCACAACGAGTGGGACATCGGTTCGGGCGGCCTCTTCAACAACAAGAAGAGCGTCAGCGATGCAGCTGCGATTGCCGATCGCGAGGTGGGCGACTGGAATCGCTTCCACATCAAGATGGTTGGTGACAAGGTGACGGTGTGGCTCAACGGCGTGAAGGTGGTGGACGACATCCCGCTCGAGAACGTCTTCGAGCCCGGCAAGCCGATCTTCGCCTCGGAGCAGATCGAGCTGCAGTGCCATGGTGATCCGCTTGAGTGGAAGAACATCTTCATCAAGGCGCTATGAACGCGGTAACGATCATACTGGCCGCCACGCTGACCACCGGCGTGGAGATCCCCGAGACCGGAGTTCCGGTCAACGATGGCGGCCACCAGTACACGACGCGCGCGGAGAAGCGTCCGGCGGCGATCGACACAGAGGCGCTGTACCTGAAATGGAAGTGGCGCACCAACCTCGCCAATCCGGCGACTGGCGTGGACAACGACCGTCTGCGCGAGGGCGTCGTGAGGATATGGCGGGAGTGTGGCTGGAAAGACGGTCGCGAGAATTGGTTCGACGTCGCCGCGCGCTGCTTCGATTTCCTCGTCGACAACGTGGCGATCGGATATTCCGAGTTCGACTTCTTCCCGGCGGTCAGCGCCTGGGATCGCCATCGCCGTCCCATGAGCGCGATTCTCTGGGCGCATGCCGACGAGGTGGATGACAAATACTATCCCGCAAAGGACGGCCAGCCGTCGCTGCGCGAGGAGCTGAAGCGTTTCCGCAGCGAGGGCTGCGGCAGCGTTGGCAAGGATTTCGACCATTCTGCGCCGGACTGGGACGACATTTTCGAGATCGGCTTCCCAGGGATGAAGGCTCGAGTCGACGCGATCGCGGCCGCGAAGCTGAAGGGCGGCGCCCCCTGCGATCCGGCGAAGGCGGCGTTCTACCGAGCGGAGGTGAGGGCGGCGGCGGCGATGATGCGCTTCCTCTCCCGTCTGATTGCCGAGTGCGAGGCCGAAGGTGCCAGAACGAGGACGCGGGGCGGAAACACCGCACGCCTCGAAAGGGCGCTCGCTTCGCTGAAGCGCCTGAGGGAGGGCCCGCCGGAAACCGCTTTCGATCTGATGAACTTCACGATGGTGTACTTCATCCTTTCCGAACCGCTCAACTATTTCCAGGTTCGCACGATGGGCAACATCGACCGTCTCTGGTGGCCATACTATCAGTGCGATCTTGCCGCGGGCAGAACCACCGAGGCCGAGTTCCGCGAGGATTTCCGCCATTTCATCTGGCAGTTCGGCTCGATCGACAACTACTGGGGACATCCGATCTATCTCGGTGGCGTCAACCTCGACGGACGCTCCGCCTACAATCCGCTTTCGATGATCCTGCTCGACGTCGTGGAGCGCGAGGCGCTGCCGACGCCGAAGTTCCAGCTCAAGTTCGGACCCGACACGCCCGACGAGATCTGGTGGAAGGCGCTTTCCATGCTCCGCCGCCATGCGCCGCTCGTGCTGATGAGCGAGCCCAACATGATGAAGTCCATGAAGTCGGTGGGTCTGCCGGAGGAGGATGCGAAGGATCTCTTGATCTGGGGGTGCTTCGAATATCTTCCCCGTGCCCGGGGTAATTCGACGAGCGCCTCCCGCATCACTCTGGTCCAGCCGGTCGTCTCCATTCTGCGCGACGCGAAGAACGGCGGCTTCTCGGCGGCGACGTTCGAGGACTTCAAGCAGGAATACTTCAGGCGCCTTCACGCCAACACCGACAAGGGTGTGGAGCTGGTGAAGAAGAGCGAAGCGCATCTCGCCGAGATCAACCCCGCCCTGATGCTGGGGCTGGCGGTGCCGAGCGCGCTCACCCGCGGCGTGGAGGCATTCTCGCTCGGCTACGACTACAACTATTCGACCATCGCCGAGGTCGGTTTCGCCACCGCCGTCGACTCTCTCCTCGCCGTGAAGGAGTTCGTGTACGGCGAGGGCGGAAGACCGGGAACGCTCAGCCTGGCCGAACTGGGGGAGATTCTCGCGGTGAACTGGAAGGGACACGAGGAGCTGCGGCTCAGGATGCGCCGTTCGAAGCTGAAGTGGGGGTGCGGCAATCCCGTGGCGGACGCGCTCGCGAAGGAGGTCGTCGAGAGCTTCACGCGTCGTTTCGTAGGCAAGCCCAATTCCCGCGGCGGAGTCTTTGACTGCTATGGCCTCAACTCCCGCGCCAGCATAAATGTCGGGGCGCGTACTTCCGCCACCCCAGACGGACGCATGGCGGGCGATCCGCTTTCAAAGAACATGGCCCCGTCCATCGGCGCCGAGACCGAGGGCGTTGGCGGCTCCATTAGGAGTTACGGCGTGATCGCCCCTGAGAACTTCCCCTGCGGCTCCATCTACGACATCATGTTCCATCCTTCGCTCGTGGGCGGCGAGGCGGACGTCTGGGATGGCGGCGATCCCGACAAGAAACTGCGCGTCTTCCGCACCATCGTCGAGCGTTTCTTCGCCGGTGGCGGCGTGGCGATGAACATCAACGTGGTTTCGTCCGAAACGCTGCGCGACGCCCAGCGTCATCCGGAGAAGTACGAAAATCTCCAGGTGCGGGTTGCCGGCTGGAACATTCGCTGGAACGACATTCCGCGCAAGGAGCAGGACGATTACATCGCGCGAATAGAGTGCCTGGGGAACTGAGACAGTTGACGCCGCCTCGATCGGATTTGTCGCGACTACGGAGGAGAACCTGATGCTGACGACTTTTTTCGCCCTTGCCCTGGCCGTTGGCGCCGCCGTTCAGTCTGCCGTTCCTGCCGCCCCGGAAAAGGTCGCCGCGGCGCATCGTCGCCTGATTGGCGAGTTTCTGCGGCCAGAGGGGCTGCTGTGCGATTACGTGGGCGAGATCCCGACGCCGCAGGACTGCGCCGAGTGCCGTCCGAACGCCATGGGCTGGTGGAGTCCGATCGAGAATGGCCCGATGTTCACTGGTCCCTATCTGCGCGCCTGCATCGCCAGGGCGAACCGGCTTCGGGGTACTGCGGAATACGCGGCGGCCAAGGCCGAATGCGCGAAGATGGCGGCTGGTCTCATCCGGGCGGCGAGCGTGTCGGATGTGCCGGGAATGATAGTGCGCGGATTCGGCACGGATGGCAAATGCCACTACCCGCTCGGTAGCGACGACCAGACGCTGCCCTGGTTCTACGGTCTGCACGCCTGGGTGAAGAGCGATCTGCCCACGTCCGCCGAGCGCGCGGCCGCGGTCAACAAGATGAAGGAGGTGGCGGCGGCGCTGGAGGCGAACGGATGGCGTCTGCCGTGCGACGGGCGCTTCAAGGGCGAGAATCGCGGCGGTTTCGGTCGGCACGGCTCTCTGGTGTTCCGTGTTGCCACCCATGGAATGTATCTCTTCGCCGCGATGTTCGAGATTACCGGCGATGCGCACTGGCGTGAGCTCTACCTACGCTACCGCGACGAGAGGTTGGAAGGCCGGGAGTGGACGGGTTCTGACATCTGCGAAGCGGGCTGGCGGCATGACGTGGCGCATTTCGCGGTTGAGGGCAGTGGCATGTGGATATACGTCTGCGCCCAGGGTTGTCTTGCCGAGCTGATCCGGATGGAGCCGGACCGCGCTCTTGCGGTGCGCTGGCGCAGGGGACTAGAATACAATGCCGAGCGTGCGCACAGGTTCATGGCCGAGGCCGCGAAGTTCGACAACCGCATGGAGCGTCCGTTCAGGTACGCCAATTGGCGCACAGGCTACCGGTGGTGCGATCAGTCGACGCAGAAGATTGCCGAGCAGGTCGCGAACAGCGGGAACGTTGAGGTGCTTGGCCGCCGCAAGCAGTACGAACGCAACTATATGACGCTGCCGCTGTCGGCGGCGGCGGTCTGCGCCTTTGCCGGGAAATATGCCGAAGAAGTGGAGAAGGCGATTTCGCATTACGATTACAATGAGGTCAACATCTGCGAGTTCTTCCTCGCCGAGCTGGCCTGGGAGGAATTGCGGCGTGGGGATGGCCGTGTCAGTACACAGGGAATTCCGGCAACGGTGAAGAAGACGACGGCTCGGAAGGGTGTGTGCGCCGCATGGGTGCTGGATGCGGGAGTGCCGGTACGGGCGACGGGGCTCCGCTTCCGCGCGGACGCCTCGCGCCGCTATTGCCGCACGCCGGGCGCGGCATGCGTATACGCCGTGGAGAATGCCGACGGCTCTGGCGCCCGGCGCGAGCTCGCGCACGACGACCGGTTGCCGCCAGCATTCGCCGGCGAAAGCTCGTTTCTGCGTTGGTCCGCGGCCACCTCTCGCTATTGGCTTGTAGAGGCGACAATGGGCGGCACGGAGGCACTGGTGCGTTTCGGGCAGTACTTCCGCTGGGTCTTCCCGCGCACCAAGACGCGCTGGGGCATCCCCTGCAATGGCGATGCGGGTACGGGCGACGACTGTGCGCCGGCCGCGATCGAGCTCTTCGATGCCGAGCCGGACGATTTCCATCGTGCCAACGCACCGGCTTGCGCCTTTCCCGACTATCGCCTCGTGAAGGACTGGTTGATGCAGGACTTCGGCGTTGAAGGAGCGGTGACGAATCGTCCGTCGGACATGGCGGCCTATCTCGCATCGTGCCGCGCGCGGCGCGCGGAGCGTCTGCGCCGTGTGGCGAAAGAATGTCCCCGCATCGTCTATGTGAAGCACTACACTATGGGTGGCGTCGCCGAGCTGCATGGTACGGCGCTTGTCACGGACGAGCAGGTGACGGGGCGGCCGGCGAACTTCAGAAAGGGTGGGCAGCTCTGCCTTCTGACGGTGCGTTCGGATGGTACGGTGACGAACGAGGTGCTGGTGTCGCGTCCCGAGGGCTGCATTCGCGATCCGGATATCTCGTTCGACGGTCGGCTCGTAGTCTTCTCGATGCGCAACTCCTTCAACGAGAACGCCTACATCAAGAAGCGCGTGAAGGGCGGACCCACGCGCGAACGGGCCTTCCCCTATGACTTCTACACGAAGTTGGAGGGCGACGACTACCACCTCTACACCTTCGATCTGGAGACGCGCGAACTGAAGCAGCTGACGTTCTCCGACCCCGCGCCGTGTGCGGACATCGAACCGTGCTGGACTTCGGGCGGCGAGATCGTCTTCCAGAGTTCGCGCTGCGAGCAGACGATTCCCTGCCACCAGACGCAGGATGTCAATCTCTACGTCTGCCACGCCGACGGCACCCATATCCGCCGTCTCGCGATCGATGGTGGCTGCACCTCCCACCCGCGCGAGCTCGCCGATGGGCGCATCCTCTACACGCGCTATGAGTACAATGACCGCAGCGCGCGCCTACAGCAACCGCTTTTCGTGATGAACCCGGATGGCACGCAGCAGCAGGCCTACTACGGCAATGCCTCAGCCTTCCCCGCCTCGCTCATGCACTTCCGCCCGATTCCTGGTTCGGACGAGGTGATGGGCATTCTTTCCGGCCACCACGTCCATCAGCAGGGCAAGCTCGTGCGGCTGGATCGGCGGAAGGGGACGGAGGATGACGCTGGAATCGTCTTCATCGCCGGCAGCGACATCCTTGAGCGCGGTCTCACGGTACCGAGCGACTATGCAGCCGACAGTCGAATGGTCGAGGAGTGGCATCCCGATTCGATCGACTTCATAACGCAGACGGGCGCGCAGTGGCAGAATCCGTATCCGCTCTCGGCGCACGAGTGGATATGTGGTTTTCTTCCCGAGGGTACGCTCACCATCAAGAACTCGAGCCGTCCGGGCTTCGGCATCTACTGGCAGAATGAAAAGGGTGAACGCGAGCTGCTCGCGTGGGACGCCTCGATTGGATGCTCGCAGGCGGTACCGGCCCGTCCGCGGGCGAAGGCGTTCGTGCGAGCGCTACCAGAGCGTAACCGGCAAGATCCGTTCGGTACTTTCCATATCCAGGACGTCTATGCGGGACCGGGCCTTGCCGGCATACCACGCGGAACGGTGAAGACGCTGAGAGTGGTGGCGATAGAGAACCGCCCGACCTATACGTATTCGTGCGCGATGCCGGCGCCGGCGGATGGACCCTACCGTCCGTTCCTCGCATATGCAGGCGACCATTCGGGTGAGGCGGTGACGGCGGGTGGCGCGTGGGATGTGAAGCATGTGCTGGGCGAGGTGGATGTTGCGGCGGACGGCAGCTGCACGTTCCGATGCCCGGCGAACAACCCCGTTTACTTCCAGCTGCTGGACGAGCGGGGGCGCTGCGTGCAGACGATGCGCAGCTGGACGCATCTGCAGCCAGGCGAGGCGGCGAGCTGCGTGGGGTGCCATGAGGACAAGGCGCAGGCATATCCGCCGCGCACGGGGCAGAGTGCAATGAAGATACAGGAGCTGCGTCCGGCCCGCGGGCTGCCGGCTCATCCGCTGCTGGCGCGGTTGAAGAAAGAGGGTCTGTATGCGTCGGTGGCGAACTACCTGGGGGTGAACGGTCCGGTGGATGTGCGGGCGGAGGCACCGGTGGCCGGCTTCAGCTTCCCGCGTCTTGTGCAGCCGATTCTCGACCGCAACTGCGTCAAGTGCCATGATGGACGCGGAGAGAATGCGAAGCGTCCCAATCTGACAGGAGCGCATCGGAAGAATTTCCGTCCGCAGGCGCACCGCGCGTTCTCGTATGCGTACGCGGCGCTCACGCAGGAGGGGAAGCAGACGGTCTTCTGCAACTGGTATTCGTGCATGGGCCGCAGCGCGATGCTGCCGCCGTATGCGCAGGGGTCGGCGAAGTCGATAATGATGGCGTACTTCGAGCCGATTCACCATGGGGTTACGGTGTCGGAGGACGAGAAGCGCGTGGTTCAGTGCTGGATAGATCTGGCGATACCATTCGTAGGTTCGTATTGCGAGGCGACGGTGTGGACGGACGACGATCGCAAGATCTACGACTACCACCAGCGCAAGCGTGTTGCCTTTGCCCAGAGGGAACTGGAATCCCGATAGGAGATGGTGCGCAAAATTTCTGAAAAAAGCTCTTGCAATCCCATTCGGGATTTAGTATAATATACAATGTTTTCAGCGGGGGTATAGCTCAGTTGGTAGAGCGTCTCAATGGCATTGAGAAGGTCAGGAGTTCGACTCTCCTTACCTCCACCAATAGGAAAACGTGAAGAGGAAGTCGAGGTCGCGGCCTCGGCTTTTTTTATTTCGAATTCGACTCAAAACCGCGCAGAGCTCCGCAACGACTCGCCAGCGGAAAAAATTTGGGGAGTCTCCAAAGTATAGACATCCTCGACTTTCGTATGTGTTTTTGGTATAATTATAGCACCTTGAAAGGGATATGATATCAGGTCAATGGAGAGGTGAATGGGCAACTATAGATTTTCGGGACATCAGACGTTCGTTTTCCGATACGGATGGCTGGTAAAAGGCGTGGATTTGATTCGCCGAAATCCGCATGGATTTTTGGAAGACTATGCCATTGTCCAACTGGGCGTCGGCAAAGAACGGCAGCTGGTATTTTGAAGCACGAATGGGGAGCCGAGGAGATGAGCGAAGTGATGGCACTTGATGGCAAGGAATATCAGGCTTGGATTGGTGAGCTGAAGAAGCGTTACC
>JAZRXT010000148.1:0-2479 GCA_045600365.1 Kiritimatiellia bacterium | reverse complement strand
TCGAGTACGAACCGACGCGCCAGAAGTCCAGCGCCATGCGCATCAAGAGCACGCAGCGGGATTTCTTCTCGCGCGACCGTTCGAAGCCGCTCGTGTGGCGTAATCTGTTCTTCCCCACCGAGATCCTCAACGCATTCGGCTGCCGCATCCGCACGCTCGAAACCTATGCGGCTCTGTTCGGCCGCCGGGCGCGTCGAGTCAAGGAGGCGCTTGGCTGCGCGGCGCAGAAGGGATTCGACCAGCAGACATGCTCGTTTCTGCGCGTTCTCGAGGGCACGCAGCTTGAGCGGCCCGACTTCGTGGTTTCCACGAGCCAGCCCTGCCAGCAGGCCGAGCGAGTGTTCGAGGATCTGGTCCAGGACTACGGCATCCCCGATCGCCTGTTCTCGCTTCATACGCCCATCAACGAGCGCACCCCCAATGCGGTGGAGGTGATTGCGGATGGTCTTTCCGAGGCGATCTACCAGATGGAGAAGGCATTCGGGCGTCGGTTGGATCCGGCGCTGCTGGAGAGGGCGTGCGACCTGTCCAACCAGGCCGCCGAGTATGCGCGCAAATGCAACGAGCTGCGCTGGACCTCGCCGCCGCTGATTCGCGGTAGTGAGGCGGTCTACAACGCCATTGTGTTCTCGCAGCTGTGGGGAACGCAGGAGCTGGTCGACATCCAGAAGCAGTTCCACGAAGAGCTGCTGATGAAGAAGGAGTGGGCGGCGAAGCGCTACACGATCGACTCCACCCACCGTCTGCTGTGGTTGCATCTGCCGCCTTTCTACGACACCCGCCACCTGGACTACATCGAGGAGACCTGCAATGCCCCGATTGTGTTCGAGGAGACGAACTTCGTTGGCTGGCAGCCGCTCAATCCCGCCGACCCGCTGCGGTCGCTGGCGGCAAAGCTGCTTTCCACCGGGTTCCTTGACCCCGCCCTGCGCATCGAATACGTGAAGCGTTCGGTGCCAGCCGCCAAGTTCACCGGTTGTATCCTCTATACCCACGGTTTCGGGCGCTGCTCGCTGGCGGATCGTTCGTTTTCCAAGCATCTGCGCTCTTCACTGGAAGAGATTGGGATTCCGCTGCTCACGCTCGAGGGCGACTGCATGGACGCCTCGATCGATCCCTGCTCGACGACGACCAAGATCTCCGCCTTCGTGGAGGCCCTGAATCTGAAGAGCTGCGGCAACATCTTCGGCTTGTGCGCATGAGGATCGCCGGCGGAGAGTGGCGCGGCCGCGTATTGAAGGCTCCAGCCGGTGACGCGGTACGCCCCACCCAGGATCGGGTGCGCGAGGCCCTGTTCTCGATGCTTGGCCCGGCTCTGCCGGGTGCCGCCGTGCTCGATCTCTTCGCCGGTTCGGGAACCGTTGGCCTGGAGGCACTCTCCCGCGGGGCGGCCCGGGCCGTCTTCGTGGAGCTTTCACCCGCCCATGCCCGCATTCTCGGCGAGAATGTGGCGGCGCTGGGGGCGGGCGCACGTGCCAAGGTGGTGTGTGCCGACGCCCGGCGCTGGGTCGAGACGGCCGCCATCGATGGTCCGTTCAATCTGGTCTATGCCGATCCGCCGTACGAGCTCGGGGCGCAGATGGGCTACGCGGGGATGCTGCAGGCCCTGGCACACGAGGGGGCGGTTGCCGAGGACGGCATCTTCGTGGCCGAGATGAAGTTGCAGCAGGAGCCCGATGTTTTGGCGCAGTGGGAGCTGCTGCGCGACCGCGTGTACGGCCAGACGCGGCTGGCGGTGTATCGACGGAGGTGACCCTCGTCATGGACTGCGTCTTCCAGATCGGCCGCGTGATTGGCGCATACCGGGTGACAAAGTTCCTCGGCAGGGGTGGAATGGCCGAGGTCTACGAGGTCGAGCTTGAACGCACGGGCGCGATCTTTGCGCTGAAGGCCTTTGTCTGTAAGCAGGATAACGCCGATTCGCTGCGGAAGCGTTTTCTGGTGGAAGGCCGCCTGCTCGCGCGTCTGCAGCATCCGCGGCTGGTGCGCGT
Organism: Kiritimatiellia bacterium; assembly: GCA_045600365.1. GTDB lineage: Bacteria > Verrucomicrobiota > Kiritimatiellia > RFP12 > UBA1067 > RUG572. The sequence goes on along the minus strand of JAZRXT010000148.1, from coordinate 488 downwards.
GCACGACTTTGGCTTCACCGATGATGGTACCCCGTATTACGTGATGGACGTCGTTCTCGACGCGTCAGGTCGGCCCTGCACGCTGCGCGATGCGATCGAGCGCGGCATCTCCACCGAGGAGAACGTGGCTCGCTGGTACGCGGATATGGTCGAGGCGCTGGAATATGTCCACTCGCACGGCATCGTGCACCGGGATATTTCGCTCGAGAACGCCCTGGTGGGGCCGGACGGGCGGGTGACGCTGTCGGACTTTGGCGTCGTCAAGGTGCTGAACCGCGATCTTCGGCGCGAGATCGATCTTTCGACTCTTACCTTCACGACCGACGGCAGGGCGATGATGGGCAAGACGTTCTACATCGCGCCCGAGGTGCGCGCCGGCGGCACCGAGACCTTCGCGTCGGATTTCTATTCGCTGGGGGTGCTGGTTCACTATCTGCTCACCCAGACCTGGTACACGCCCGGAGCGCGGACGACCGATATGCTGGATC
>JAZRXT010000147.1:0-3525 GCA_045600365.1 Kiritimatiellia bacterium | reverse complement strand
TAACCACCGTCTTTCTCGGCAAGAGGAATGAAACGGCCATAGTCCGTGACGATCTCCACACCCGCCTCCATCGCACGGAAGACGTTCCCCAGCATGTGGTCCTCGCGCAGACCCATTGCTCCCACAATCACCAATCGCTGCCAACCCCTGCTGCGGCAGAAGTCTATCGCCTTGGTGAGATCGTTGGTATCCTGGTCCGCCACGTGAACCACCGACCCGGTGGGACGTCCCCGCAAGCTGTCCAGATCACCAACCACGAAGTCGGCATTGCGGGAGAAACGTCTGCGGAATTCATCTGCCGCGCCGTCGCACGCCACCACGCGCGCCGCCTCTTCCAGCAGACGCCATGGGGCACCACCGACGCGGGGGAAGGCACCATTGGCCAATATGACGGTAAAACCTCTCATCATGACACCGAATGCACTATGTCGGCGGGAGGAGGAGCGGAGAACTCCACTCTCTTCCCGCTCACTGGGTGGATGAAGGAAAGCGAGACCGAGTGCAACAGCGTGCGACGCGGAATCGGACGCATGCGTCCATCAAGCGTCCTGTCGCCGTAAAGCGGGTCACCTGCGATCGGGCACCCAAGGCGCGAGGCGTGGATTCTGATCTGATGCATGCGCCCGGTCTCGATGGCGAACTCCACCAGCGAGACGCCGCCGCGCCTGGCCAGCACAGTCCAGCGCGTGAGCGCACTGAGGTGTTCGCGTCCAACCGGCTCGTCGATCCTGCCCTGCCCGCTCGGCAGCCGCCCGTGACACACGGCCAGATACAGTTTCTTCACCTCGCGATGCGATTCGAACTGGCGACGCAGCTCAAGATACGCCCCCTGGGCCTTCGCCAGCACCACCACCCCACTAGTGTCGGCATCGAGCCGATGCACTATGCCCGGGCGCTCGACGCTGCCGACCGCCGCGGAGGCGGGAAAACACCTGACGAATTCCCCGCTCAGCGTGCCGGTCTCGTGTCCCGGCGATGGATGCATGTACTGCCCGGCCGGCTTGTCCACCACCACCAAGGACTCGTCTTCGAAGAGGATTCTCATGGCATATTCCCCGTGGCGGCAAGCAGAGGCGCCAGAATGCATGGCGGCACCATATCGGCCACGCTTTCGCCGGCCAGCAGACGACGGCGGATTTCAGTCGAGGATTCGCGTGTGCGCGGGTAGGCGACAAAACGGCACAGCCGCCTGAGCTCGTCCCACTCCCTCCAGCGGGAGAGACCTGGCACGGAGTCCTCGCCGATTACGAAGAAGAGTTCGGCATCGGGGAAACGCTGCCTGGCGGCGCGCACGGTGTCGATCGCATACGAAACACCGCCACGAACCAGTTCAACGTCCCAAAGTTCGAACCTTGAATCGAGCGCGCACACCAGCTCGACGAACCCGCGCCTAACTTCATCGGGGAATCCGCCGGGGACGTTGACCCCCGAACTACCGGTCTTGAAAGGCGATATGTGCGCGGGTATGAAGAGCAGACGATCCAGAGCGTGGTCATCAAGCGCCTTGCGCGCGATTCCCAGATGCCCCGAATGGATGGGGTTGAAACTGCCGCCGAAAAGGCCGATCCTCATACTGTGCGCCATTCCAGGGTGAGATCGATCGATCCCTGGCTATGGGTGAGGCATCCAAGCGAGATCGCAGTCACGCCAGTGGCGGCCACGGCCTTCGCACGGTCGAGGGTGATGCCGCCGGACGCCTCGGTCTTGGAAATCCCGCGGCAGAGCCGGACGCACTTCTTCATCTCGGCGCAGTCCATGTTGTCGAGCATGATCCATTCCGGCTTCGCCTTCAACGCCGACACGCATTCGCGCACACTTTCCACCTCAATCTCGACTTCGAGCCGGGGGAACGCCTTGCGCGCGGCCAGCACTGCCTGGTCAAGCTCGTCGGGGTTGCCGCCCTTCCAGAGACGGCGATGATTATCCTTCATCAGAATGCGGTCGTACATCCCCATGCGATGGTTGGTGCCGCCGCCGCAAAGCACCGCGTACTTCTCAAAAGCCCGCAGGCCAGGCGTGGTCTTGCGCGTGTCGAGAATCATGGTGCCGTATTTCGCCACCGCCTCGACGAAACGATGCGTCAGCGTGGCGGTGGCACACATGCGCTGCATGAAATTGAGGGCCGTGCGCTCGGCCGCGAGGATGGAACGCGCCTTGCCGCTGAACTGGAGGATTGGCTCCTGCGGGGAAACCGATGAGCCATCCGGACGCAGCACCTTGACCTTGATGGAACGATCGACCTCTTTCAACACGGCCGCAGCAACGGTGGCACCGGCGACAATGCAGGGAACGCGTGAATATATCTCGCCCGTGGCCCTAGCGGCAGGATCCACCAGCGCCTCGCTCGTAGCATCAAGACGCCGCCTGAACGTGACGCGATCGACGGATCCCAGATCCTCATCCAACGCCAAACGAATCGCCGCGCGGGCACGCGGCGATTTCATAACGTCCACCATAGTCCACCTCCCGGGCTTCAGACGCCCTGGATGAGTTCCCAGTTCTGGTACATGAGCCAGGCGGTAACACCCAGCAGAACCGCCGCGAGAAGCGAACAGACGAATGCCGCCGTGGCGCCAGCGCCACTGGCGGAATTGCCGACACCCGCGACGTTTTCCAACTTGAAACGATCGGGGATGACGGCGGCGCCAGTCGACTCTGCCTCAGTATTTGTCTTCTTAAGTTTCATAGCGCGAATATTCTACCATAAAATCGCCCACTTTGCAAAGTCAAAATTCAAAAATCACTTGCCCACGCAAAAGCGGGAGAAGATGCTGTCAAGGAGGTCCTCAGAGTAGGTGCGGCCCAGCATCATGCCCAACTCGTACGAGCAATTGCGCAGGGCGTTGGCCACAAGTACAGGATCATCGACTCCGTCCACCGACGCAAGCGCGGCAGCGGCGCGCTCGAGGAAGTCGCGCTGGCGAGTGGTTATGTCGGCCGGGCAGGCGTCGTCCGGACGCGCCGCCGCGGCGGAAAGGCGCGAGGCAATCGTCTGACGCAGCTCGTCCAGACCCTCCTGAGTGTGGGAGGATACGCGGAGGAACGACGCCATGGAAGCGTCCGGCTGGTCAAGGTCACATTTCGAACGCACCACAATCTCCCTGGATCCAGGAGTCGGCAGTGGTGCCGACGGCGGTATCAGGCGCACAACGAGATCGGCCTGCGCCATCAGGCCCTCCGCCCGTTCCACGCCCTCGGCCTCGATGGAATCATCCGTGATGCGAAGCCCGGCGGTGTCGACCAGCCGCACCGGCCACCCGCCGATCTCGACGCCCTCCTCGATGCTGTCGCGGGTGGTACCGGCAACGTTGGATACAATGGCACGCCTCTCGCCAAGCAGGGCATTCATCAACGAGCTCTTGCCGGCATTGGGTTCACCGGCTATCACCACCAGCGCACCTTCGCGCAGGAGACGCCCTTCGCGCGCAGTGGCCAGGCGGTCGACGATAGCGGCGGACAGCTTCCGCACCCGATGCGCAATCTCGACGAAATATTGCGGCGGCAGCTCGTCCTCGCTGAAGTCCA
>JAZRXT010000146.1:0-2524 GCA_045600365.1 Kiritimatiellia bacterium | reverse complement strand
AGCATCTGTCCGCCGCGCGAGGCGATGTTCGTGATCTTGCCGACGAGATCGGAATTGACGCGCTGGACGAAGTCCTGAAGGTTGAGGTCCATGTCGTCGGTGGTGCCGCCGAGCTTGCACGCGTAGTAGTAGCGCAGCGCGGAGGGCGGCAGGTTGTCGAGGTAGGTGCGGGCGTTGACGAAGGTGCCCTTGGACTTCGACATCTTCTCGCCGTTGACGGTGAGGAAGCCGTGCACGAACACCTTGGTCGGCGTCATGAAGCCCGCGGTCTCCAGTTCCGCCGGCCAGAACAGGCAGTGGAAGCGGATGATGTCCTTGCCGATGAAATGGTACAGCTCCGGCCCCCCAACTCCGCTCCCACATTTTCCATTTTCAATTTTACACTCTACATTCTTCCCGCTGGGCCACCACTGGTTGAGGTCCTGTCCGTTCCGCTCGCACCAGTTCCGGAGCGAGGCGATGTAGCCGATGGGCGCGTCCAGCCACACGTAGAAGAACTTGCCGGGATGGCCGGGGATTTCAAAGCCGAAATACGGCGCGTCGCGGGAAATGCACCAGCCGCGCAACGGTTCGTTGAACCATTCGAGCAGTTTGTTGGAGACGTCGCTGGTGGTATGCTGGGGCAGCCAGGTCTTCAGGAAGTCGCGCGAAGGCTCGAGCTCGAAGTAGAGGTGCTCGCTCTCCTTGACCACCGGGGTGGCGCCGCAGGTGGTGCACACCGGGCTGCCCAGCTCCTCGGCGGCGTAGGTGGCGCCGCACTTGTCGCAGCTGTCGCCATACTGGCCCTCGGCGCCGCACTTGGGGCAGACGCCCTTCACGAAACGGTCGGGCAGGAACATCTGGCAGTGTTCGCAGTAGAGCTGGGGGGCCTTGCGGGTGGTGATCGCGCCGCTCTTCTCCATCGCGGCGTAAATGCGCTCGGAAAGCTCCTTGTTCTCGGGCGAATTGGTGGAATAGTAGTTGTCGAAGGCGATTTCGAAGTCGGTGAAGTCCTTCAGGTGGGTGGCATGGCTGCGGGCAATCAGCTCCTCCGGGGTGATCTTCTCGTTGCGCGCACGGATCATGATCGGCGTGCCGTGGGTGTCGTCCGCGCAGATGTAAAGACACTGGTGGCCGCGCATCTTCTGGAATCGAACCCAGAAGTCGGTCTGGATGTACTCCACCAGATGGCCCAAGTGGATGTCCCCATTGGCATAGGGGAGCGCTGAGGTGACGACAATGCGGCGTTTATCAGACATGTTTCGCTTAGCTCCTTCAAAAAAGAATGGATATTATAGCATAATCAGGAGCTGAAGGGAAATGGTCTAGGGCGTTTTTTTCACCACCCCTCGGGACGGAACGGGGACTAGACCGACCGCCCGACCAGCCGACTGGCCAGTCCGGCGAGAAAAGCCGCATCGCCCGGGAGCCCTTCCAGGGCCGCGATCGCCGCCGCGGTGGAAGCATGCACCCGTTTCACGGTCTCTTCGCGTGAATACGGCGAGTCGCCGTCAAGCAGGTCGTCCTCATACTGAAATGCCAGCCCGAGGTTGAGCGCGAACCGGCGCAGGCGTTCGACCTGTTCGGACGTCCCCCCGCCCGCCCAGGCGCCCATGCAGGCCGCGGCCACGAAGAGACCCGCAGTCTTGTGCTCGTAGACAAAATCCACCGCATCCTCCGCCGCCGCACCGCCGCGTTCGAGCACGAGGTCCTCCACCTGCCCTTCCACCACGCCAACACCGCGCCGCGCGAGTTCGCCGACCACCTGCACCGCGTTCCGCGGCGAGCGCGCCGCCACCTGGAAGGCCAGCGCCTGCAAGGCGTCGCCGGCGAGAATCGCGTTCGCCTCGCCGAACTTCGCCCAGACGCTCGGCTTGCCCCGGCGTTCCATGTCGTTGTCCATCTCCGGCAGGTCGTCATGCACCAGCGTATACGAATGGAGCAGCTCGATCGCGCAGGCGGCCATCAGCGCGTCTTCGGCGCGCCCGCCCGCCGCCACCGCGGCGCCAAGGCAAAGCTGCGGACGAATCCTCTTGCCACCGCCTTCAACGGCCCAGCGCATCGCGGCGCTCAGCGCGGCCGGACGCCGATCCGGCGCGGGCAGCACCGAATCCAGCGCCTTTTCCACCATTTCCAGATAATTATCCACTCTTCGCTCCTTGTTGTTCACCGATCGCCAATTCCCGACCGTCCGCCTCCTGCTGCGTCAGGGAGAAAAGACCGAATCAATCGGGCAGAGTGGTAATTTTACCACAACCCCCGCCCGGGGTAAATCAGAAATGCATTTCCCATTGCCTCGCCCTCGCGTTTGTTGTATAATCCTCGCCATGAAAAAGTGCATGCTTGTCTGCTTGGCGACCTTGATCGGCTTCGCCGTCTCCGGCGCCCGGCCGGAACGGGCGGCGCACGCCTACCTCGTCGCCATCACCAACGTTCCCGCTGGCTCCGCCGCCCTGCCGCCGTCGCCGCCGGGACGTCCCGTCGCCACCCTCCGCCGACGCGCCGACGACAACCGCACCGACACCGTGTTCGTGGTGACCGACTC
>JAZRXT010000145.1:0-3197 GCA_045600365.1 Kiritimatiellia bacterium | reverse complement strand
GACGATGCGAAGGTCGCGCTGGCGATTCTTCGCGGGCAGAAGCCGCCCGAGCTGGCGCAGGAGGACAAGATCCTCACGCGCCGGGAAGTGGCGGCCAAGCTGCGGGTCTCGTGCGTCACGGTGACGAACTGGGCGCGGCAGGCAGTCATCCGAAGGGTCGCGATCCCGAACCGCAAGAAGGCGGTCGGCTACTCGTGGCTCTCGGTCATGGCCGTCATGAACGGCTCGAAGGGCGGCTGCGCCACGGCGTCAGCCGATCCGGAGGCCAAGGACGAGGGGAGGGCAAGTTGAAAGCGGAGCAGGCGAAGGACGGCGGCAAGGTCGAACTTCCTCGCGCGATCCTGATCCGGGTCGATGCCATCGACGCGTTCGAACGCTGCGAAGACCCGGAAGGTCTCGGACAGACCATCTTCCTGGTCCTGGCGTGGCTGCGAGGCGAGAGCCGTCCCCTGCCGGGAGACGACACGCCTGGCACTGGGTATATGTTCGACCAGCTGTGCGAAACGGCGAGAATCGGGGTCGACAACTGCCGGAAGCGCACCGATTCGGCGAAGAAGGCCGCAGCTGCGCGAAGTGGCGCGGGTAGAAAGCCGAAGGATGCGGAGCGAGGAATGCCGACACCGGTTTCCTCCCCTGCATCGGGCCCGGAGAGTCTTCCGAAGCGGATGCCGGATGCGCCTGACGCACCCGCAGGAGTCCAACCCAAAGGCAGGGGCGAAGTCATGAGCGTCGGCGATTGTCTTGACGGCGTCGTTGGAGGGGACGGAGGGCACGACAAGGGCGGCGAGACGTTCGCCGAACGTGTCGAACGCGATTTCCTCGCGGCCACGCTTGAGTTCACGAAGGAAAAGGAAACGCGGATGACACACAATGTCTACAATCTCTACCGTTCGAAACTCGGTGAGCAGTATGACGAGGAGCTCATAGCCGCATACTCTGAAGCCAATCAGGGCGAGTGGGCTGGCGTTCGCAATCGTGGCGCAGTCTTTGTGGAGCGGCTTAAGAAACTGGCACATTGGGCTTGAGGTGCGAATGGCGAAAACGAAATCGAGAATTGCTGTCGTGTTGTTGCTCGGCGCAGGATTTGCTATACTACCTTCCGTTACGACGCAATGGGAGATAGAATACCCGCGTCGGAACGGAATCGGGACGGAAAAACTCATTTCACACCCTGTAAGCCGCCTACTGCGTCCCGCAGTATATTCTATCGGTTTGCAGGGTGTGGATTTTTGCAAGTGGAGATAGAATACCATGAGCGAAAAGATGATCAGGGGCCGCAAGGGAAACGGCCACAAGGGTAAGGAGCGCAGCAAGGGAACGGGCACCCTTGAGAAGCGCGGACGCGTCTATATTGCGAGGTGGACGGTCGACGGCAAACGGTACTCGCAGAGCACGGGCACGTCCGACCGGCGGGAGGCCGAGGCCAAGCTCGCCGAGTTCGTCGCGCCGTTCCAGCTCAAGGACAAGGCCGAGCGGCTGGAGGCGTTCGCGGGCAAGCTCGAAGGCGTGGAGGGCCGGCTCAAGGAGCTTGAGGACGCGAAGCCGACGCTTGCGCTCGACGACGCATGGGAGTCGTTCCTCAAGAGCCCAAACCGCCCCGACACCGCGGGTGCGGACCGGCTTCGCCAGGGCGAGGTGCGGTACCGTGCGTTCGTCGACTTCATGCGCGAACGGCATCCCGAGGTGAGCGAGGTCCGGTCGGTGACGAAGGATCACGCCCAGGAGTACGCGATGTCGCATTTCGAGGGCGTCAGCAACGCGACGCGCAATCAGGTGATTGCGCAGCTCCGCATGATGTGGCGCATTCTGATCGAGGATGGCACTGCGAAGATACCGGCGAACGTCTGGGACGGCATCAAGAAGCGCCGTGAGGTGCATACGCGGCGGCGCGAGCTGACTGTCGAGGAGCTGGGGCGTGTCGTGGCCCGGCTGGAGGGTGAAATGCGCGTTCTCTTCGCAGTCGGCATCTACACCGGGCTGCGGCTTGGCGATTGCTCGATGCTTGAATGGGGGCAGGTTGATCTCGTTCGCGGCTTCATCTCGCTCATTCCCCGCAAGACGGCGAGGAAGAACGGGCGGTCGGTGACGATACCGATCCATCCCGTGCTGATGAACATCCTGCTTGAAACGGGGGATGGCGAGCGCAAGGGGTATGTCATGCCGGAATGCGCGGAGCTGTACCAGAGGCGGACCAAGGTGCTTTCGAGTCGCGTGAAGCGCATCTTCAGGTCGGCGGGTATCGAGACCGCGACCACGAGCCAGGACGGTCCGCGCAAAAGGGCCCTCGTCAGTTTCCATTCCCTGCGGCATACCTTCGTTTCGATGTCCGCCAATGCCGGTGTGCCGCTGGCGGTCGTCCAGTCGATTGTCGGCCATGCCACGGCGGACATGACCCGCCACTACTACCACGAGTCGCAGGGGGCGCTCGTGGCGGCGGTCACCGCCTTGCCTGACGTGGTGAAGCCGGGGACGGTTACATCGACCGCCGAGGCGGTAACTCCGCGCGTGAAGGCGCTGTGCGTGGCCCTGGACGCGCTGGATGCGCAGGAGCGGGAAATGGTTCTCCGTCACCTGCAAAGCACAGGAAGGGCCGCCAGCGTCGCGCTCGTGCCGTGTGCGCCGGAATCCGCACCGCAGGCCGTGCAATATCCATTGGTCCCAGTGGCAGCTGCTTGACTGTCAGAAGAGCGAGAAGAGAAAGCCGTATCTCCAAGCGTGGAGATGCGGCTTTTTCGTTGTCTGGACGGCGGTGATTCGGGACGTGGTCTTTGGTGGTATTTGTAAACGCCACAAGGCAAGATAAGTCGGTAAAATACGATAAAACGACCGGTGCTCTGACGGGGGTTGTCGTTTCTCGCGCCGATATTATATTGGCTGATATTTTTGGAGGTTTGTTCAATACCCGTCGCTATCGCCAATACGCACGAACAAATGGGCCCTCTGCGATTAAATTATGCTATAATATACAATTCAACGAAGGAGTAGACAGGAATGGCTAAGCTGACATTCAAAGAAGACCTGTGCAAGGGTTGCGGACTGTGCATTACCGCGTGTCCGAAGAAGATCCTTGCGCTCTCGAAGACGAAACTGAACCACAAGGGGCATGCCCCGGTTGAGTGCACCGACGAGAAGGCGTGCGTCGGGTGCGCGAGTTGCGCCCTCATGTGCCCGGACTGCGTGATTACAGTTGAGAGATA
>JAZRXT010000144.1:0-8483 GCA_045600365.1 Kiritimatiellia bacterium | reverse complement strand
CGCCGCCGCCTTCTCGGCCTCGGCGCGCTTGGCCGCCGCTTCGGCCTGACGCGCCCGGCCATCGGCTGCGGCCTTCTCCGCTTCGGCCTTCCGGGCGTCCTCCGCCTTTGCCGCCAACTTGTCGTGCTGGACCTTTGCCTGCAGCTCAAGACGCCTGTTCTCCTGCGCCCCCCGCCACAGCCAGGCACCGCAGCCGGCGGCGGCAAGCAGTATGAACACAGTGGCGGTAAGTGTTGTTCCGGTGATTCTCATTGCGTTTCTCCTTCGGTTCGGATCATGGGTTCTCCGCCCATTCCAAATAGACTGGCTTGTCGTCCTTGAGCGTCATCTTGGCGCGTACGGAACGCTTCAGACCCATTGCCTGGGCCGTGATCGTAAGTTCATAGAGGGCGCCGTTGCCCTTGCCGCCCGTGTAGCTGAGGTACTCCTGGGCCGTGGCGTTTATCTCGCCCTCGGTGATCTCGTTCAGCTTGCTCCAGTCGGTGATCATGGTGCCGTTCTCCTCCTCCTCGAGGTCAACGGCCTTGCCGTCCATGTCCATCCCGTTGCGCCAGTCGACGATCGCCTGGGAGATGAGCTCGGCGTCCTCGGTGTCCTCGGGGTCGTCGGTGCTGCGGATGCCGGGAATGCACATCAGCACGTTCTTCGACGCAAGGTTGACATTGATCTTGTCACCGCCGAACACATCCAGCACCTCGCAGATGTTGGAGACGACGATCTGGTCCTCCTTGCGGTCGTCGGGATTGTACACTCCGCCGGTGAGCAGGCCGGGGTGCAGACGGAACGCGCCGATCTTCGCCAGCTCCTTGAGGTCGGGGATCATTCCGTTGCGCGGCTTGTAGACCTCCTCCTCGGCGTCCTTGCAGATCGACTCGTAGTACTCGGTCTCGCTGCCGTCGTTGTTCTTGTCACCGTAGTCGCCCTTCTTGGTGTCGTCGCTGTCGGCCCAGTCCAGCCAGCTGTTGAGAAAGTAGTCGTGGTCGTCCTCCGGGACCCCCGCCCAATAGAGGATGTTCGCCCAGATTTCGGCATAGTGGGGATTCTTCTCCGGTACGAGGAGGTTGATGTTGAACTTGGGCCCGCCCCCCGAGTCGCCGCCGCCCTTGGAGAGGATCTCGATCGTCACCGTGCCGTTCTCGGGGTGCTGCTCGTCCACGGCGATCGGACCTATCGTCGCCTGTGCGCCCGTCTGCTTGAGCTGACGCTTCTCGGGAATCCAGGCATCGTCCTCCAGCAGCTTCTCGAGATCCTCGTCCTCGGAATAATCGACGACGCTCTGATGGTTGGCAATTATCATCTCGGCCAGCACCTTGCCATTCTCGATCAGATGATCCATGTGCACGCGCTCGCGCACGTACACGTTGGCGGCACTCTGCAACTTCGCCTCGACGGCAAAGTTCATCACCAGTACCGATAGAACGGCGATCGTCCAGATCACCATCACCAGCGCCGAGCCGCCGCGCAAACGCGCACTATGGAAGAAGAAACGCAAGAGAATTAAATGGTTAAATAGTTAAATGGTTAAAGGCCACCGACTGGGCCGCCTCCTGGAGGCGCACCTCCTCCGCCTGGCCCGACGCCAGGACCACCTCCAGGCCGACCGCCACCAGGGCCGCCACCTGACCGACCACCGCCGGGGCCAGGTGAACCGCCATTGCCGCCGCCGGCGGTGCCACCCTTCCCGCCGCCAGTCTTGCCGCCGGCGTCGTCGGACGTCTTACCGGAGCCACTTTCGCCGGAACCGACCGCGAACGGGGCCTGCGAGAACGGAGCCACCGGAATTTCAACCACCCGCAGCAGCGGCAACGGCTCCTCCCCCTTGTCGGGTGCCTTCAGACGAAAGGTCAGTTTGACGCGGTAGGGGATGCAGTTGGACGTATCCCAGGTCTCCTCCCATTTTGGACGGCCATCATTCTCGGTCTCCTTGAAGTCCTTCTGCACCACGCAGTCGAATCCAACAATGTCCTCGACGAGCAGGAACTCCTCGCCGTACTCTTCGTCGTCGAAATTGTCGTTCCCCTCCTCGCTGAAGAGGTCGGGGTTCCATACACGCGCCCAGAGCCCGCCCGGCTCGTCCTTGGAACGCTCGTCCTCCACCCACAGTCGCACCCGGTGGGAGGTTTCGGCAAGGGTGGACTTGTCGCCGATGATGGCGTTGCCCAGCTTGGAGAACTCGATCATGTCACTGGAGCGGATATCCTCGCCATCACCGCCATCGATAAGGGCGAAACCCCATTCATCCTTCTGGTTGCCGTCCGCCGGATAGTAGGCGCTGCGCAGCCCCACCGCAATCTGGTTCAGCGCGTAGTCGGCGCCCTGCATCCGCTCGGCCGCCGCCGTGGAGCGCTTCCAGCCGTTGATCACCGAGTTGAAGGTGACGCCGCCGATGATGGTCATGATCGAGAAGATCATCACCGCCATCAGCACCTCAACCAATGTGAAAGCCCTGCGCATGGTCAGTCGTCCTTCGTGACCGGGCGGCCAAAGCGCCCAATGGAGAATTCAATGGCGCTGTCCTCGCTGCTGCCATCGCGCCAGACCTTCACCTTGTACGGCTCGCAGCGTCCATTGGCCTCGTACACCACCGAGAACGAGGACTCCTCGTCCACGCTTTCGACATCCTCGTCCTCTGTCTGCGCGGAGGAATCGTGACTCTCCTCCTTCTTCTCCTTCTCGCGGGCCTTCGCCTCCTCGCTGCGGCGCTTGAGATAGTCGACATTGCTGAAGACGGAAATGCGCGGACGGTTCGCCTCGTCGTTCTCCCGCAGCGTGGCGCGCACATGTATGCCCTCGAACTCGCGGGGCTCGGCGTGCAGCGGATCCTGCACCTCGTCTCCCCCACCCGTCTGGGGCATCTGCGTGAGCGCGGCCTGCTCCTCCGACACGCCCTCGTCGGTCACCGCCTTGCCTGAGATCGTCCGCACCGCGCCCGCCCCGGTGGTGCTTCCGCCTGCCATGGTGATGGTTGCGGAGTCGCCAGCCGAACTTTCGGCAGAATAGGTGATCGAGATCCGGCTCTTGAGAAACTCGCCGCCCTCGCAGACCTCCTCGATGTTGAGCACGGTTGGGCGGCCCTTGAGCAGCGCCACCGCCTTGGCGTGGCGCACGTACTGCTGCACCACGCGGGCGGCGTCGCGGGCACGGGCGTCCTTGAGGCCACGCCCGACGCTCAGCACCGCAGTGCCGGTGATCACGGCCATGATCACAAGCACGATGATGATCTCGATCAGGGTGAAGCCGGCCCTACCGGAGATGGCGGAGGGAGACGTCATTCCTTCTTCCCCTTCCACCAGAGCTTCACCACGCTCTCCTCCTCCGGCTTCATGCCGCGGAGGTTGCCGCCCCACTTCACGGTGGTGCGCACAGTGTAGAGCGAACCGTTGCGCTCGATCTCCTCGTCCTCGATCTCGTCGACGGTGCGCTCAACCGAATAGCCGCGCAGGTCCTGGCGGTCGCGGGGGGAGAGGTCGATCTCCAGCTCGTCGGCCAGATCCTCCGCCTTCTCCTCCTGGATGTTCAGCAGCTCGTTGTCCTGCGGGTCGTCCGTCACCTGGTCGGGTGCCGGCATGGGATGCACCATCTCGAAGTAGCTGAGCACACGCTGGGCCGTCTCGAACCTGCACGAGGCAAGCATCATGCGCTGGCTCTGGGTGAACAGGGCCAGACACGACAGCAGCCCGAACGTGAGGATGACCGAAGCCACCAGCACTTCGATGAGGGTGAACCCGCGCTTCAAGCAATCACTTCTTGTCGGCGATGTTCGTCAGGTCGTCCTCGGTGCCGGCCTCCATGTCGGGGCCGTCCGAGGTGATCTTGAAGCGCCCGCCCTTGCCCACGCGCTCGTAGCGTAGCGGATTGCCCCATGGATCGTTCAGGGCATCGGCGCCGCCCTCGATTTCGGGATCGTCGCCGCCGGTGAGCGCCTCGACCCAGGCGTGCTGCGAGTCCGGCACCTTGCCCGAATGGTCGAGCGAATAGGTGGTGGTGGCCTGCGCCGCGGTCTGGATCAGCTGCTGCGCGGCGCGGATGCGCGCGCGCTTGATGTTCTTCTGGATGTTCGGCACCGCGACGGCGGCCATGATGCCCACGATCGCGATGGCGATGATGATTTCGATCAGGGTGAAACCGGCGCGGGAGGCAAGCTCCGCCGCCTGGGTGTTGTTGTCGTTCATTTCTTGGCTCCTTTTGGAAACTGGATCATCCGCCGATCTGGTTGGACATCGCGAACACGGCGGATACGATTGCGTAAGCGATGAAGCCCACCCCGACGGAGATGATGCCGATCATCAGCGGGCCGAGGGCGTTGGTGAATCTGGCGATGTTGCGGTCCATGTCCTTCTGATACCGCTGACCGATGTGACCTAGCGACGAGGTCATGTTGCCGGCCTGCTCGCCCACCGCCAGCATGTCGGTCATCATCCGGGGGAAGGCACCCGAGGCGGCGAGCGGACCGGAGATGGTGGTGCCGTCCGTCACCCGCTTGCGGGCCTCGGCGAGCGCGGCGCCGATCACCGCGTTGTCGCAGGTGTCCTCGGCGATCTTCAGCGCGTGAAGCACGTTGACGCCGTTCGTGAGCAGCGTCTGCAGGGTGAAGGCCAGCGAGGAGTAGGCGCCGCAGGCCACGATGCCGTTCACGAGCGGGGCCTTGAGCTTCCAGCCGTCGACCTTCGCGCGGCCGGACGGCGTCTTCCTCCACTTCCCGAACCAGACCACCGCCGCCGCCGCCACCAACGCCATGATCCACCCGTATTCGAGCATGGCGTCGCTCATGTTCATAAGCAGCTGGGTGGGAGCGGGCAGCGTGCCGCCCATGCCGTCGAACACCTTCTTGAAGCGCGGGATGATGAAGCCCATCGCCACGATCACCGCGCCCACGCCGAAGCAGAGCACGAACGCAGGGTACATCATCGCGCCCTTGATCTTGGACTTCATCGTGTCGAAGCGCTCGTAGTGCTCCACCAGCCGGTGCAGCACCGCCACCATGGCCCCGGACGCCTCGCCGGCGCGGATCATGTTGGAATAGAGCGGCTGGAAGGTGCGCGGATGGTGGGATACGGCGTCGGAAAACGACTCACCGTTGACAATCCGCTGGCAGAGGTCCTTGGCGATCTCGCGCTGGGCGCTCCCCTCGTCGCCCTGGTTGGCGAGACACCCCAGCGCCTGGCCGAGCGTCATTCCCGCCTCCAGCAGATCGGCCAGCTCGCTGGTGAAGAGCTGCACCTCCATCGGCTTCATGTCCGCCGACTTGCCCCCGAAGCTGATCGAAAGCCCCCCGCCTTTCTTCTTCTTGCCGGCGGCGGAAGCGCCACCCCCCGCCTCGGAGACGGAGAGCGGCGTATGCCCGAGCTTGCGCACGGCGGCAAGCGCACCACGACGATCCGACGCCTCGAGGGTCCCCTCGACGCGCCGGCCGTCCTTGGTCATCGCCTTGTAGCTATATGCCGCCATGCACTATGCTCCATGATGTCATATTCCCCTATATGCGGGAAACATCACTTGATGACGCGCACGCGGATGACCGCATCGCTGTTCTTGAGCTGGTCGACCACCTCGGCCGGCACCGGCGCATCGACGTCGATGAGCGTGTAGGCGAAGTCGCCGCGGCTCTTGTTGGCGATGGCGTCGATGTTCACCTTGGCGTTGCCGAGAATGGAGGTGAAGGTGCCGATCTTGTTCGCCTCGTTGCGGTGGCAGATCGCCAGACGCCCCGCCTTCGACACCGGCCCAAGCGAGCAGGCCGGATAGTTGACGGAGTTGACGATGTTGCCGTTCTCGAGGTAGTCGCGCATTTCCTTGGCCGCCATCACCGCACAGTTGCCCTCGGCCTCCTCCGTGGAGGCGCCCAGGTGCGGGATCACGATGCAGCCCTTCTGGCCGGCCGTCGCCGAATTCGGGAAGTCGCTCACGTACTTGCGCACCTTGCCGGACTCGAGGGCGGCAAGCATGTCCTTCTCGTTGACGAGCGCGTCGCGCGCGGCGTTGACGATGATCACGCCCGGCTTCATCATCGCGATCGCCTCGGCGTTGATCATGCCCTTGGTGGAATCGAGTGCCGGCACGTGGATGGTGATGAAGTCGCACGCGCTGTAGATCGCCTCGACATTCTTGCAGTGCTTGACGGCGCGGCTGAGGTTCCAGGCGGCGTCGACGGAAAGATAGGGATCGAAGCCATACACCTCCATGCCGAGCGCCACCGCGGCGTTCGCCACCTTCTGGCCGATTGCCCCGAGGCCGATCACGCCCAGGCGCTTGCCCTGAATCTCGGTGCCGGCAAATGCCTTCTTGGCCTTCTCGGCGGACTTGTTGATAGCGGGATCGGCGACATTGGCCTTGACCCACTCGATGCCGCCCACGATGTCGCGCGAGGCGAGCAGCATGGCCGCGATCACCAGCTCCTTCACGCCATTGGCGTTGGCCCCGGGGGTGTTGAACACCACGATGCCCTTCTTGGCATACTCCGCGTGGGGGATGTTGTTGACGCCCGCGCCGGCGCGCGCCACCGCGAGCAGATTGTCGCCGGGCACCAGCTCGTCCATCTTGGCCGAACGCACGAACACCGCATCCGCCTCCGCGAAGTTCTCGGTGCGGGCATAGTTGTCGGCGAGGTTGTTGAGCCCCACTTCCGCGATCGGATTGAGGCAGTTGTACTTGTAGTTCATTCTTTCTCTTCTTTCAGTTTAGAGTTTATCGTTGAAAGTCGGGCATCCGCCCGTAAGCCAATATTATACGCTTTTCCCCACTTCCAGTCAAGGTCTATTGGAGGAGGAGAGATTGGAGGATTGAGGACCGCGCGGCCTCCTGACCGCAAATTTACGAGCGAAGCGAACTTAGCCCGAAGGGCATTTACGAGCGAAGCGAATTTAAGCTCCAAGCTGAAAGCCAAACTCTCACTTGAAACCGTGGACGTCCGTGGCGTCCTCTATGTCCCGCAGCATTTCAACGAATGTCGTCACGTCTTCGCCGGAAAAGCCCATCGACCTCGCCGCCGCCTCCTGAAGAGTGCGCTTCTCGCCCTCGGCGTTCGTACGAATGACACGATCGGCCCGGTTCATCGTGCGGAAGTCCTCCGAATCCGGCTCCTTCCCGTCTTCGACCGCCTTCCGCACGCGCTCGCGCGCTGCGGCCCGCGTCGCCAGGGCCTCCGCATACTCCGCATGTGTCTTGCGCTGCTCTTCGGTGAGATACTCGTCGCTGACCGCGTCCAGAAAGCTCTGCCGCTTCTCCACCGCCTTCTTCAGCTCCGCCATCATCGCCCGACGACGCTTCTGGATGCGTTCCCATTCCTCTGGATTCTCGCGCTTGAACTTCTCGGCACGCTCCTCATCGGTGAGACCGTCCTCCTCGTCACGCACCTCCTCAACCGTGGCCTCCCCCTCCGAATCGTCGTCCTCCTTCACCGACTCCGCAGGCACAGCCTCGACGAATTTCTCCTCGGCATCACCCGCTGTAGCCGTCACGCCTCCAGAATCCTCCTCGCCCTCCCGCGCGCCGCCGCCACCCTCGGCCTTGGAGGAGTCGTCCACCTCGGTAGCCTCGCCCTCTTCGGCATCCGCGGCAGTGTCGCCACCGCCCGGCCACGCCCAATGCCCAACCGCGAGGCCGCCGGCAAACCCGACGACGAGCGCAAAGACGAGGACACGAAGATATAATGCCGATTTTTCAGTTTTCATACCAATATCATAACATAACCTATGCTCAAAGTCAACTGTTACCATTTTCATGAGCCAATAACGGGGGCGAGAAAAATAATGAGTGTCCGCAAATCGAACACCCGCCTCGTACTATCTGACCAGGGAAAGATTATTCTTGCACCCGCCAATAACGGGCGCATCTGAGTAATTCACCACATCCTCTCCTCCCTTCCGGCACGAGCGGGGCACCCGTCATCCGCTCACCTCACCACAACCCGGCAATATCAACATTAACATCAACATCAACACAAACATCAACATCAATATCCGCGTCAACACCCACGTCAACATCCTGTTTCGTCCGTGTACGATTCAATTGCTCCGAAACAAAATCCAACTTTCTGCTTGAACTTTCCAATCGAACCTGCTATACTGTTATCCGACGAACCACAGGATTGCCAGATGAACCATTGCACTACCCGATGAACCACAGGATTACCCGATGAACCTCAGAATCAGAAACCGCCTCGTCGCCCATGGCCACGCGCTCGCCCCGTCGGCGGAGGAGCCGTGCGCGGCCGCGGACGCACACGCCACCGCAGACGCACACGCCGCCGCAGACGCGAAACCATTCTTCGAGTGGTTCGTGCAGGACGTGCCCGGCCTCGACTCGGAGGAGTACCGCCGCGGCTTCTGGCGCGAAGCCCACCGTGCGGGCCATTCGATCGGCCACCCCCCGCGCACGTTCAGGAACTGGCAGCGCGAACGCGGGGTCCATCCCGGCGCACGGGTCGGCGACATGCTCATGGTCTACCTCGTCGTGGGCGGCGCGAGCCTCGCCTTCTGGTTCAT
>JAZRXT010000143.1:0-18288 GCA_045600365.1 Kiritimatiellia bacterium | reverse complement strand
AGTTTCTCGACTCGGATGCGATGCGTCCGCGCTCGACTGGATCGGGCTCCGGAGGAGTGAAGAACCGGGAGTTCAGGTCGTAGCCGGTTATGCGCCGATAGTCATCGAAGGTCGGGAGAAAGTACCTGTCCCGCCCCTGCCACTTGAAGAGCCCCTTCCACGTCTTCGCGTCAACGCCAGGCTGCACGTAGGTGTTGTGGTCGAGGCGCACGTGCTGGATTGTCGGCCAGCTGAACCACCAGAACATGCACTGCTTGGTGCGGCCAAGGTAGTTGTCGTGATAGTATATCGACTCCACCTTCGGCTTGAACCCGTAGGCCAGCAGATGGGTGGCGTTCTTGTTCGGCCGCTGCTTGTGGCTCCAGCCGAAACCAGTGTCCTCGAAGCGGTTGCCGAACACCTCGATGGACTTGACGAGATAGTTGGTGTGGGTGAACCATATCTCGTAGGACTGCTCGCAGCGGAAGGTGCGGTTGGAGCAGATGACCATCCCCTCCAGCACGCCCTCGCGATCGCCCTGGTTGGTCATCGCCGTGTCGTAGACCTCGTAGAAGTAGTTGTTCTCCAGCCGGATGTCGAGGTTGTGGCCGGTCGCCCAGAACTCGATGCCGTTGCCGTAGCGCACCGGATATTTGCCGCCACGGCCATCCGGCCACATTCCAAGCAGACTGCCGCCAATCCAGCCAAACTCGCAGCCGCGCACCAGCAGATGCTGCACCGGCGCGCCGACGATACCATGGGCGCCCGTATAGTTCAAGGCGAGCGAATCAATGTGCAACCACTGCGTTCTGCCCACGTTCAAGTGATGTATCCGGCGGCACAGCTCCATCATCGAATACACCTCGCGCGGATCGCGCGCGCTCTTGAAGTACACAACGCCGGCGGCAAGATCGTGGAAGTAGTCGCCCTCGTTGACCATCTCGGCAACCGACCAACGCTTCCAGGCGGCGATCTTCTCCTCCGACGCATCCCCGCGCTTCACGCACACGATGTTGCCGACGTCGGTCTTGCCCGTGACCTTGGCGGTCCAGAGCCCGTTGGACGACGCAGTCCAGAACCCCGGCACGGTACCGTCGACCGACGCACGCAACTCGGGCTTGGGGCCTTCACCGTAGCGCGAGAAGACGACCGGCGCCTCTTCTGCACCCTTCCCCTTTATGCCCATGGTGCCATCGAGCCGCCATACGCGACCGGCGCGGAAAAGCACGCGGTCACCTGGCCCGTAGGTCTCCTTCGCCACTCTCTCCGTCGTCTTCCACGGGGCGGATTCCGCAGTACCGGCCGCCCCATCATCGCCAAGTTCGGAATCGACGTAGAACGTGCGCGGCTCCCCCGCACGCGCCGCACTCACGAACGCAATCGCTGACAACAGAAGACCAATCCTCATCTAACAACTCCTTTTCAATGCAACAAAACACTACTATCCCATAGACATGGTGGACCGTTCACCGTGTCAATGTCGCGTATTATACCAAACCCGACCGCCTCGCGTCAACACTAAAATTCAACACTAAAATTCGCGATAATTGCGCAGAACATCCACCGCTCCCCAATTATGCGTCGTTTTGCTGACGTGCTGTTAAGAAAAGTGTCGCCTTGGCCCCGCCCATCGTGAGCCGCGTTGTCGTGGGCGGCATTTCCCCAGTTTCGAGGGCAAGCCGATTTATAGTTAAATTCGTTTCGACTCCTACCACTTCATCGCGATTAGCCAGTAGTTGAAATCACCAGGAAAGTCATCACCCTAATCATCGAATCAACACTTATTTCAGATTTCCTTTTAAGGTTTTGCGATGCTAGCGACTGGCTTTTAGCCCGCGGCGGCGAGGGGTCTCGCCGCCCTACCGGTGGGTGGAACACTCTGCCCTCGTGGAGAAACGCGCCTCCCCATGTGGAGGGAAAAGGGACAGGCCGCACGGCCTTGACCGAAACCGTCATGGCCTTGTGAAGAGTCAGGTCGTTGCGTCCCACGAACCAACCAGCCAGCCTGGGCTTCAGGACGCCGCTCTACACGGCGATCGTTCCGCCTTCCTCAACCGCCAGCGAAAGATTCCACTTGCACCAATCCTGACAAACCAGGAAGAGCGACGTTGAGGATAATGTTCGGCAGCATCGGATCTGGCCTGGCCGCCGCGCATTCAGTTCACCTAACCTTCCATTCCAGGATGCCTGCAGAGTAGCCCGGCTGGAGTTGCGCCACGAGGCGAATCTGGCGCGCCTTCACCGGCTTCGCGAAATCGACCCTGATGAGTTCGTCCTTGCGCATCGGATAGGCAGCCTCGACCGGAACCCATGCCGCCTCAGGACTCTCGCGCACCTCCACCCGCCAGGACGCCGGCAGATTGCAGCCGCCCCGCGGCACGTCGTCGAACCACATGACGTCAACGCCAGCCAGAGTCTCGACTGCGGGGAAGGTGTACGCCACCCATTCGGACGAACCCATGTGTGGCCAGAACGTGCAGCGCAGGCAATGGGAATCGTCCGACTTGGCCGGCACGACGCCGTCGCAGAGCGCCTTCACCGAATCGCCCGGCCAGGGACGGTCCACCGAAGTCTTCACGTCAAAGACAAGATCGAAGAGATTCTCGTCCGCCGTCGTCGGAAACCACGTCTGCATCTCGCCCGCCCCGCGATGGCACCAGGCGAAATACGGCACGAGCTTCGCCGTCGCCGGTTTGGAAGCAATCGCCTTCAGTCCGCGCCGCACGCGCAAGGCCTTCGTCTCAAGCGCCGGGAAGACGTTGCCAATGATCTCGCAGGTCGTCACGGCGAACGTCGCGTCTGACGGGATTGCGAGTCCGAGCGCGTTGCCGCCGTTGTCGACGCCCTCGGCACAGTAGACGATCGGGCCGCGCTCGACGGCAAGACGGCCACGGTCCGCCACGACCGCGTCATGCGCCTTGATGCGCCTCACCGGCATGTTCATCGCAACTTCGACGAGATCGCCCGCCTTCCATTCGCGGTCGATGACGCAATAGCCCTTCTCCGGCGCAAAGGCGAACGATTCGCCATTCACCTTCACGACGAAGTCCCTGGGCGTTCCCGGAACCGTCTGCACGTAAAGGTCGCTCGGCACGGGACGCCCCACGCACCATCCCGGCACGCGCACATGCAGCGCGAAGCGGCGTCCGGCTCCGACGGGGGTGACGGCAATCGCGCTCGCGCCCTGCCACGGATAGCCGGTCTTCTGCGAAAGCTTCACCGCGCCGCCGACAAGCTTCAGCGTGACGTCGCTCTCGACGAACAGGTTCACGTAGGCCGCGTCGCCGCGCGTCGCGTAGGCAAAACTCGGGATCTGCGGAATGAACCGCACGTCGTTCACCGGACAGCAGCTGCAGCCGAACCACTTCGAGCGCTTGTAGCCGCCGGCGGACGCGAGCGGATTCGGATAGAAGAATTCGTCGCCGCCGAGCGACACGCCGCTCAGGAAGCCGTTGTAGAGCGCGCGTTCCATGACGTCCACGTACTTCGCCTCGCCCGTCGTGAGAAAGAGCCGCTCGTTCCACAGCACGTTGGCGATCGCCGCGCACGTCTCAAGATAGGCCGTCTCGTTCGGGAGCTCGTAGTCCGCCCCGAACGCCTCGCCATTGCGGCGCGCGCCGATGCCGCCGTTCAGATGCAGCTTCTTCGAGACGACGTTTTCCCAGATGCGCTCGTTCGTTTCGCGGTACGCGGCCTCGCCCGTCAGGGCCGCGATGTCGGCGAGCCCGCAGTAGAGATAGCCGGCGCGGACGGCGTGGCCGACCGCATGCGTCTGGCTGAGGAGCGGAATGTGATTCTGGGCGTAGGCCCCCGGCAGCGTCATCTCCTTGTCGAAGACAAGATCGCCCGCCTGGGTGAAGACGGCGGCGTCGCGCTTGTCGCCGCCCTGCGCACCGCGCCTGTCGATGAAGTGCCTGGCGAGGTCGAGATACCGTTTCTCGCCAGTCACGCGGTAGAGCTTCACGAGCGCCAGTTCGATTTCCTCGTGGCCGGGAATCGCCTGCAGCTGGTTCTCGCCGGGCCCGAACGTCCGCGCGACGAGGTCGGCGCTCTTGCGCGCGACGTCCAGGAAGTTCCGCTTGCCGGTCGCCGCCTGCCAGGCGACGGCCGCCTCGTACATGTGGCCGACGTTGTAGAGCTCGTGGCTCGAGGGACAGTTGCTCCAGCGCGTCGGGCCCATCATGCCGAACGTGGGGCGGCCGCCCTTCTTGTCCTTGTAGGTGAAGCCGAGCGTACGGGCGGTGTAGAGGTAACCATCCGGCTCCTGTGCCTTCGCCACTTCGCCGATGAGCCAGTCCATGTACGCCTCGAGCTTCGGGTCGGGATGCTGCGCGAGCACGTAGGCCGCGCCCTCCATCACCTTGAAGACGTCGGAGTCGTCGAACGGAATGCCGCCGAACGTGCCCCACGCGCGGTTCGCGGCATTCGTGAAGTTGGCGATGCGCGGTGTCTCGTTGCACTTGTCGAAGCATGCCTTCAGCGTCACGAGCCGGTTCGTCTCGACGCGCGGCAGCCAGAAACCGCCCGTCACCTTCACCGCCGTCAGATCCGCCGCCCGCAGGGGATAATCGCCGGCCCACACCGAAGCACCGGCCGTCAATGCCAACACAACACTCGCAAACGTCCTGTAGAGTAGAGCCCCATGCCTTTTCCTCGCACCACTCGTAGAGCCCTCTGCGGGGCGACCAATAGTCGGGAGACATGATGCAACCTTCCCCTCATCAAACCGCACGTGCGGTTTTCCCGCATACTGCTTTCCACTCTGGACTACGTTCTTCATCGCGCGACGTCCTTTCTTTTTCTTTACTAGTTGTAGTAGTTCTCCTTCAGCGCGAGATACAATAACTCGCACTGGATTTCAAGAAATTAGCACTACGTTCGCATTAGCCGGGCAATCATGGCGATTACAGCGGTGTCGGTGCGGAGAATGCGCGGACCAAGCGAAACGCACCTGAAACCGCGATCCTTCAGCAATTGCACTTCTTCGTCGGTCCAGCCCCCTTCCGGACCGATGGCAAGCAGGGGACGGTCCAATGAAGCCGCCACCGGCGGTTCCTTTGATGCCGGTTCGTATGGGTGGGCAACGATGCGATTGGCCGTGGGGAAATCGGATTCGAACGAACGCGCGAGATACTCCCGGAAACGTTTGCGCACCGTGATTGCGGACACGGCACTCGTGCCCGCCTGCTGCAGACCGTCCACCAGCAGCGGACGGTAGACCTCCTCCTTGAGCAGCTGTGCGCCCCAGAAGTCCTTCTCCACCTTCTCCGCCCCCACAAGGACGATACGTCCCACCCCAAGCTGAGCCAACTGCGGCAACAGGCGCTTAAGAGTGCGCGGGCGCGGCGGCGCGAGCAGCAGATCGATCCACGGCACCGGGGCTTCGGCATCGTGGACGCAGCGCACAGTCACCACGTTCCCGTCGATCGCCTCGATTGTGGACGCACCTACGGCTCCGTCCAGCACACCCGTCTTCAGCCGCTGGCCGACTTCGCCATGCAGCACCTTGAGCACATGCTCGGCGCGTTCGCCGCCAAAGACCACCGTGCCGTCGGCTCTGATCTCATTCGGTTCGAATAGAATCCGGTTCATCCCCGCTCACCCCTCCAGCATGGCGGCGAGGCGTCCGCCAACAAAGGCAAACTTCTCGCGGGGCAGTTCTACCGACATGCGTTCCAACAGTGCCTTCGCCTCGGCCCGAAGCCCAGGCTCGAACATGCGCCAATTGGCGAGCGGCGCAAGCAGACGAAGCGCGTTGTACTCGCTGGTGCCAGCCCACACCACCAGCTTGCGCTCGAGCCAGGCAAGCCCGCGGTCGGTCCACAGCCGATCGCCGTTCGCCGCAAAGCCGCAGTAGAGGGCGCGACTCAGCGCCGGATGACGGATGCTCCACCCCTTCCTGCGCTCCTCGGCGGCAATCGCGTCAAATACGTCCTCGTGACGGTCGGACGCGACCACGCCGAGATAGCCAATGTAGCCGTTAAGCGATTCTCGCAGCTCACGGCCATGACGCGCCAGGACATCGTACCGTTTCGAATCGCCGCACGCCACCAGCGCCCGCAGCGCGTTGAGCCGTGCGGTGATGTTCCGCGCCCGTCCCAGATAGCCGCGAATGGCATCACGCGCCATGCCGGAATCCTCCTCCGCCAGCAACTGCAGGATCACGTTCTCATAGGCACGTCGGGCCATGCCCTTCGCGTCGAGCGCGTGCGGCGACTCACCGGCGAGGGCGCAGACAAGCTCGCCGACGCCGATGCGCCGCGCCACCTCCGCCCGCAGGGCGTGCATCTCGCGCACGTTCTCGCGCACCAGCGCCCGACGCCGGCGGTCGAGCGAATCGGCGGGAATCGCGAGCATTGACGCCTTGGCGCCGACGTCGATGGCACTGTCTCGGAAGACGTCGCACCAGATGGCGAGCCAATCCTCGGTCTCGCCGCGATCGCGCAGAATCCTCATCGCCTCGCCGCGGTTGAAGAAATCAGGATCGGTGCGCGCCTGCAACGCGAGTTCCGAGGAAGACGACTCGTTGGCAAGCATGCCGTAGAATCCGCACCCACGGTTCCACGAGATGTAGTCGGGGCGAGGACATCTCACCGAATACTCCACTCCGGCCTGGTCGAGGGTGAACACGCCCGAGGACACGTCCCGGCCGTCCTTCACAAGCGCGAATGGAACCGGCACGGTAAACGGACGGTCCCGCTTCAGTTTCACGGTGAGCGTTCCGTCTCGCCATTCCCATCCAGCGGACACGGTGGGGCATCCCGTTTCGAAAAGCCAAGGCCGCATCAGCGCGGCGACGTCGCGCCCGGTAACCTCCGAAAAGACGCGCAGAAAGTCATCCGTGTTGGCATTGCCGCCGTCGAAGCGGCGGAAGTACTCGCGCCATGCGCTGTCGTAAGCCTCGGTGCCGACAAGATTGCGCAGTGTGTTCAACACCTCCGGTGCCTTGTCGTAGGTGATGGCGTCCACAACCTCGTCGGGATCGTTCACTCCCTCGCGCACGACGGCGCCGGCGGCACGGCTCTCCTCCTCGGCGAAGGCGCCGCCGGTCTCGCGCAGGGCGTCGATCTCGAGCCGACGCGTAAACGCCGCGCCAAACTCGCGCGCCAGGAAGGCGCGCTCGACGTTCACCGTGTAGGCCTCGTTGAGCCACATGTCGAAGACGCTCTCCATCGTCACGCCGCTACCGCAATGGCTATGCTCGTACTCGTGCGGAATGACGCCATGGGCATAGACGAGACGGCGGTCGGTGATGGTGTCGTCGACCAGCGCCGCCTCGGTGATGATCGTGGTGTTGCCGGTGTTCTCCATGCCGCCGTAGAGCGACCTCTCCATGCAGATTGTGCGATAGGTGTCGTAGGGGTAGACGAATCCGGTGAGTTCGTGCTGGAAGAGGATTGACTTCTTGAGGATCTCCATCGGCACTCGCGCGCCATCGACGTGTCCGGGCGGAACCAGATACTCGAGCTTCACGACACCTGCGCCATCGGGATAGACGACTTCGTCCTTGAGCACGTCCCAGGTGCCGGCACAGGCAATGAACAGATAGGGCGCCATCGGCTTTGGGTTCTCGTAGACCACACGGCGCTGGCGCGGCGAGCCATCGCCGGGCGGCGGCAGCAGAACGTCCTCGACCACATTGCCATTGGAGATCAAATGGGTGTAGCGCGCATCGCCGACGAGCGTTGTGCGGAATGTGCACTTAGCCGTGCAGTCGTCGATGATGGGAAGGATGCGCTGGAAGCCGTACTGCTGACACTGGCTCATGTACTGCTGTGGCAGCTGCGCGGAACCTGGAACAGCGGGAGTGGTGTCGCGGTAGATGCCTTCGAGACGAACGTCATCGGGATGCGAGACGTGCTCGACCGCGAGGGTGAAACACTCGTCGGGAACGTATTCGCGGTCCAGCGCGTACTGGACCTTGACGCCATCGCAATCAAGCTCCACCCGGTCCACCGGCGCCTTCGCGCGCATTGTGAGCACGCCCTTCGCCTCCACGCGGTCCTCGAAGAACCTCAACTCCATGTCGACGTGCTCGAGCTGCACCGCCGGCCTTCTAAAATCACTGCGTCTGAATTTCCAGTCCATATTGGGGAGTAGTTAATACCGTGAAACCAACTTATGCGCACGCAAGCAGAAACGCCGCCAGCGTCATCGCGAGCGCAACCAGGCGCCGCCACCGCGGCACTGGCGCGGACGGCGCAGGCGCAGGCCCGCCCTGGTCGCGATCGACTATCTTGCGCAGACCGCGCAGCGCCAAAGGCAGTCTGCCTCTGGGCGTGAGCAGTGCAGCCGCGCCGCCCAGCAGGGCAACCACCAGAACGAAACGATATCTGTAGAAAGTTTCCATTATTAAAAAAGAGCTTGCCCGCCGATCGGCACGGGCAAGCTCAGTGCAGTTTCGAGAACTGCCCGGCGAATCACTTCGCCTTCTTCGCAGGGGCCTTCTTGGCTGGGGCCTTCTTGGCAGGTGCCGCCTTCTTCGCAGGAGCCGCCTTCTTGGCGGGCGCCGCCTTCTTCACCGCGCACTTCTTCGCAGGAGCCGCCTTCTTCGCAGGAGCGGGTTTTGCAGCCGCCTTCTTGCAGCAGCATCCGCACTTCTTCGCAGGAGCCTTCTTCGCAGGGGCCTTCTTTGCAGGGGCCTTCTTAAGTGTAGCCATGTTTTTTCCCTTTTTTTGTTTTGACTCACGGCACGCCGAACACCGGCGAACGCTCCGCTTGTCTGACAATATGATACACCAAAAGTTATTTCGTGGCAAGAAAAAAATACAAAAAATCGATTTGGCTTTTAGCCTTTCGCTGTAATCAATTGCCCGTTAACTGACAAAGTCGTAGGTGCTGAGAATGCGCATCGACTCATCGTGCGCATCGAGCGCGTACACCCGATATGCGTTGCCTCCGGGGAACACCTTCACCACCACGTGCGCGGGGCCAGTATAGGGCAGCTTGTAACCAAGCTCGTCCACCTTGGACGTCTGGATGTCGGAAACGAGACCGACAGCGAAGAGCGGGGCCTTGCCTCCCGTCGCTGCGGCCGTTTTGGTGAGACGATTCAGAGTTTCCGGATGCGCCTGGTACGGGCACCACATTCCCGCCGTGTACACCTGCGCGTTCACCGCCTTAACGAATCCTTCCGTCATCGCGTTGGAGCATCCGTGGTGGTTCATCTTGCACACGTTCACGCGGCCAGCGCGCTCGCCCACCAGCGCCTCGTACGGAACCTTCGTGCCGTCGGCGCGCAGCAGAATGTCCTGCTGGATGTCGCCGCCGGTGAAATAGCGGAACGCGCCGTACTGGATCACGAACGACATCGAGAGCATGTTCTGGTAGATCTTCTTGCGCCCAGTCCTCGCCACATGCTCGGCAGCGTAGTCGATCACGCCATTGGCGCCATCCCACATCGCGCCGTTGGCTGCGATGTTGCGAATTGAGAACACGCCCTTGTATTTCGCTGGATCGCGCAGCAGCGCAATCTGGTCGAGAGCACCGGGACGGAAGCGATCGGCGACAAGCCCCTTCTTCTTCTGCTCCTCAAGCCACGGGGCGAGCAGCGCCATGGACGAGTCGTGCGATTCGTAGGCGCCCCAGTTCGGATACTGGTGGTCGAAGTAGCGCCTGAACGAGAACTCCTCCGCGACGCAGAGAAAACCGTTGATCTTCCGTCCGTCCGGCGTCACGCGGTAGCGCAACGCCGCACCGGGATCGCGCTCGGACACTCCATCGCCATCGAACTCGGCGTGGCCGACATGGTCGGAATGCCAATGCGAGAAGACGGCGTAGTCGATCGTCTTCTCGGGGTAGACGCGCGAGATGTAGCGTCTCACCCAGTCGCCGCCGAGCACCTCCTTCGAGGGCAGCAGCGGCACGCGGTTCAATTCCCGCGGACGGTAGAACTCGCCCACATCGTTGAGGATCGCGGTGCCGTCGGGCAGGCGGTAGAACATGTTCTCGCCACGGCCAGTGTAGATGAAGTGAAGGTCCATCTCGCCCGGCTTCCAGCCGGGATACGTTCCGCCCTCGCCGGCGGCGGCAACGGGTCTAGAGCCAAGGGCGAAGGCGGCGAAGGCGCCGGCACCGGCGCCGATGAATTCTCTACGTGTCTTCATTGGTTGTTCTCCATTCATTTCCTGGGTGGCATTGTGTCCGGAATGCCCAGTGCCAGATACTTTGATCTTGCGTAGTCGTGATATTCAAGTTCAACGCGGTCCTTGCGCGACACGCCAACCGAGTCGAGCCAGGCGTGGCGTGCGACGAGATCCTCGCCATCGGTGCAGTTCGGCACCACGAGCAGACGCACCTCGAGCTTCGCACCCGACTTGGCGATGGCCTCGAGGTTGCGCATGATGATGCGATTGGATACGCCCGTGTACTTTAGGTGGCGCTCGTCGTCGGCGGCCTTGAAGTCCGGCAGCCACATGTCGACATACGGGCGGATCTGCTCGATCGCGGCCGACGGCGCATACAGCGAAGTGTCCAGGCAGGTGTGGAGACCCGCCTCCTTGAACCGACGGAAGAGTTCGGTGGCCCAATCGGAGAAGAAGAGCGGTTCGCCGCCAGAAAGCGTAACGCCGCCGCCCGACTCGTCGTAGAATGCCTTGTCCTCGAGCGCCTTCGCGACAATCGCGTCAATGGACATCGGCTTGCCGTAGAATTTGAGCGCGCGGGTGGGGCAGGTCGCCTCGTCCATCGTGCACTTCTCGTGGTGCTGGCACAGATGCTGGAATCTCGCCACCTGGTGCTCGGTCGAGATCGACTCGGGATTGTGGCACCAGATGCACTTGAGCGGACACCCCTTGACGAAGAAGCTCGTGCGGATGCCAGGTCCGTCGTGAATCGCCATGCGCTTGGTGTCCAGCATGAGCGGCACCTTCATCTGGCGTCCGTCCACCTTGGCCATGGCGAACATCGGTGCTCCGGCCGCGCACGCAGCCGCGAGACAGAATTCTCTACGTGTATTCATATTATCGGAATTTCTGAGACATGCTAGCGCCGTACATTGACAGGCCAACCGAGGCCGATCTCCGCCGAGATCAATTCAATCTTGTTGTTGCTCATGCGGAATTCGGTGTCGGCATTGAGCGGAACCTGGCTGGCGCCGAGTATTGTGCGCTTGGGACGCGCGCCGTTCACGCTGATGAAAAGCGCGCCGTCGGCGCGGATGCCGGTCACCTCGTACTCCCGTCCCGGCTCGATCGTCTCGTCCGAAACCACCACCTGCGTCCAAAGCCGGTATGCCATGCGGGTGCACATGCCGAGTCGATTGTCAGTCGTGCGGAAGATGAAAAAACCGTGGTAGGGATCGAAATAGCTCCCGTCGATAGAATCGACGATGACCCTGGCGTCCTTATCGCCATCCCATTTGAACCGCACGCGGGCGAACACGGTGCCGGCCGAACCAGGCGCCCCGTCGGCGGGGAAGCGGAAACGCGCCCCCTTCACACCGTCCGTCTTGCGCCAGACCACCTTCTCGGGCGTGAACCAGGCGGGATTGTCGATAGCAGGCACATCGCGCGGGCCGGGCAGCTCGCCTGATTTAAATGCGTGGCGCAGGATGCGTCCGCCGAAATCGTACACCAACGATTTCGAATCGGGCGCAAACGAGGGATTGGCGCCCTGGCACAGACGCTTCACGCCGCCGGAGGCGACGTCGAGGAGATACACGCTCCAAGTTCCGTCGCCGTCGCGGAACCCTGTGAAGGCGATCAGCCTTCCGTCCGGACTCCACGTCGGCGCGTAGGCGGCCATGTCGGGCGGCGTAAGCGTCCTGCGCTTCATGAAATCGGCAGTCGACGCGGTGACCAGCTCCCACTGCTTGTGCCAGTCGGACATCTCCGGCCACACACAGCTGCCGCCATCTGGCGAGAGCGCAAACTGCGAAACGCCGCCGGGGGAATTCGGGTTGACGCCGTAATGCATCTTCGGAGCACCGGAACCATCGAGCGACGCGCTCCATATTCCCGCACGGACGTAGTTCTGCTCCTTTTCCGGACGCGCCGGATCCCAGCGGCTGGAGCAGAACCAGACGCGCTTTCCGTCTGGATCGGCGACGGGGGAATAGTCATACCAGCGGCCGCCGGGCACGACCTCGCGCACCGCTCCCTTCGCGTACATCCTGATGGAGAATCCCTGGCGCAGCTTGCCAAGCCAATTTGCGAAATACCCGTTGGTGATGCATCCGAAGGAATACAGCAGCGATCCGTCCGGCGTCCAGGCTGGGAAAGCCGCGCGCCCGCGTCCGCGCTCCACCCATGCAACGCTTCCGTCCTCAAGGCGCAACACGCCGAGATGGGTGTCCTCGCCGGCATCGCGCTGGAAGGCGAGAAAGCGTCCGTCCGGCGAGATCACGCCATTGACGCCCTCGACCAGACTTTCGTCGGTCGGCGCGGCACGCTCGCCCTGGCGCGCCTCGTCGAGAATGTCGCAGTGCGGGGCGGCATAGTGCCCGGGATCGACGCATTCGAGGATCACGCCGGAACATCCTACGTCCTTGGCGATTGCGATCATCCTCTTCATGCACTCGGTCGTTGCAAGGCCAGTCCACTCCTTGTACCGGTTGAAGCCGTTGTTGGAATTGTAGCTGCTCGCCTGGAAGTACATCCTGGTGCCGCCGCACTTCGACTTCGCATAGGCGAGGATCTCGCGGGTGGACTCGAAGGCGCGGTTCTGCTCGGGACGCACCCCCATCACCACCAGTCCATCGAGCGCACCCTCGGCGGCAAGCTGCTTCCAGTCCACCGCGTAGCGCTTCCACATGTACTTGTCGCGCATGTCAAGACGCTGGATGCCCAGCAGAAAACGCACCCCGGCGGCACGGCACTTCGCCGAGAAGGCGCGCAGGTATGCCATCGTGTACTTGGAGCAGAGCTTGATCCAGCGCTCGTCGCCCGCCGACTCGGGGACGTCGCAGCCATAGAGCCGCCGCCATTCCTCGCGCATCGGCTCAACATATTCGAGATCGACGCTCCAGCCGCCTGCGCGGTGGAAATCGAGGAAGATGGCCTCGGGCTTCAGCGCCAGGCGCTCATCCACCAGGCGCAGCTTGTGCGCCATCACCTCCGGGAACGCGAGCGATGCGTTCGCCAGGCGCGGCACGCCGTTGCGGGCGCGGCAGGTGAACTGCGGGTGCTCGACGTTCCAGTACGACTCGGTACAGGGAATCTGGTGGTTCTCCTCGTAGCCGGTGTGGAGACCGAATCCAACCGCTCGCTTCAGACAGGCGGCGCGCGCCTCCTGCAGCATCCTCGAATAGGGACGCTCAAGCCGCGCCCAGGTGAAAGCGCTCTGGATCGGCAGCACCCGCTTGTCCATCGGCGCTTCGCTGTAGTCGCTCTCCTCCTCACGGCTCGCATACCACATTCGCCCCGCGCCCTTGTCACGCCAGAGCACCGTGGTGGGATGGACCTTCAGCACCTCGTCGAGCATCTGCACGACGCCGGTGGGCGACTCGATGTCGAAGCGCCCCATCCAGTCCGACTCGTCTACCAGCGGCAGAATCTCGAAGGCACTCGCCGTATATGCCAGAACCAGCGCCGAGGCGGACAAGCATAACTTCTTCATGGCATCAGCGCAGAATCACGGCCAAGCTGGACTGCAAGGCGAAGAGGCAACCCGTTCCTTCGACCCACTCGCACTTGTACTGCGCCGACGAATCGGCGGCGCCAAAGGTGCCGTACGACTTGACGCCGTCGATGAACAGCTGCCTGCACTTGATGACGCCGTCGAAGTTGAGCTTCACCTTCGCGGCGGACGAGACCGTCCAGATCGCCTGGGGCTTGCCGTGCGAAGTGCGGGTCACGTCGCCGAAGGCGTCGGCGTTGCGGATGTCGAGGATGCCGCCCGTTACCTTCACAGCCGAGCAGTCAGGCCACTTGCCGTTCGCGTTGAAGACGAGCGGACCCTGCGTCACCTCCACCGAGCCGGTCGACGTGCTCGTCGCGCCGAAGGTGTGGATGACGGGACCGGTCTTCTTGAAGTTCACCGCACCCTCGAAGACGGCGAGATCGACGCGGTTCGTATCGCCGGTCTGCGTGTAGTCCTGATATTCGTTCATGACCTCCGATGTCACCGTCAAGGTGGCCGGCGTCGCGCTCGTCACACGCGTGCCGCTCTCGCCGTGGAGGAGCATCACCGACTGGTTGTTGCCACAGAGGTCGAAGAACGCGGTCGACCCGCGCAGCTGAATCCACTGCCGGGCGGCGAAGGCGTTCGCGACGCGCGTGTAGAGCGGGCCGGTGAAGAGCGACCAGTTGTAGTCGCGCGCAACCTTCAAGTTGTTCCCCGCGACGCGGAAATCGAGGGTCACGGGATTGTCCGTCGCGCACTCGAGCCGGAAGCCGGAGGTCATCGGCTTGCCCTCGACGATGATCGTGCCGCTGCCGCGCGGACAGATCGAGGAGGTCATGCCGGACGTATCCTGAGCGTAACCGCCCTTGAACGTCACCGTTGCGCCGGCACCAACCGTTATGCGGCCACCAAGCGAATACTGGCGTACCTCGCCGTTGAAGACCACATTGGCGTTCGGCTCGATGGTAAAACCGTTGTTGCCATTGTCGGGACCGGATGTCTTGCCATAAATCGGCGAGTCAATCGAAATGTCGCCGGCGAAGGAGAGCGCCACCTTGTCGTTGGCGAAATCAACCCGACGCGCGGACGTGCCGAGACCGTTCGAGGCCGTCACGCGCACCGTGCCGCTATTGAGGTTAAGCGCGCCGGAATGCGTGCTTTCGGAGGCGAACGTCACCGCGCCCGCGCCGTCCAGCGTGAGCGGCTCCGTGCCGGAGAGTCCACCCGCGACGACCAGCGAGTCGTTCGCGCCAATCGTCCAGCTCTGCGCGGCGCCCAGCACCAGCGGCCAGGCCATGTTCCAGGTCGTCGCCGCCGCGCTCAGTCCCTTGAATCCGTTCCCGCCGATCGTCGCCGACGCACCTGCTGCCGCAGAAAACGCAAACGCTGCATTGCCGGATGTTCTCTCGAGAATGACGCCGTCGAACTTCGCCTCCGTATCCGCCGGGAGCGAAGCCTCGGTGCCGCCCGCAGCAAATGTCGCGAAGAACGACCCGCTCGCGAGATCGGGATCTTCGCCGCTCTCCCAGTTTCCGCCCAACAGCGCCGAGGTTCCGCCGGCCGCGCCGCCAGTCCACGTATCGCTATTGGTCGGGCCATCCACAATGGTCACCGTGCCGTCCCCTTCGATCCAAGTCGCCGTCCGCAGACCTTCCCCGCCTACGGCGGAATAGACACCCGGCTTCAACGCCTTTCCTGCGAGCGTACCGGTCGTGAACGCGATGTTCACATTCTCGCCAACCTTGACCTTGGCCGTCGCGTCCGACAGCGTCAGTACGGATGTACTGAACGCAACACTAGGCGCATCCGCGACCTCGAACGTCGCCCCCGCCGCCACCTGCAGCTCGGCAAGCGCAGTGAAGGAGGCACCGGTCACGAGCCTCACCGTGCCCTTCGCCACCGTGATGATGCCGGCCGTGTCGGAAACGCCGTTCGAGCAGACGAAGACGGCATCCGCCGCGGACGGACTCCACTTGATGCCCGCCTTGTTGTAGAAGCGGCCGGAAAACACGGTCGGATTCAGCTTCTGCGTGCCGGTGAACGTGACCTGAAAGTTCTTGCCCCGGTCATCAAAACCATGCTCGGCATTGGCAACGCCGTTCGTCTCGTAAAGGCCGCAGTTGTTCAGATTCAGTCCCTTGTGGTTCGCATAACCCATCGTGAAACGTTGTGACGAGTCGTTGCCGTCAAACATGAACCGGCAGTCGTTGATCGTGCCGCTGTCCATCGAGCAGTCAATCGCCCCTTGCTTGACACGAACTTCCTTGAGGTTGAATGAGCTGCCGTTTTGGTTGTAGCAAATGAACTCGCCCTGGCCTTCTTTGACCAGTGCCGGCGTGCCGCTGTCGACGTTCATGCGCATCTGCATGGCGAACTGTACGTTATTGGAGATGTTGATCGGCACGTCGCCGTTACCCCCGAACCGCATGCCGCCCCAGTTGCCGGTTGCACCGCTCGCCGCGAGATACTGAAACCCTTTTCCGCCGGCCTGAAAGCCATAGTCGCCCTGGTTCATGGTCACGACCTTCCCGGGGCCGATGCGCAGTTCGTAAAGCTTGCGCGAACTGCCGTCCGGCGCATAGCACGCCGTCCCCGAAGACGACGACGTGTCGCCAAGAACAGCCGTGTCGCCCGTGTTGGGGTAGCCGACACCCCGCTCGTTCGAACTGTTCAACCAGTTCTTTGGTTCCGTCCAATTGGAGCCACTTGTCGGCGACCAGTACCAGGTTTCGCCGATAGCCGAAAAGCCGGCTAGACCGGCAATGACGAATGACGCTACAATTGATTTTTTCATGTTCACCGAGCGACTGCCTTTCTGTTGGTTTGAGAGTATTATCTCAAAATCGCGGCATATTGTCAAATAAATATTTGTACATATCATAGCCTGATTCACCCACTTTTTGACGTGGCGGTTTGGGCTGTGGTTCTCGGGTGCATCAAACACGGCCTCCAGCTCCACCTGCACGTCCGGGAGCGAACAGCGACAGTCGAAACGCCCGTCGGCGAACAGCTCCGCCAGGAAGTTCGTGGGGAAATGCGCTGGGGGGGGTGATTGGTCATCGGACAACCGGGTTGCTGGTGACATCATGGACGACGGCTACCGTTGATCTTCTGTTCGCGCTCCTTTTCAAAATCCCCTGCAGTTCTCAAAGGCCGGCCAAGGAACTTTTCAAACATTACGCGTATCCGTGCATATTCATCTGGTGGAATGTCATTGACACCAGACATTACAAAGTCTCGCTCAAGATGCTGTAATCTGGTCTCATATTCATATTGAACCAACTTTGCAAATTGCAAACTGTCATTTTTCTGTTTCTCAGTAAGTCCCTCCCGTCGTGCTCCAATTCTTGCTACGTCTCGTTCATCCAATAGCCGTTGAAGTGCTTTGAGAACAACCTTCCACCTGTCCAAATGACTATAACCCAACAAAAACATTCCAGCTGCAACCTGCATCTCTAGTTCAAAAACATATCGGACAGCACTCCACTTCCTACTTCGATTATAACTTGTATCAACCGGAAGACTCCTTGTATTGATTGAATGCACCCACTTCTCCATTATGTCAATGGCGCATTCACGTTCGTCTTTTGCTTCCAACGCACAAATCCACTTCCTCAATCCACAACCATCTTCTAGAGGATTGCCTGCTCGTTTATTGATTATCATGTCAGATATTCTCTCCAATCGAGAACAAAGTTCCAACTTGTTCCCAGGCGTTAGAATGTTCACGCCATTTCTGGTCGCACAATCTACATTTCCATCACTACACCGATCACATCCTAGAACAAGAATGATAAAAGACAATACAAACACAACAATATGGTTCATAGAACATTCTCCAGGTTTTAGTTTCCCGTTCCAGCATTGCTGCCTTGATAAATTCTTCTCCAGTATGCTCTGCCGTTTATTTCTCGAACGGCCTCATTGCCAAACTTCATCACACTACAATCGCCATTTTCATCAAGAAAGAATTCCTGACGAGCTTCAAGAGCAAATTCTCCCAATGGGTCTGTAGCACCTTCAGTTCCAAGCGAATTCCAACCGAATGGTATTTCCCATGTCATATGACCACGAACCCAACCTGTTGACAAATCATTCGTCACAATCGTCCCGTCTCTTCTCATTGGCGGAAGCTCTATGTCTATGGCAGCCTCATCCAGATAATCAAAACCACCAACACGATTATCAACATCCACGTCACACCAATGCCCGGCACCGGCCGACCTGGTATGAGACCATAATTCACTAGAAAAGAAATGCCTGAAATACCCTGTCGAATCGCCCATTTCACAAGGGACCTCTTCTATTGCGATCTGAGAAAAAGACACCGACTTGGGAACTACCATGTATCTCTGTAATAACCCTATTCCTCCTGCATGTCCACTTTCGACCCCATAAGTAGTGTAGTTGACGTCCCATGTTTCAATGCCACTGGGCTCCAGTGTACGAATAAGTGGAACATACACCACGTCTGGCAACTCACATCGTAAAGGGCTGATACAAACTCTGCCAGGGCATCGATAATAGGAATTTCCAGAACCATCAATCAAAACATGCTCCCCTCCTCCAACTGGATTCCAGGTTACAGCAGGAGCCAATGGGTACTGTTTCTTCTTTATGTACTCAAAGACCCCATATGAATGGCGTCCACTGGCAATGTTCTCGGGGGCATCTACATAAGGAGACAATTCCACCCTGACTGCAGTCATACTACTATCTGCATTGATAACCACCCCTCCTTCCCTT
>JAZRXT010000142.1:0-33115 GCA_045600365.1 Kiritimatiellia bacterium | reverse complement strand
GGCCGCGGGGCGGCCGGGCGGCGGCGCGGTCGTCGTCGCCGAGAACATTGCCGCGACGCTCACCTGGACGGGCAACGCGGGTAACTATAAATGGAACAACGCGAACAACTGGCAGAACACGACGACGGGACTGCCTGATTTGCCGCAGGACGGCGACACAATCACTCTTGGTACCGTTTCGGGCTACAATAACGACATTGTCGGTCTGAAGCCCTACAAGGTCAATGTCGGCAGCGGCTATTCCGATCCCACCGGCAATGCCCTCATCTTCGAGGAGGGGAGCTGGGGCATCTCCAATCCCGGTTACATGTACTATAAGATTCCCACGATTGTCCGCGCGAAGAAGATTCGCGTCGAGGGCGGTTCCAGTGCCGGTTATACGACCGGCTTCTACAATGACGAAGGCAATGAGTTCGAGATTGACAAGGCGGGCGGCGGACTCTTCGCCTTCAAGACGGGCGCGGGCGGCAGCCCCAACACCTTCACCGGTCTTAAGCGCATCAACGTTCTCGCGGGCACCTTGTCGTTCGGCTGGCAGGGAACGGGTCAGATGCAGCACTTCCCGGCGGGTATGGAGGTGAACTTCGCCGCGTCGGACACCAAGCTACAGTTCGACCAGGATACGAGCTTCACGGACTTCTGCCTCATCGAGACGGGTACGGCCGTCGGCGGTTCTCATTCGATGGGCGTTCAGGACACCGGAAGGGGGGCGAAGACCTTCACCATCACGGGTTCGCCAGCGGTGAATCCGATGGTCTTCACAGGCGACATTCTCGACCTGCTCAGCTTCACCTGGGCGCCGGATGCGGCGGCGAACGAGTTCGTCTTCTCGGGGACGACGGCGAAGATCTCGACGACGAAGACGATCACGGTCACGCGCGGCACGATGCGGCTGACGGCCGGGGCGACCTTCAAGGCGCTTGGTACGCTGGCTCTTACCGACGGCGGCGTCTTCGCGATTGACACGAATCCGAATGCGTTCTCGGTTGCCCAGCTGACGCTGGCAAGCGGCAACGAGCGTCTGAGGCTCGCGAGCGGCGTCGTCATGTCCGTCGCGGCGGCGACGGTGAACGACCAGGCGCTCGCGACTGGCGTCTACGACGGCCGCGGCGTCTGCGGTACGAAGGTGGACTGGATCGAAGGCGGCGGCTGCCTCTCCGTGGGTGGTGCGCCGGTCGTCTATCCTGAAGAAGCTGCCACGGACGTGCCTTTGAGCTGGACGGCGAACGGCGGCAGCAACACGTCGATCGGCAACGGCTCCAACTGGGGCGATGCGGGCTCGACGGCGCTGCCCGATTTCGCGGCGGGTTCGCTCGTCGCCACCTTTGGCGCGGGCACGGGCGCTGATCTCGACCGCCGTGCACTCTTCAAGGGACTGAACCTTGCGGCGCCGGGCGCGTTCGCGTTCACCGCATCGGGGTCGGCGGGTCCGGCGCTTCTCGGCTCGAGCGGACTCGTCACTGCCGGCTCCGGGCGCACCTACGACTGGGCGTGGCCCGTCTATCTCATGGCCGACCAGGCGTGGACAGTCGGGGCGGGTGATGTGCTGAACGTCAATGGCGACATTGGGGCCATCTCATCCGAGCAGCTCACCTTCAATGGTGCTGGCACGATGAACTTCAATGTGCCGCTCGGCTTCGATGGCCAGGTCAACCTTCTGTCGGGCACGGTGAACCTCAATGCCGACGATGCGCTTGGCGCGAGCGCGACCAAGCCGCTTGCCATGGACATGTCCGCCTCGAAGATCTACTTCAACGGGGTCACCCTGAACCGAACGATTCGCAATACGGCTTCGACGGCAGGTAATAGCGCGCTCTACGTCAAGGCCAATACGACGAACGTCCTTAACGGCGATCTCGACGTGACGCCTGCGGTTGAGGGCCGGATTAACTGGGGTCAGGATTCGACCCTGCGCATCAAGGGCCACGTGAAGCGCGCGACGACGGCCTGGTTCAACTTCAACGGCTCGGGTGACGCCAACCATCGCGCGACGCTGCATCTCGACTCGAACACCGAGATCGTGAACGGCAGCGCGTTCTCGACGGGTTCCGGCATGAACCTCTACTTCAACGCGCCGTCGAATCAGCTGGGCGGCGTGTGGTTCTGGTTCAACGCAAACAACTCCACCCTCTACACGACGGTGCCGTATGCCTTCGTGAAGACGGCCGGCGGCCAGCGCAGCGTGATGAAGTGTTCCAATGCAAATTCAGAGTGGAACCTCTGCGGCTGCGACCAGGAGCTCGCCCAGTTCGGGGCGGCGAGTCCGTTCCGCGTCACGAGCGACAAGCCGGCCCTTGTGCACCTTGCCACGGATACCATCTACTACCCGGGCGACTACTGCGTGACCAACACGGCGGTCTTCAAGGGTGGCGCGGGCCTGTCTTTCGACGGAACCAAGTATCTTCACTTCGGTGGCGTATGCGACTCGACGGGCATGGTGCAGGTTACAAAGGGCGAACTGCGTCTCTTGCCGGCGGCGCGCTGGGAGAATGCGTCCGCGGCCGTCGTGAAGGGCGGTAGGCTCGTGCTGGAGGATTCGGCCAATCTCGGCACGAACACGGTGCTGCGGCTCTCCTCCGCGGGCAAGCTTGACCTCGCGGAGGGTGTGAAGCTCAGGGTCCTCAACCCGATCGAGCTCGATGGCGAGCCGGTGTCGCGTTGGGGTACGTATGGTTCGACCGATTCGGATGCGAAGTACCAGGACGACACGTACTTTGCTGGCAAGGGCGTTGTGTTCTGCGGTAACGTGTTTGGCACAGTATTATTCTTCAGGTAATAGGTTATGGCATTGAGGAGCTCTCTTATGAACGGCAAGATCATTGGAATGGTTGCGGGGGCGGTCGCCGCGGTGAGTGGCGTCTCATTCGCCGAGTCGCTGACCTTTATGGGCACGACCGAGAAGAATCCGCTCGAATACGGGCTCAACGAGACGATCAAGTTCTCCGTGACCTTGGTCGACAAGGACAACGGCAATGCGCCCGTCGCCGGCAAGGAGCTGCGGTGGACGATTGCCAAGGACGGCTCGAAGGCCACGGAGACCGGGACGGCGACGAGCACCACCGAACCGCTCGTCATCACGACCTCGATGAGCCAGCCCGGCT
Organism: Kiritimatiellia bacterium; assembly: GCA_045600365.1. Classification (GTDB taxonomy): domain Bacteria; phylum Verrucomicrobiota; class Kiritimatiellia; order RFP12; family UBA1067; genus RUG572. The sequence continues at coordinate 30,014 of JAZRXT010000142.1, read as the reverse complement.
TCGTGCGGCTCACGGTCAACGTCTACGTCAACGGCGTCAAGCTCGAAGGCAAGACCGAGAAGTACGACGGCGGCGCGGGCGCAGACATCTGGAACATGACGGAATGGGCTGAGCCCGCCGATTTCGCCTCGTTCTGGCGGGACGCCACGAATCTCCTCTACACGACCGCCTACACGCCGGTCTGCACCAACTTCACGCCCGCCGGCGCCGATGGCGAAGTCGAGTACTTCCTCTTCGACATCCCGACCTTCTCGGGCGAGCGCCACGCGACCGGCATCCTCGCGAAGCCGCTTTCCGCACGCGCCGGCGAATGCGGCATCGTCGCCTACATGAACGGCTACGGCTTCGGGCGCACGTCGCTGCCGTCCGCCAGCGTGGTGAAGCAGGGCAACATCGTCCTCCAGATCGCGCGGCATGGCGAAGACCCCGTGAACCCGAACGACGCCTACTACACCGATCTCGAGAACGGCGAGATGAAGAACTTCTGCTTCCGCAACAACGGCGGAACCGTGCAGGAGACGGACTACTACAAGATGCTCATGCGCGACCTCCGCGCGCTCCAGTACGCGAAGTCGCTCCCCGAATGGAACGGCCAAACCCTCAAGACGACCGGCGGGTCGATGGGCGGCTACCAGGCGCTCGGCTGCGCCGCGCTCGACAAGGACGTCACCGAATGCAGCGTGTCCATCCCCTGGAGTGCGGACTTCTCGAGCGGCGTGAAGTACACCCGCATGACGGGCTGGCGGCCCGACTGGACGGCGACGCTCGACTACGTCGACCTGAAGAACCTGGCGAAGCTCGTCACCTGTCCGGTGACCATCACCGCCGCTGGCCTTGGCGACTACGTCTGTCCGCCGTCGGGCGAAATCCTGCTCTACAAGTCGCTCCCCGAGCCGAAGAAGGTGACCTTCAACCAGAACCGCGGCCATGACGGCGAGTATGGCGTTCAGACGGCGAACTACGTGCTGCAGGCGCCTTCGTCCGAACCCGAGCCAGAACCCGAGCCGGTCATCGGGCGCAACCTCACCTGGAAGGGCACCGGCGCGAACAAGAACTGGTCGACGCTCGGCAGCTGGCAGGATGACGTTGGCAAGACCAATGCGGTCCCTCGGAACGGCGACACGCTCTACATCTCGGGTGATCCGAGCGGCTCCTGCAAGAACGACATCGCGAACCTGATGCCCTACCAGCTCAAACTCTCCGGTTACCAGACCCAAAGCTCCAGCGGCGAGGCGATCGTCTTCGATGCCAGCAGGTGTTACGGCATCTACAACACCGGCTATCTGCACTATGACCTGCCGACGAAGTTCATCGGCACTAACGTGACGCTCTACTCCTCATCCGAGATGGTGTGCCGCAACTGGTTCGCCACCGGCGACGGGCGTCCTTGCGGCGTTCGGAAGATCGGCACCGGCAACTTCCATCTGAACTGCTCCGATTCAACCGTAACCTCTCCAGCGAGTTTCGACGGCTTCAAGTACATCGAGATCGTCGAGGGCGGCCTCGGCCTCGGCTTCAACGGAAGCTCCAAGGTCGCGACCTGTCTGCCAGTCGGCATGGTGATCACCTTCGCCGCGAGCGGCACGAAGATTCTTCTGCGCGACCGCGTGGTGCTCAAGGACCTGACCCTTCGCGAGACGGGGACGGCGGTTGGCAAGTCCCACACGTTCGTCTCCCAGACCGACGGGTACCAGCGCGCGGGCACGCTGGAGATCACCGGCACGCCGCCGGACGACGTGACGACGTTCTCCGGGACGTTCACGCAGGTGACGGGCCTCAAGTGGGCACCGGACTCCGCAGCGAAGGAATTCGTGTTGGACGGCGGTGTCTCCACTACGACGGGTGGCGTCGAAGTTGCGAACGGCACGGTGCGCCTCAAAAACGGCGCGTCGTTCACCTCGCTCAAAACTCTCACGGTCGGGGCGACCGCCACGCTGGCGATCGACGATGCGCCGGCGAAGGCGTTCCATGCGGACGCCTTCACGCTCGCCTCGGGCGGCAGGGTCGTCGTTCCGGCGGGAACGACGCTCACCGTCGGCAGCATGTACTACGGACCGTCCCGTCTGTCGGTGGGCACCTATGGTGCGGGCGGTGCCGCTGTGGAGTGGATCTTGGGCGGCGGCTCGGTGAAGGTCGAGAGCATTGCGCAGGCGACGCTCATCTGGGTCGGCGGCGTCACCCCGCGCAACTGGAACAACCCGAACTGCTGGACGAACAAGATCACCGGCACGCATGAGATTCCCGTGAGCGGCGATATCATCCAGTTGAAGAACGATGCCAACGTGGGAGTTAACAACAACATCGCCGGTCTTTCGCTCAAGCAGATTAGGTTCGGCGGCGGCTACCAGAACCCGTCTGGCAATGAGGTGACCTTGCGCGCGGATTCGCTGGGCATCTACAGCGACGGCTACATGTTCTACAATCTGCCGACGGCGATCGAGGGCCGAGACCTCGAGTTCTACACTTCCCAGATGACCGACTTCCGTGCCGGTGGACTCCACTCCTATGACGGCCAGCCCTGCGGGTTCCGGAAGACCGGCACCGGTCAGCTCGGAATTTCGCCGAGCGGGGATTGGACGGGCTTCAAGTACATCACCCACACGGCGGGCAGCCTGCTCTTTGGCGGACAGGGTGCGGGCGACATGTCGCTCGTGCCCGGCCTCGACGTCACCTTGACCGGCGCGAGTCTGTCGATCGACGTCAACAAGTACTGCGTTCTCTCCAACCTGACGATCCGCCAGACGGGAAGCGCCGTCACCGGCACCCATAACATCGGCGCCCGTCTTGGCAATGGTACGCTCTACCCCGATGCCGCACTGGAAATCGCCGGTACGCCCGAGCTCGACACGACCGAGTTCTCCGGACAGGTCAACAATCCGGCGAGCTTCATGTGGAATCCTGCGAGCGCCGACAAGACGTTCGTCTTCACGCGCAAGAACGGCAATTCCGCGACGACCAACACGATCACGGTCGCGAAGGGCACGGTGCGTGTCGCCAACGGCGGCACGTTCTCGGCGCTCGGCAAGTTGGCGCTTTCTGGCGGGACGGGGACATGCTTCAGTCTCGCGACTTTGCCGTCCGCAACCTTCAAGGTGAAGGTTCTCGAGCTTGCGACCGGCGACGAACGGGTCGATCTCTGCTACAAGGCGGTCATCAACGCCGACGAGGCGATTGTGGATGGTACGCCCCTGGCGGCTGGTGTCTACGACAGCCTGGGTGCCTTCGGCACGAAGGTCGACTGGATTGCGGGCATGGGTGTCGTCTGCGTCGGAGGGGTGGCGGGGCGGGTCTTCCCCGACGAAGCGGCGGAGTCCGTGGAGATGTCCTGGACGGCAAACGGCGGCAACGACACGTCGATCGGAAACTGTTCCAACTGGGGCGCGGCTGGTTCGACGACGCTTCCCGACTTTGAGGCGGGTTCGCTCGTCGCCACCTTTGCCAAGGGGACGGGCGCCGCGCTCGACCGCAAGGCCGTCTTCAAGGGGATTAACCTCGGCACTCCTGGCAATTTCTCCTTCACTCAGGCGAGTGGCATGGCCTTTCTGGGGTCGGGTGGCATTACAACGGCGGGGACGGGCGTCCTCTACAACTGGGGCTGGCCGGTCGTCCTTCTGCGCGACCAGCTCTGGAAGTTCGGCACGGGCGATACGATCGACCTCACGTCGTGCGTGGCCGACGTCGGCGGACGCCTCTCGATCGACGGCGGCACGGTCAACTTCCGGACGTCCAACACCTTCATCGGTCCGATGAGCGTCACGAACGCGGTCATCCACGCCTACGCCGACAATGCGCTCGGCATCGGCACCGATACGGTCGACATCGACTTCAAGACGTCGAAGCTCTACCTCCACGGCGTGACGCTCGACAAGACGATCCGCAACAGCCGCAAGGGGACGCAGGCGTCTGACGCTTCGAGAGGCGAGCTCGTCATCGCCGCCAACACTACGAACGTCATCAATGGCGACCTCGACCTTGCAAGCACGGAGATGAACCCGTCCTTCGGCGCAGGATCCGTCCTGCGTGTGAAGGGCAATCTCAAGCGCGGCACCACGAGTTGGTTGTATCTCGGTGACAACGGTACGCTCATCCTCGACAAGCCGGTTGTCATCGAATCTGGCAGCGCCCTTAGCATGGGCACCGACAAGACAATCGTCTTCAACGCGCCGGACAACAACATCGGCTCCGTCTGGTTCTGGCTTCAAGGCAACAACTCGACGATCAAGACGACCGTCCCGTTTGCCTTCAACCACAATCGCAAGACCTACATCCGCAGCACCAGCAAGATCGGCAATTTCGTCTGGGACCTCTGCGGCTGCGATCAGGGTGTCACGCTGTGGGGCATGCGCCAGGACTCCACCACGACGATCACTTCGGAGAAGCCGGCCACGCTCTATCTGAAGCACGATGTCGTCAGCTACGATTCCGGCTCGGTACACGAGTCGACGAACTACACCGTGTGGGCCGGCGCGGCGGGCGTCAACTTCGTCGGCAGCAAGTTCTTCCAGCTCGCGGGGGCGAGCACCTCGACCGGCATCGTCCAGGTCACGTCGGGCCGCCTCGAATTTGGCGCGAATGGGTCCTGGGAGGACGCGACCGCAGCGGTGATCGCCGGCAATGGCGAGATGAAGTTCTTCAACCGCAAGGCACTCGGCAAGAACACGAGGGTCGAGTTCGCGCACGAGTCGAACGGGAAGATGAACCTCGCCTATACCGGGTCGATGACGGTTGGCTCGCTGGTGATCGATGGTGAGGAATGGTCCCGCGGCACCTATGGGTCGCCTACCTCGGCTGCCAGGAACAAGGATGAGCGCTTCGTCGGCAACGGCATCCTCTGCATCGGCGAGGAAGGTTTCTACATAATGCTGCGCTGAACAGCGACGTTACGCAAGTGCAATATTGTTTGGCGCGTACTTTTGGCAAGGTGCGTGCTGTTTCTGCGAGGGGGCTCGCCGCCTTGCCACTTTGCACGTATACGGCAGTGAAGGCAGACCTCTATCCACTCCTATCCAACAGTATTTCATCCACTGCACAGTCCCGCTTCTGAAGTAAATCGTTCCGAACTAAAATCCAACTTCTTCAAGCCGCTCGAACCTTCCAGCCGGTCGATGCTCCATTGGTCGATTCACGCCGATCGTCGTCGTCGCAGCCAGTCGAGGATCCGCGGCGCCGTCATCTTCGTGCGCACCGACGCTGGATCCGCCATCGCGGGAATGCAGTCCGGATCGAGCCGCAGCGCGAGTGCCGCCTCCAGTGCAACCACCAATCCCGCGCCCTCCGCGAGTATCTCCGTAGCCTTCTCCCGCGCCACCGCCAACACGATGCCCTCCGTCGCGGATGCAGCTTTTTCCGCCGCCTTCTTCCGCGCCGGCATCTGCGCGGCTTCCCCTGCCGCCGTCGGCGTGTCAGACGGCATGGGACTGTCCGCGCCGGGCAGTAGCACGTCTGTGGGCGTGGGATCGGCGACGCCGGCGGCCTGCCGGAAGCGCTTCGCAATCGCCTTGTAGCGCATGAGCGCGGAGTAGTGTGCGAAGAGGTCCGGCCCGTGCCTCTGTAGGTGCCGCTTGATGCCGCCCGCGCGGCCGAGACATCGCTCGCCAGAGAAGCGCGGACGGTTGTCGAGGTAGCACACGAGGTCCCCCAGCATCCCGCCGAGGCGCAGCGCGGCCACGGGGTTGCTCCTGACCTGCGCGAAGAGCGCGCGGACCGCGTCCAGCGACGGGCGCGGGTTAGTCGTCGAGCGTCGGCTCTGCCGGCGCCGGTCCTGCGCAAGAGCGAGTCTCCGCGCACGCTCCGCCGCGTAGTAACACGGACGGCGCACGCGGTCGAGATGGCGGCGGACCATCCTGCGGATGAACCAGAAGGCGAGGCTCGCGCCGCCCACGACGAGGTAGACCATGACCATGTCGCCGACCCGCGCGCCGGGATGGACTCCGCGTTCGCGCTGCCAGTCGCTGAACGTGCGCGGGGTGTGGCCGAGCGAATGGCCGGTGCTGCGGGCTTCGCGCCAGAAGCCGCGACGGTACTCCTCCGAGTCGAGGCCGAGCACATTCTGCCCGAACCACTCGAAGAACGGCTTCCCGTCCGCTGCGGTGCAGACGCCCTCCGCCGTGCGCATTGTCTCCGCCGTGCGCATTGTCTCCGTCGGCGGGGCGAGCGCGTGGCCGTGGGCGACGAGGCGGTTTCTGATCCTGTGGTTCATCGGGTAATGCTATGGTTCATCTGGTAATCCTGTGGTTCGTCGGATAACAGTATAGCAGGTCCGACGGGAAAGTTCAAGCAGAAAGTTTGATTATATTTCGGAACAATTGAAATACGATGGAAAGAGCAGAATGTGATTGAATGACTGGGCCGGATGATATGCAACAAAATGGCATAGTTAAAATGGCATAGCTAAAATGGCATAGCTTGCCTGTGCAATGACGCAGACGGGAATATGGGGTGAATATAGAAGGAAACGACGTATTTTTTTCGTATTTGGTGTTGGGAACAATACATTCAATTACTAAACAACTAAACACAATACTAAACAATGTGACCGCTTCAACATCAATTCATCAATCAATTCACATCAATTCTCTTTACTTTCGTCGTTGGAAATGGTAGAATTGACGGGAAAGGAATTCTATGCACAAATTCGGATTACTGATGGGCGTGATGTCATTGGCGATGGGCGTCGTTGGCGGTTCGACCGAACACTTGCGCTCTCCCGACGGAACTATTGAAATCGTTTTCAAGGCGGGCGAAGGGCCGATGACCTGGTCTCTCTATCGCAATGGCAAGACCATTGTCTCGCAATCCCCTCTGGGATTGTCCTTCGCCGATTCCATGGGGCGTGGCGGCAAGAGTGCCGAATTGTGGCGCGATGGATTTTCCGTGTTGGCGGCAAGGCGCCGTTCGGTGGACGAGGAACGGGTCGAGAAGGTGTATCGTCGCGAGAAGGTGCGCGATCGCTACAACGAGCTAGAACTTGACCTCGCACGCGGCGAGCATCGGCTGGGAATGGTGTTCCGTGCCTACGATGAAGGTGCCGCCTTCCGCTATGTGATCCCGGCGCAGAAGGACCTGCCCGGCTTCCAGCTGATGGAGGAGTTCACCCAGTGGCGCTTCCCCTCGGAAACGAAGGGGTGGTTCACCTGCTATGGCGGCGTAAGTACCAGCCAGGAGGAGGAGTTCAAGCTCCGCGCGGTCAAGGACATCGGGGCGCAGGAACTGGTCGGCATGCCCGCAATCGCGCGCGTGAGCGGACAGTGTGCGGCGGTCTGCGAGGCGGCGCTCGTCGACTGGGCCGGATTGTTCCTCCGAGCCGCAGAGGAGGATGGCGCATCCGTCCTCAAGGCAATGATAACGCCGCTGCCCAAGAGCGAGGCGGCGACGCCCGGCGTGGCGGTGATTCGCACGACCCCGGCGGCGAGTCCGTGGCGGGTGACGATCTGCGGCGACAACGAGCTTGACCTCACGCGCCATAACGACATCATCCGCAACCTCAATCCCCCGCCGGAGGAGGGTATTGACTTCTCGTGGGTCAGGCCGGGGCCATCGTCCTGGGACTGGTGGACCGAGTCGAACAACTCCCTTTCCACCGAACTAACGCTGAAGCTGATCGACTTCGCGGCGGAGATGGGCTGGCCCTACCACACCATCGACGGTGGATGGTATGGTTTCGCGCGCCGTCCCAACCATGGTCCCGGCGTAAGGCTCGAGCCGCGTCCTGGCTTTGATCTCGCGCGGATTGTGCGGCACGCCAGCGAGAAGGGCGTGGGCGTGTGGGTGTGGATACACTGGGAACTGATCAACGATGTGGGAATCGAGGAGACATTCTCTCGCCTCGAGAAGTGGGGGATCAAGGGTGTCAAGACCGACTTCCTCAATCGCCAGGACCAGTGGATTGTCAACTGGTATGAGCGGGTGTGCCGCGCCGCCGCCAGGCACCATGTGCTGGTGAACTTCCATGGTGCGTTCAAGCCCACCGGCACCGAGCGCACCTGGCCGAACAACCTCACCCGCGAGGGCATTCTCGGCAACGAGTTCAACATCTTCAACACCCGCATCACGCCCCGGCACGTGGCCACGCTGCCGTTCACCCGCTTCCTGCTCGGTCCTGCCGACTTCACGCCCGGCTCGTTCGGCAACGTGTTCTCGAAGGACTTCATGCCGCAGGTGAAGAAGGGGCACCGCTACGGCGACGAGACCGATCGCTGTCCGCACTGGGCCGAGGAGCGTGGAACCCGCGCCCATGCGCTCGCGCTCTGTGTTGCGTTTGACAGCGGCCTGATGACGCTCTGCGACTGGCCCGAGCGCTATCGCGGCGCTCCCGGGGTGGAGGCGCTGCGGAATCTGCCCGCCGCCTGGCGTCGCACCACGCCGCTGGCTGGCGAGTGCGGCGAATACTATGCGGTCGGACGCGAGGCGTTCGATGGGCGGCGCTATCTTGCTGCGTTCACCGTGGAGCGGAGGAAGATGAAGCTGCCGCTGGATTTCCTGGGCGAAGGACGCTACCGGGCGGTAGTGTATGCAGACGACCCGGTGCGCACTCCCGCCAACGCGAAGGCACTGGCCATTTCCGAGCGCGAAGTCACGGCGGCGGATTCGCTGGACTTAGAGCTCGTCGACGAGGGTGGTGCGCTGGTGGTGTTCGAGCGTAGATGAAGACGGTGATCGACCATAGGGCGCGCAAGCGCCGCATCATCGAGAAGTCGGTGAGGCTTTTCGCCAAGGTTGGCTACCGCGAGGTGACCTTCCAGATGCTGGCGGCGCACTGCGACGTGGCGCGCACGGTGCTATACCGCTATTTCCGCGACAAGCGCCAGATCTTCGGCTACGCGATCGCCGAGGTGCTCTCGCGCATCGAGCGGCGCCACAGCGAGATCGTCCATTCCGGCGCCTCGGCCGAGGTGCGCCTGAGACAGATCTGCACCGTGGTCACGGCCACGCTCTTCGACAATCGCGAGTTTCTGGGCGTGATCATCGACTTCGTGATGTCGATGCGGCGCGATGGCTACGACATGTCGCGCCGCATCATGAGGTTCACCGTCGGACTGAAGCGCATCATCCACACCCTGCTGCTGTGGGGGATGCACCGCGGCGAGTTCCGCCAGGACATCGATGTTGATGCCGTCACCGGTGTCATCTACGGCGTGTTCGAGAGCGCAACGCTGCGGTTGACCGTTTCGGACGATGCGGTGCAGGCGGAGGTACTTGACGAGATCAACCACATACTGAAGGGGCTCAAGAAATGACACCGGCCTGGTCCATACTGCCAGAGGAGTGGAAGGGGATGTTAGCGGACCGCGGGCTGCGCCCGTTCCGCGCCGAGCAGATTCTCCATCACCTCTACCGCGACTGGATAATGAGCTGGGACGACGCCACCACCCTGCCGAAGGAGCTGCGCGAGACGCTGAAGGCGGAGTTCCCGCTCACCGTCCCCCAGGTGCTGGCGGAGGACCGTGCGGAGGACGGAACGGTGAAGCTGCTGCTGGGCTATGCCGATGGCGCGGCGGTTGAGACGGTGGTGATTCCGGCGGGTGGGGCTTCGGCGGACGATTCGCGCCCGCGCCTGACCCAGTGCGTTTCGTCCCAGGTCGGCTGTGCCATGGGCTGCGCCTTCTGCGCGAGCGGTTCGCGCGGTCTCGTGCGTTCGCTTTCCGCCGACGAGATCGTGGCCGAGACCATGATGGCGCAGCACCTCTACGCCACGCCGGAGAACCGGCGACAGGGCTCGGGACTGTGCCTCACCAACCTGGTGGTGATGGGGATGGGCGAACCCTTCGCCAACTACGACGCCACGATCCGGGCGATGAAGATACTCAACTCCGGAAAGGGACCCAACCTCGGCGCGCGCCATATCACGCTCTCCACCTGCGGCATTGTGCCGGGTTTCGCGAAACTGGCGGCGGAGGGGCTGCAGTTCGAGCTTTCCGTGTCCCTGCACGCCCCGAACGACGAGCTGCGCTCCCAGCTGATGCCGGTCAACCGGCGCTGGCCGATCGACGAGCTGCTGGCGACATGTGCCGAATACACGCGGCAGACCGGGCGGGTGATCACCTTTGAGTACACGATGGTGAAGGGATTGAACGATTCCCGCGCCTGCGCCGAGGAGCTGGTGCGCCGTCTGCGGCGTCTTCCTTCCTGCAAGGTGAATCTGATTCCGCTCTCGCCGGTTTCTCACCGGCCAGATTTCAAGACGCCCGACGAACGTGTCCAGCTGGAGTTCCTGGATGTGCTGATGAAGGCGCGCATCCAGACGATGCTCCGACGCAGTCGCGGCAAGGATGTGGCGGCGGCCTGCGGTCAGCTTCGCCTCCGGGAGGGAAGGGCATGAGAACGCTGGTCGCAGTCGCGGCGGCGGTGCTAGCGTCCGCTTCCGCCTTCGCCGTCGACGACCAGGCTGCGCAGCCCGGCACGACTCTTATTGGACGGATGTGCGCCATGGTCGAGGGACCGGCGTTCACCAATCGCCACGCCCATGCGATGTGTCTGACCACCGAATATCCCACGAAGGCGTTGGCGGCATGGCCATTTAATCCACGGTCGCTCGAGGATAAGCTTGCGCGTCTGCTGCCGAAGGATGGTTCTGCACCATCGTCGAAGACTACCACATACGTCAGCCGCGTGTTCGCGGAATGGTCGTCGATGCAGCTGGACGGACGCTATCCCAGAGCGTCCACAGGAACGGTGGCTCGGTTGGTGGCGGGAATTACCGGTCGGGACCCGGCGGTGGATCCTCAATGCCCGATTCTCGTGGAGAAGGGCGATTGCCGGGTGTCTGGCCAGCCAGATGCGCCGTGGACCGCAGCCTGGAAGCTGGACGGCGAGAACTATCTGCTGTTAACCATGGCGAATGGAGATCCGCTGGGACGCTGGCGCTACTATTTCGTGCTGTGGGACGGCAAGCGCGACTGGCCGGTGGCCTATTTCGACGAATTCCCCGACTCGCGCCGGGCGTGGTGCATCCTGAATCTGCTTACGTCTGCATCGGCATGCAGCGATCTGGCGGCGTACCTCGACTGGCGGGAGGCGAATCGTGGTGACCATGATGTTGAATATGTCAGGGTTATGGTGCGCGAGGCAATGAAGCGCGGCGAGAATACGGCGGCGTGGAATATGGGTGTGCTTATGGAGCGAGCAGGGGAGCTGGAAACCGCTCGGATGTTGTTTGATCGTTATTTGACAACCAATAGCGCAAAATAACTTGCATTATTGCAACATTTAACTTGCTTTTGGCGTTAGGTTGTGATATTATTTTCGTCAAAGGAGATTAGTCGATGAAGAATTCCATTCTGACTGGTGCCGTGGCTGGTGCGTGCTTTGCCGCTTTTGGAGCTGGGCTTACTTCTCGGAGCTATGTGCGAAATGGGCTCATCGCGCAGTTCGACGCGATCGAGAACGTCGGTGTCGGGCAGCACGAGGCGTCGCCGCTCAATTGGAGGGATCTTGTCGGTAGTGCCTATCTCACGCTACAAACCGGTGCGTTCTGGGGTGAGCGCACGCTTGACATGGCGAAAGCTCCGCATAAGATCTACGACATGCCGGCATTTAGGCTCGACAGCTGCACCACGGAAGTTACGATGAACCTCGCCGAGGGCAATCCGAGCAGCTATCGGCGCATCTTCACCGTCGACGCCGGTCAGGAGGCGCTCTACAACGTCTACTTCAACCCCAACGCCAACACGGCGGCGTTGTACATCAACGGGAGTGGGCCACGTCCTAGCTTTGGTACCGTGACATGGGGTACGCTGAGCGTTGCCTGCGGCGCTAGCAACTGCCTGACCTACAACAATCCGAAAGATTATGGTTCGGGGTCGAACTCGGCTTCGCTGGGCAGTGCGGTTGACAAGGACGTCGCGGCCTGCAATTGGACGATTCAGGGCTACGGCGGCGGCGAGATCCACGGTCAGTACAGCGCGTTCCGCCATTACAACCGTGCGCTCGACCAGGACGAGCTCGCGTACAACACGCTTGTTGACAAGCTGCGCTTCTACTCGTTCCTCTATCGCGGCAATGGTGATACGGTGGCGTGGGCGGACGTCGCCTGGACAAAGCCGGTTCACACTGCGGCTACGGTGCCCGCCGCCGGTTTCACCGACTATGTGACAATCGGGAACGCGACGGTTTCCGTCGGCGCCGATGACGCGGTGGAGCTCGCGGGCCTTTCGCTGGAGGACGGGGCTTCGTTCGCAATCGCCGAGGGCGCCGTTGTCACCGTGCGGCAGCTGTTCGTCGAGGGCGAGCGGGTGACACGCGGTGTCTACACGGCGGCGGAAGGCAACGGTACGGCTGTGGCCTGGGTGGTCGGCGCGGGCGAGGTACACGTCACTGGCGCATCCGCGACCACATTGCCGAAGGCAGTTCCGGCGCTCGGTCCGCTTAGCTATGTGCAGGACGGTCTGATCACGCAGTTCGACGCGATCGACAACGAGGGAACGGGTACGCACAATGCGTCCGCGACGGTTTGGCGCGATCTTGCGGGAGTGGCGTCGGTCACGCTTGCCGACGACGCCGCATGGATTGACCGGGCACTCGCGATGGGCAATACGCAGCAAGAGGCCAAGGACATGCCGTCGTTCTATTACGATTCGGTCTTCACCGAATTGGCCGTGAACATCCTCTCGCATAAGGGGAACTATCCCCGGCTCTTCTATCACACGGCGGGCGACGCCATTTACAGTGTCTATCATCAGTACGGTTCAGATGCAAGTAACACCCAGATGCAATTCTTCATGGGGAATCAGTCTACTTCGCGTCCGTCGTTCTATTTCAGCTCAGGTACGCTGGAACTCGGTTCCGATCGCAATAACATCCGCGTTTACACGAATGGGTCGTCCGCCAGCTCGTCTGGCAGTTTCAAGCTGGGACACAGCAAGGCAACGTCCGCAACTTGGTATTTGGACCGGTACGGCGAGGTGCCGAGCCACTTCCGCTCGATTCGCCACTACAACCGCGCACTCACGCAGGAGGAGATCACGCACAACCGTCAGATCGACATCCAGCGCTTCGAGTCGTATCTCTACACGGGCGACGGAACGGCGACGAACTGGAGCGACATCGCCTGGCTCAAGCCGGAGCGGGGCGGCGCGGGCGATGCGCCGTCTGGTGCGACGAACGAGTACGTGACAGTTGTCAATGCCGTCGTGCAGGTGGCGGCGGAGGACGCCGTGGGGCTCGCGGGTCTCTCGCTCGAGCGTGGGGCAACGCTCGACGTGGCTGCGGGGGCGGCGGTTTCGCTGAAGCTCCTCTACGTGAATGGCGCGGAGGTGGCGCGTGGGGTGTATACGACCGACGGTCATGATGGCACCACGGAGGCCGCCTGGGTGACTGGCGCGGGCGAAGTGAGGGTCGCGGGCGGACTTGACCGCGGCGTTCCCTCCATCCCGGTCGCCGACGCCGATGGTTGGTACACGTACGGCATCATGAACGGTTCGACCGCCGTTTCGGGCAGCATATTGATCATCGGCGAGCATCCGATCTGGGACAACTATGTTTTCCCTGCCGGCGCCAAGCTGCGGTTGCAGGGACATGTCCTGCTCGACACGGTGCCGGATGTCTTCGCCGACTACGACACGTCGGCCCTCAAGTGCGTCTATGTCAATGGAACGCGCCCATACGCGGCCGAGCGTCCGTTTGAGCTGCCGGCGAACGCGACCTTAAGGTTCCTGCCCGGTTCGTGGCAGGACGCTGGCGGCTACACCAACAAGATCTCGGCGGGGAATGTCAGCGTCTCGAAGATGGGCCAGACGACGGGGGATGTGACATTCGCTTCCGGGGCCAACTTCCAGTGCATGGGTGACGGCTGCCCGAATCTGTCCTATGGCGGTTACCTTTCCGGCGACGGCAATATCTACCTCGGCAGCTACGGACGGCAGATCCACTTTACGGGCGGACTTTCGCTGACCGGTTCGGGCACGACCACATGGCAGAACGGCAGCGGCGTCTGGTTCGACACGATTGCTCTCACGACGGCGCTCCAGACCGTGACGCTGAGCGGCTGCGGCGACATCCACGGCATGACCAAGAGCTACTCGGCCAGCTACCTGATGCTCGGATTGAACGACAGCGACGCGACGGCAGACCATCCCCTCAATGTCGCGGTGCTGAAAGGCAATGCCTCATCGCGGGTCGATGGCGAGGGTTTTCGCTGGCGTTCGGGCGGACATGTAATCGTGTGGGGCTCGAACACGGTCCATGTCGGGACTCTGAGTTCGGGGCTCCATGTGGTCGCGAACCGTGCTGACCAGAACTGCGACAACGGCTTTCTGAATTCGTGGAACTATGTCTCGAAGGGCATCGGCTTCCTGGCGGTCGACGCCTTCGACAGCGGCACGATCTACGGTTCGACCAACGTGGCGCTCACGATCGGAACCGCTGCGTCCGGAACCGCCTTCGACTACACCTACCAGTCGAACGCGGTCAACTGCCTCACGCTCGACATCACCAATAGCTGTGCGGCGTCGACCACGCTCAAGGCGACCGACCTCGCAATGCTCCCGGCACGAGTTTCGGGCTTCAAGGGCAATGTCGAGCTTACTGACGATACACCGCGGAGCTATGCGATGGCGATAGACCTCACGGCGGGTCCGGATGGCATCTGCTCATTGGTTGGCTGCAATGGTTCGGGCACGCTCGTGAGGGCGCCTTCGACGAGCACGATCGACGTCACGCTGCCGGCAAACGTTACCGAGGTTGCGCCGGGCAAGTATCCCCTCGCTTGCTTCGACGCCGGCGGCGGAGCACTCTCTGGCTGGACGGTTACTCTGAACGGCGAGGAAGCTTCGCAGGTTTCCTTTGGCGGCCATTCATATCAGGTGATCCGCAACGGCAGAGGAATCCTCATCGGCGTCGATCTGCCCGCCCTGGCCATCATCCTCAGGTGATTTGACATGGCTTCCGAAATCGTGAAGTCGACCGTCGCGTCGGGACTGGCGGTGCTGGCGTTACTTGCTTCGGCGGAGTGTGCGCCCGCAGTCGGCGTATGGCGGCCGGTGTCGGTGACGTGCGCGAGCGAGACCTACGGCGAGCGCTATTCGGCGACAAAGATGATCGATGGCGACCTTGCCACCTACGCCTGCTTTCAGGATGACACCCGCGATGGCAAGGATGCCAAGACCGATCCGCCGTTTGCCAAGGTGCCGGTGACATGTTCCTTTGTCCTTGACTTCGGCGAGGAGCGGGAGCTTGGCGGGCTGGAGTTCGTCTCGCGCAACTGCTGGGCGTCGACGATGGCGGCGAACGTGAGCGTGTGGCGGGCTGCGAACGCGGACGGCGCGGAATGCGGTGCTCCCCTTGCCGCTAGCGTCGAGTTGCCGCCGGTGGTCAATTCGTATTCCGCATACGTGGCGTTCCCGTCCGTTCGGGCGCGCTATGTCAAAGTGCGCGTGAACGAGAGCAACCGCCGTCCGTTCGAGCGCGAGTGGTTTGCCTGGACGATGTGGGAATGGTGCCGGATGCGCGGCGATCCGATAACCGGCGACCGTACCTTCTTCAATTGCCAGATTGCGGAGGTGCGCGGTGTGGCGTCCGTGCCGTCCGACGCGATGGCCCCGAACGCGGCCGACATCGCCTATCCGCGTGAGCGCCTTGAACGCGACTGGATATACCAGGACCATGGTCTCAATCTGGCGCGGGTCTTCACCTCGAAGGCAGACTGCGAGGTCGAAAGGGCGATGGTGTCGAAGGCGCTCGGCGGTATTCCCGACAGCGAGGCCCACGAGCGTTTTCTCGCCGAATTCTCGCGCCTGACCGGTGCCGACGTTCCGGGCGCCGATCCCGCATGGCGCAAGCTCTATCTGCGCATCTGCGAGGAGCGGCGGCGGGTGCGTTTTGCCGACATTCGCACGAAGGCGACGCGGTTCGTCTATGTGAAGCACCATGTGTTCGGCGGCGAGCAGGGACTGGTGAGCGCGTATGACCAGTGGGACGACCAGGTCAAGACGGAGATGGGCAACCATACCGGATTCGCGTCCAGCTGCCGCGAGTCGACTGACGGCACGCCCAACATGGAGAAGGGCGGTCAGCTGTGCCTCGCAACGCTTGAGGCCGATGGCACAGTGCGGCATGAGGTGCTGCTGAACCGTCCCGAGGGTATGATCGCACACCCCTGCCTTTCCTACGACGGCAGTACACTGCTCTTCGACATGCGCGATAACTTTGACCGTGACTGCACCTCCATCTACAGCATGGACATGGAATCCCGTCGCGTGACCCGGCTTACCTTCCCCGAGAAGGATGCGTCCGGACGCGACATGGCGGTGACCGATTCAGAGCCCGTATGGCTGCCGAACGGCGACATCGTCTTCGCCTCCACCCGCTTCTCCCGCATCTGTGACTGCTGGTACCGAGCCGGTGGCGATATCTACACCTGCCGGGCGGACGGCTCTCAAATCCGCCGTCTCACCTCCGATCAGCTGATGAGCAACCTCCCGCAGGTTACGACCGACGGCAGAATCGTCTTCACCCGCTGGGAGTACAACGACCGCACCGCGCTCTACCTCCATCCGCTCGTGGTGATGAATCCGGACGGCACGGGCCAGACGGAATGGTACGGCAACAACTCCGACTTCCCCAGTTCGATCATCCACGCGATGCCGATCCCCGGCTCAAGGCGTCTGTTGGGCATCGTGGCCGGCCACCACGCCCCATACAAGGGCAAGCTGGCGCTCGTCGACCGGCTTGAGGGAACCCAGGCTGGCGAGGGAATTGAGTTTGTGGCGGGCGGCGCGCCCGATCGCACTCCCGGGCGCAAGCGCCAGATCGTGAAACCGCGCCGGTTCAACGATGGCCGGATCGATATCTTCGGCCAGGACGGTGCGCAGTGGTGCAACTGCTTCGCCCTCGACGAGGAGAACTATCTGGTTTCGTTCCAGCCCGAGGGGTGCTGCAGAATGCAGGGACCGTACTGGCCGCGCTTTGGCGTGTACTGGCAGAATGCGGACGGCGACCGCGAGCTCATTGCGTACGACTGGGCGCAGTGTACTGGCGGCGTGGTGCCACTGATGAAGCGTGAGCGTCCGCTGGTGCGGGTTGATTCCACGCGTCAGGAAGAAAACGACGGCGTCTTCTATGTCCAGGACGTGTATCTCGGCCCCGGACTCGCCGGCATCAAGCGCGGCACCGTCAAGACGTTGCGTGTGGTGGCGCTCGAGTATCGCACCGCGCGCATTGGCTGGTGCGGCAACGGCGGCGAATACGAGACGGGACTGAACCAGACCCCGGTGTCGCTCAACTCCGGCAGCTGGGATGTGAAGCACGTCCTCGGCGAGGTGGACGTGGAGGAGGATGGCAGCTGCGCGTTTAAGGTGCCGGCGCGCCAGGCGGTCTATTTCCAGCTGCTCGACGGAGAGGGCAAGTGCGTGCAGACGATGCGCAGCTGGTCCACGCTGCAGCCTGGCGAGTACTTCGGCTGCATCGGCTGTCACGAGCCGAAGCGCGATGCGTTGCCGCCGGCAGCGCGCAATTCGTCGTTGGCGATGAAGCGGCCGCCACAGGAGCTGAAGCCCTTCGCCGGCGGAACCGAGGAGCATCCGCTGGTGAAGCGTCTGCGTACCGGGAAGTGGTACGATTCGCTCGGTAACTTCCTCGGCGTCAATGCGCCGCGTTCGCTCGACCCCGAGGCGCCGGTGGAAGGTTTCAGCTTCCGCCGCGAGATACAGCCGATTCTCGATCGCAACTGCACGCGGTGCCACGACGCGAAGCATTCGAAGCTCGATCTCACCGGCAGCGTGTTCCCCGACGACAAGGTGTGGCGCATTTCGCCCAGCTACTACAATCCGAAGCGAGCCTGGACGACGTCCTACGTCAACCTGACGGCGCATGGCAACCCCGACAAGTGCAAATGGATGAAGTGGCTGAAGCCCCGCAGCCGCACCATGATGCTGCCGCCGTATCACATCGGGTCGTGCAAGTCCACCATCTTCGACAAGTTCGACGGTGCGCATCACGGGGTGAAGCTCACCGACAACGAGAAGCGGGTGTTCGCCTGCTGGATCGATCTGCTGTGTCCGTTCGCCGGTTCCTACTGCGAGGCGAACAGATGGACCGACGAAGAGAAGGCGCTTTTCCGGCGTTTTCAGGACAAGCGGGCCGGGTACGCCGAGCGTGAACGTCTTATGCTTGGCCGCTGATCGCGGTTCTAGCCGCGCTCGATCAGCTTCAGCGCGCCAGTGGGGCAGCTGTCGACGCAGAGATGGCATTCGGCGCAGCCGGCGATGGCTGCTTCCGTGTCGAACTCCGGCTTGATCACGGTGCTGAAGCCGCGTCCAACGAGACCGAGAATGCCTTTGCGTGCCTTTCCCTCGCATATGCGCACGCAGAGGTTGCAGAGGATGCACTTTCGCTGGTTGCGCTCGATCGTCTGCAGACGGCGTTCGACGAAGCCGGGATGGAATTCTCCGCGGAGGCGGTTGCAGTCGGCCTCGAACTTATTGGCGTAGCGGATCAGACGGCAGTCGGCGTAGTCGTGGCAGCCGCACTGCAGGCAGCGCTTCGCCTCGGCCATCGCAGCGCTCTCGGAAAGGCCGAGGTTGACTTCGCCAAAGTCCTTTCTGCGTTCGGCGGCGGGACGCTGCGGCATGACCACGCGCGCGAGGCGTTTTTCCTCGGTGTAGTCCTTCTCCGTCGGGTGTCGCTCCGAGACCACGGGATCGCGGAACGATGGCAGTTCGCCCCCGCGCAGAAAGGCGTCGATTGAAAGCGCCGCGTTGTTGGCGGCGGCAATCGCCTTGATTGCGATCGATGCGCCATCGTTCACGGCATCGCCGGCGGCGAACACTCCGGAAAGTGTGGTGGCGAAGGTCTTCGGGTCGGCGGCGATCGTGCCGCGCTCGGTGAGGGGAATATCCTCGAAGCCGGCAGGGTCGTTCTTCTGTCCGGCGGCGATGATGATTGAATCAAGCTCAAGTTCGGTGAACGCGCCCTCTACCGGCACGGGACGGCGGCGGCCGCGTTCATCGGGGGCGGCGAGCTCCATTGTCTGGAGCTTCACCCCGCGCACCTTCCCATCGGCACCGAGTATTTCCGCAGGATTCGCCAGGAACTTGAAGGCCACACCCTCCTCTTCGGCCTCGGCGATTTCGACGGCCTCGGCCGGCATTTCCGCCCGGGTGCGGCGGTAGATGACGTAGACCTCGTCGGCGCCAAGGCGCACCGCGCTGCGGCAGGCGTCCATGGCTGTGTTGCCGCCGCCCACGATCGCAGTTCTTTTGCCGATGTTCGGCGCGTGCCCAAGCGCGATTTCCCGCAGGAAGTCGATGCCGCCCCAGACACCTTCGAGTTTCTCGCCCGGGCAGTGGATCGATGAACTTCGCCAGGCACCGTTGGCCACCAGCACGGCGGCATGGCGTGCGCGCAGGTCATTGATGGTGGCGTCCCTGCCGAGCGTGAAGTTGTTGCGGAATTCGACTCCCAGGGCGGCGATGGCATCGGTTTCCGCCTTCAGCACCTGCTTGGGGAGGCGGTATTCCGGGATGCCCCAGCGCAGCATGCCGCCCATCTCCGGCATCTTGTCGTAGATGGTCACGGAATGCCCGAGATTGGCAAGACGATACGCCGCGGCGAGGCCGGCCGGGCCGCCGCCGACGATGCCGACCTCGGCTTCGCCGGATGCAAGGCGTTTGAGCGTGGGGGCGGGCGCGGGGCTGGCGGTCGGGTGCGCCAGCGTCCAGTCGGCGGCGAAGGCCTTGAGCGCGGCGATGGAGATAGGCTCCTCCACCAGACGGCGGCGGCAGGCCTTTTCGCACGGGTGGGGACAGACCCTGCCGATCGATGCCGGCAGTGGTACCTGCTCCTTGACCGTGTCCACGGCTTCGCGGAACTTGCCTTCGGAGATTTCCCTGACATACTTCTGGCAATCGGTGTGGGCGGGGCAGTTCAGTCGGCAGGGGCCGATGCAGTCGCCGTCGTGGTCGCCCATCAGCAGATCGAGCGCCAGCTTGCGTGCCTTGGCGACGCGTTCCGATCCCGTCAGCACCTTCATGCCCTCCGCGACCTTTGCGGAGCAGGCGCGCAGCAGACGTGGTGAACCCTCGATCTCCACGAGGCATACGCCGCAGGCACCATACGGGCCGAGCTCCTTCAGGAAGCAGAGCGTGGGGATTTCGATTCCGGCAGCCGCCGCTGCGTCCAGGATGGTGGTGCCATTCTGCACAGAAACGGGGATGCCGTCGATGGATAGATTCACAAGTTCGGAAGACATGGGTGGGAATATTGCGAGGTGGAAGATGGTTATGGCTCGATGACGATTCCAGTACCGGGGTCGCACATGCGGCGTAGACGGTCCGCATTCCAGTTGGCGAGGCGGAAGCAACCGTGGGATTCGGCGCGGCCGATGCGTTCAGGATACGGGGTTCCGTGGATGCCGTAGGTGGGAAGGGTGAGCCCGATCCAGCTGGTGCCCACGGGGTTGTTGGGTCCGGGGGGAAGAATGTGGCGGGCGATGCGCCTGGTGGCGTCGGCGCGTTCGGCGGTGTAGGTGTAGTTGGGGTTGCGAATCGTGTTCTTGACCTGAATTTCACCGGGCGGCGGCAGCTTGCTCTTGTTGGCTGCTATCGAGCAGGGAAAGAGGCCGATGATGTTTCCTCTGTCGTCGAAGGCGGTGATCTCGAGGCGGGAGATCGAGACGCGCAGCACGTCGGCAATGCCGTCGGGGTGGCGGGGATTGGCCGGGTTGCGGGGGGCGCAGTCGGGCAGGATCACGCGCGAGCCGGCTGGTGGATTTGGCCAGGTGAGCGAGGGGTTCAGCAGTCTCGTCATCGCCTCGGAGCAGTGGCCGAGTTCGGAATACTTCTCCAGCAGCGACTCGAACCCCATGGTGGAGAGCTTTGCCTTGTCCGCCGGATTGAGTGGTATGTGGGTGATGGCTGCGAGGTCGCAAGCATCAACGACGATCGTGCGGAAGAGGTTGGTTTCGCTTTGGAAGTACAGCTCCCAGGCCTTGTCCTCGAGGCCTGGGAGATAGGGGCGGGAGTTGGCCGCACACCAGGTGGCGAGTGCCACCTGCGTCTTGCGTCCGCACGCGCCATCGAGCGTGTTGCAGGAGAAGCCACGGCGATCAAGGCAGATCTGCAGCGCGAGGATGTTCCCGGGGAGGTGGCCGCCAACGCTGCCGAGCGTCGCGTTCAGGCGCGCGGCCGGCACGGGCAGCGTTGCCGCAGACGCTGTACCTGCGGCTATCAACCCTAGAATGCATCCCCACAATTTCAACTTCACGACCTCCGGGCTTATATCTTCGCCAGGGCCTGCTTGATGTCGGCGATGAGGTCCTCGGGATCCTCGAGGCCGACGGAGAAGCGAATCAGGTCGGGTGGGATGCCGGCGGCCTTGAGCTGGTCGTCGGAAAGCTGGCGGTGGGTGTGGGAGGCTGGGTGCAGTACGCAGCTCCAGGCATCGGCGACGTGGGTGACGATGCCGATGAGCTTGAGCGAGTCCATGAACTTGATGGACTTCTCGCGTCCGCCCTTGATGCCGAATGTCATCACGCCGCAGGGTGACTGGCCCTTGAACTGCTTCTTGACGAGCTTGCGGTAGGGGGAATCGGGCAGGCCGGCGAAGTTGACCCAGGCGACCTTCTTCTGCGTCCTGAGCCACTTGGCGATCTTGAGCGCGCTTTCCGCGTGTCGGCGGATGCGCACGTGGAGCGAATCGAGGCCGAGGTTGAGCAGGAAGGCGTTGAAGGGGGAGGGGATGGAGCCGAAGTCGCGCATGAGGTGCGCGGTGGCCTTGACTATGTAGGCCTGCTTGCCGAAGGCCTTGACGTAGGAGAGGCCGTGATACGATTCATCCGGCGCTACGAGGCCGGCGAAGCGTTCGGGGTACTTGGACCAGTCGAAGTTGCCGGAATCGACGATGCAGCCGCCTACCTGGGAGGAGTGCCCGTCCATGTACTTGGTGGTGGCGTGGGTGATGATGTCGCAGCCGAACTCGAACGGGCGGCACAGCACGGGGGTGGGGAAGGTGTTGTCGACGATCAGGGGTACCCCGAACTTGTGCGCCGCCTTGGCGAACTTGGCGATGTCGAGGACGACGCCGGAGGGGTTGGCCACGGTCTCGCCGAACACGCACTTGGTGTTGGGGCGGAAGGCCTTGGCGATTTCGGCGGGCGAGGCGTCGGGATTGACGAAGGTGAACTCTATGCCGAGCTTCTTCAGCGAGACGGCGAAGAGGTTGAAGGTGCCGCCGTAGATCTGGGCGGAGCAGACCACGTGGTCGCCGGCGTTGCAGATGTTGAGGATCGCGAAGGTCGATGCCGCCTGGCCGGAGCTGGTGAGGATGGCGGCCACGCCGCCCTCGAGCGCTGCGATCTTCTTGGCGACTT
This sequence comes from Kiritimatiellia bacterium, assembly GCA_045600365.1. GTDB lineage: Bacteria > Verrucomicrobiota > Kiritimatiellia > RFP12 > UBA1067 > RUG572. The sequence goes on along the minus strand of JAZRXT010000142.1, from coordinate 7,714 downwards.
CGTCGTTGGTGGGGTTCGCGAGGCGCGTGTAGAAGTAGCCGGGCGCCTTGAGGTCGAAGAGGTCGGCCATCTGGCCGGAGGTTTCGTATTTGAAAGTGGTGGAGGCGTAGATCGGAACCTGGCGAGGTTCGCCTTTCTTGGGGCTCCAGCCGCCCTGGACGCAGAGAGTGTCAACTGTCATTTTGGGTATTTCTCCTTTGATAGATATTATACCAAATATCGCGGAGGTATGAAACACAAAAGAATGAGGAATGTGGTCGGTCACCGAAACACGCTTACGCGGTTTCAGCGCCCGACCACCTTGAGCCTGCAGTAATCCTTGGCATACTGCTGTGGTTTTGGTATAATATGGTTCGTGAATCTCAATCGTCAACAGTCAAAACAAAAGGAGGTCTGCCAGACACATAGTGGTGGGCAGAGCGGCCCATCGAAATAGATTTTGCGTAACTGCAAACGCGACGTTCACTAGAAAGGCCCTGGAGTGTTTTTCAATGTGTGAACGGCGAGTCGGCGGGGATGCAAGGGCGCATGAAAGGCAGACGGAATAAGAATGGAAACTTTTACGGTCATGAAAAAGAGCTGTACTGGCGTTGCATTGTTCGTTGCATTGTTTTTGCTTGGCGGGCGAGTGATTGCGGATGATGGAGACACAAATGTCTTTTTCCTTCATGGCGCCAATGTGAGTGAATGCGACGCACGTGTATGGGCAAGTGAAATGTTCAAGCGGCTCTGGCAGGCCGGAGCGAAGATGAATTTCTGCCCGATTGCATGGGAATCCGACATTGGACCTTCTTACAATTACCAGGTCAATGCCTCTAACGCCTTCGTGACGGCTCAGCGTGTCGCGGCGGTTGTCAATTCAACGCCGGGAAGACGCGTGATGATCGCGCACAGCCTCGGTACGATGGTCGCAGCTGCGGCGATTCAGGATTACAGCATGCAGGTCGATAGACTTATTATGCTAAATTCGGCGATTCCGTCGGAGGCGTTCGAGCCGTCGCTGGCCGATTACAGCCCTTCGAATCATCTTGTACATGCTGACTGGGCTGGCTATCCGTCGAAGTGTTGGACAGCACGATGGCACGAGTTTTTCGTGGCCGACCCGAATGATGCACGAGGGAAGTTGACATGGCGGGGCAGATTTGCCGGGGTGAAATCTGTTGCTGTTAATTTATATTCGTCTGGCGATGAAGTGTTGGAGATTTATACGGATGTCCAGAATCCAGCTTGGTATAACGGCATAAGTCCTTCCGGTAATTGGGGAGATCGTTATTCGTGGCATAAACAGGAAATCTGGAAGGGCCGAAAATCACTGCTTGGATTTATTGGAACCACAGACTGGTCTGGATGGGGTTTTAAGACAAGTATGCTCGGCATGGCTAATGCATGGTCAGAATCCGAGGCGAATGCCGTAACCGATTACACAGTATTTCGGACAAATACCGTGTTTAATGTATATCCGGCATCAGTGACGAACATGGCAAATCCTCGTCTGGTGATTGATGCACACCTTTCACAAGGCATTCCGGCATTGTCGCCGCCAACAGGAAGAACGGACCTAACAAGTTTTGGACTGCCTTCATTTGACATGAACACGATGAAAGCACCCAATTGGCCCCGTACTGTTGACCATCCCCAGGGTGATGGGTTCTTGCATTCAGACATAAAGAACGTGGCCTATTTCTTTAATCACGCTGTGTTTGCAAAAATCGTAGAAGTCGGAGAGTTGAGATGAGCATCCGTTTTTTTGTAATGAGTCTTTTGGTGTGGATGACCTTTGTTGTGTCGGCCGCATATAACCCTTTTGTTGACGGGGCAATGGCGGAAATAAAGGTTTTCGTTGTAGATGCGACAGGCACGCCTGTAAAGGATGCGACTGTTTCAGTCGTATTTTTTACGGATGTTCAGAAAGTCAATGTGGTCAAAGGGCGGACAGATGATGCCGGGTATTTCATTGCAAAGGAAAGCTGTATCGGCGAGATTCGCTTGTGGGCGCGCAAAGACGGATATTATGATACCAAGAGAAATGGCATAAAGGAATTTCGACAGCTGGATATTGACAACGTCATTAAAGAGCGGAGTTGGGCAAAGGAACCGGTGGAACTTCGCGTTTTACTCAAGAAGATTCTATCCCCGGTTAAACTCGTTTCGCGAGCGGTGGATTTCAAGCTGTTTCCTGCCGTAAACGAGGTTTTGAAGCTTGATCTTGAACTGTTGGATTGGTGTCCGCCCTACGGATGCGGCAAACATGATGATCTTCATCTGCTCTACGATGGCAAAATGAATACCGATGGTTGCGGCAGTTTCTACGCGAACTTGGATGTTTCATTTCCAAATTGCGTTGATGGCTTCTATGCATTGCCGACAGATGAAGCCAGCGACTTCAAATACGCTTACAATGCAGATACAAATCAGAGTTATCAATCGGAAATCAAGTTGCGCCATAACTATACTTACGGGAAAGGCGTGACCGAATCGAGGAAATTTGACGATGGCGAATATCTGATTTATCGTGTGCGTACGCAAACCAACGAATTCGGGCGAGTTACGCATGCACATTATGGGCGCATTCATGAAAAACTCAGTCAGGTATTGGGGTTGTCCATTCGTAGCGCATTTAATCCGACCGACAATGACACGAACCTGGAAGATGCCCGGCGGAAATAACTTTGTGGAACATGTTTTTGTCGCTCAATGTTTCTAGCCGTGGTTTGAAAACGATTGTATCAAAATTTTAGGCCCAAGCCACCTTTGGGTTGAATAATTTTACAGAATGAAAATCGTGGTTTCTGCAAGAAGTTTATGCCGCCGGGGAAATGCAATTCCAAAGACGCCTATCATGGGCCGAAGAATTTCATGTTGAAGGGAGAGTTGCTTTCCCACATTCTGGCTACTCCTAACCCCTGGTTGCGATTTTTTCAAACCCCAGAATGTCTCAAAAGAGCCAAAGAAGGTCACCAGAAAAATCGCCTCGCCCGAGTGTCAGGAAGTTGAACAAAACCTTGCCAAATGTCGGTTTTTATGATAGAATTTGATTCATGAAAACAACAACCATCGTCTTTTGTTCGGCTTTTGCCATTGCCAATCTCTTTGCCGGTGCCGAGAAACCGGTTCAGCTTTGGCCAGAGGGGAAGATCCCCTCTTCCCAGAAGGAGCAGCTTGTGCCGTATCTCATCTGGCACACCCCCGAGAATCGCACCAGCGACGCGATCGTGATCGCCGTCTCTGGCGGCGGTTACGTGGGCAATGGGGTGGATGGATTCGAGGTGGGGCCCATCCGCGACTATCTGCTCACCAAGGGCGTCACCGTCGTCACGATGCGCTACCGTACGCCGCGTCCAAAGGGTCTGGACAAGCACGTCACCGCCTGGCAGGACGCCCAGCGCACGATCCGCCTCGTGCGCGCAGAGGCGCCGAAGCGCGGCCTCGACCCGAACAAGATCGGCTTCACCGGCTGCTCCGCCGGCGGTCACCTCTGCGTCATGGCGGCGGTCTCGTCCCTCACCCCTGCCTACGAGCCGGTGGATGACATGGACAAGCTCTCGTGCAGTCTCGACTTCGCCTTCCCCGTCTATCCCGCCTATCTGCTCGCGGACGGCGCCAACCAGCACAACGTGAAGAAGGGCAATGACCTAGCGGACGGCTTTGCGCCCGAGCTCAAGTTCGACGCCGCCACCCCGCCGATGTGCTTCTTCCATGGCGACGTCGACGGCTGGTCTGCCATGGGCAGCGTGCGCGCCTACCACAAGCTGCGCACGATGGGCGTCCCGGCGGAAGTTCACGCTCTCGCCCTCGAGAACCACTGTTTCCAGTCGAATCCGCGGCCTGGTACGCCCGCTGCGATCTGGAAGGACATAGCCTGGGCGTGGCTAACGTCCATGGACGTTGTCACCGGCCATCCCCAGACCTGGAAGCAGGGCTGGAAGAAGGTGTTCGGCGAATATGGCGCCAAGCTCGAGAGCTTTGCCGACTTCGAACCTGGCGTGTGGCACAAGATCGACTGGGGCGGGTTCGTGCTCACCGCCGAGAAGGATAGTGCCATCTGGCTCAAGGGTGAATACGAGAACTTCGTACTCGACTTTGAGTACAAGCTCGACCCAGCCGCCAACTCAGGCGTCGTGATCTACTGCTCCGACGTCAAGAACTGGATCCCCAATTCCGTCGAGGTGCAGCTCTTGGACGACTACAGCGAGAAGTGGTGCAAGGATCCGCCCCGGCTCAAGAACGGTGGTCTCTACGGGCATGTCGGCCCCGCCACCAGCAACGTCAGGAAGGCGGGAGAGTGGAACCGCATGACCATCTGGGCCCAGGGCAGCCACGTCAAGGTGGTAGTCAACGGCAAGGTGTCTGTCGACGAGGACATCTCGCGCTACACCTCCGCCAAGAACAATCCGGACGGATCACCCATTCCGCCGTGGCTTTCTCGTCCGATGGCTGATCTGCCCACGAAGGGGGCGATTGGCTTCCAGGGCAAGCATGGCGGCGCCCGCCCCTACTTCCGCAACGTCTATCTCAAGTCCATCAAGTAATTTAGAAAGGAAATCCCATGTTGAGAATTGCAGCTTTTCTGGCCCTCGCGGCCGGAACGCTTGGCGCCGCCGAGCTTGAACTCGCCTGGACGCTGGATTCTGGTTCGGTCGAGAAGACCACCATGCCGCTCGTCGCCGCGAAGGGCGGATCGTACAGTTTCCGCATCGGCAGGGACCAGCTGATCGCCAAGAAGGCGAAGCGGCTTGCGCTCACGCCCGACTTCGCGCGCGCCCGCAAAGGGGAGGACGGCTTCTGGGTGGTGTCCACCGGTCAGCTCGGTACCTTCCGCTGCGACGATGGCAAGTTCTCCTGTACCTGGCCGTCGATGAGCGTGTACGGCATGAAGACCCCGCGCGGATGCTTCGCCGCGATCGTGAAGGGCCTCAAGTACTACTACCACACCGAGGTTGTGGCGAAGGGCGGCGAGTACCGGATGAGCTGCGTCCTCCACGAGGAGCTCTGCCACGAGCCCTACGAGGACTTCGAGATCGAGTTCCGTCCGCTCTCCGGCGCCGACGCCACCGTCGGCGGCATTGCCCGTGCCTACCGCGCCTACCAGCTCAACCGCAGCGCCATCAAGCCGTTCACCGAGCGCGTGAAGGGCAACGACACGCTCAAGTACGCCGTCGAGGCACCGGAAATCCGCATCCGTCAGGCCTGGAAGCCGGTGCCAAGTCCGTTGCCGGACCAGGTGCCGGAGAATGAGCCCGCGATCAAGAAGGTGGTTGTCACCTTCGACCGCGTGGGCGACATCGCGCGCGAGCTCAAGCGGCAGGGCGTAGGCAAGGCCGAGCTCTGCCTGGTGGGATGGAACATTGGCGGACACGACGGGCGCTGGCCGCAGTGGTATCCGCCGGAGGAGAAGCTCGGCGGCGAGGCGAAGCTGCGCCAGTGTATCAAGGATACGCTCGATGCCGGCTATCTCATCGTGCCGCACGGCAACTTCCGCGACTGCTATCGCATTTCCGAGGGCTTTGATCTCGAATACCTTGTGAAGGACCGCAACGGCGACCCCATCCAGGCGCACAACATCTTCTGGGGCGGCGGCCGCCAGTACCAGGCCTGCCCCCGCCGTGGCTTTGAGCGCTGGAGTTTCCGCGAGATGCCGCGCATGGCGGCGTTCGGCTTCAAGGGCATGGGCTACTTCGACGTGGTCACCATCCTTCCCGCGCCCAAGTGCGAGGATCCCCGCCACCCGCTGAATCGCGCCGAGGCGGCCGCCTTCTGGGGCAAGAGCGCCGAGGTCTCGCGTCGCTGCTTCGGCGGCTTCGCCTCAGAGGGTTCGCTCGACCACTTCGCGGGCTCGCTCGACTCCGTGCTGTACGCCTCCTTCGGCGACCCCCGCAAGACCAACAAGGGCCTTGTCGACCGCATCTCGCCGATCTGGCAGATCTGCTACAACGGCGTGATCGTGCAGAATCCGTTCACCACCACGGTGAACTTCACCGCGCAGGACCGCTACTCCATGCTCAAGCTCCTCGAGTTCGGTGGCCGCCCCAATTTCTACTTCTACTCGAAGTTCGTGGACGACGGCAAGGACTGGATGGGCGACAGCGATCTCGGCTGCGCCACCGACGAGGAACTCACCCGCTCCGTCGCCAAGATCAAGAAGGGGTGGGACATCTACGCCAAGGTCAACCATCTGCAGTTCGTCTACATGAACGACCATGCCGAGATCGCCCCTGGCGTCTTCCGCACCGACTACGCCAACGGCGAGAAAATCTACGTCAACTACACCGATGCCGCCTACGTTTCTCCGGATGGCGAGGTGAAGGCCATGGACTGGTTGCTCGCCAAATGAAGTGCTCCCGGTCAACACCGGTGGTGAAAGTCGCCCCCGTCGCGCTGGGATGCGCCAAGAACACTGTCGACCTCCAGGTGATGGTGGGCCACCTCCTGAAGGCCGGTTTCGCGATCGCTCCCGAGAGCGAGGCGGACGTGATTCTGGTCAATACCTGCGCCTTCATCGAGGCCGCCCGCGAGGAGGCGGTGGCCGAGATCATGCAGGCCTGTGAACGGAAGGCCGCCGGCGAGGTTGCCGTAGTCGCGGTGTCCGGCTGCTTCACCCAGCGCTACGGACGTCGCGCGGCCGAGCTGTTCCCCGATGTTGACTGCTGGATCGGCGTCGACGAACTCGACCGGGCGCCAGGACTGATCCGCGATGCGCTTCGCGGCTCGCGGCGCGGCGGCTGCGATTTCGCCCTGCCGAAGCGCGTGTTCTCGCCGCCGGCACCCAAGCTAAGGTTCACTTCCAGCGAATACGCCTGGCTCAAGATCGCCGAGGGCTGCGCCCATCGCTGCGCCTACTGCGCCATTCCCGCCATTCGCGGCAGATATCGCTCGCGAGCGCTTGCGGATGTCGTTGCCGAGGCGCGTTCGCTGCTGGCCGATGGTGTGAAGGAACTCAACGTGATTGCCCAGGATCCAATGCTCTATGGCGTGGATCTGCGGGGTGGGAAGCGCATCGACATCGTTGCGCTGCTGAAGCGCCTTGATGCGTTGAAGGGCGAGTTCTGGATTCGGGTGCTCTATTCGTATCCAAGCGAGATCACCGATGAATTCCTTGACTGGATGCGCACTTCGCCACATGCCGCCAGATATGTGGACGTGCCCCTCCAGCATACCGATCCAGAGGTGCTCTCGCGCATGGCGCGCGCCTCGGCGGTGAAGGCCTCGCTAGCGGCGGCCGAACGCATCCGCTCGGCCGTGCCCGGGGTGACGCTGCGCACCACCGTGATGACCGGCTTTCCGGGTGAGACCGAGCGCAGATTCGAGCGCCTGCTCGCCGATGTCAGGCGCATGCGCTTCGACCATCTCGGTGCCTTCGCCTTCTCGCCCGAGGAGGGAACACCCGCCGCCGCGATGCGGGGAAGACCCTCCGCCAGGATCGCCGCGCAGCGCGAGAAGGAGGTAATGTCAGTGCAGCGTCGCGTCTGGGCGTCGATCGCGCGCAAGCTGGTCGGCACCGAGCAGCGCGCGCTGGTATGCGCTCCGGGCATTGCGCGTCTCGAGTCGCAGGCGCCGGATGTCGATGGCGTCACCTTCGTTCCCGAGAACGTCCCGCTGGGCTTCGCCAGGGTGCGGATAGTTGCGGTTAGGAAATACGATTTCATTGCCGAGCCGGTATGATGATCTCATTCGTCATTCCCACCCTCAACAGCGAGAAGACGCTGGGTGAGTGCCT
>JAZRXT010000141.1:0-4174 GCA_045600365.1 Kiritimatiellia bacterium | reverse complement strand
CCGCCGAGAGCACTCCGGGCGGCCGCAAGAAGACCGCCGAACGTCGCGCCGAAGCCGCCGCCGCCAAGCAGCGGAAGAAGCGTCTGCAGTTCATCTTCGGCACCACCCGCCCCCTCGTCGCCGATGCGGAGACGGTGGACGACCAGCCCGGCATCCACGAGGTGGTCAAGACCTTCACTTTCAAGGAAGCACCGTTTCTCGCCGATTTCGCCATCGGCGCCAAGGAACGCATCTCCTTCTCCGACCCCAAGCTCCACGGCCTCGTTCTCATGCATCCAGTCGTGGCGGCGGAGATCATGGCCGAAGTCGCCCAGACGCTCGTGCCCAACCGCCATGTTTCCGCCGTCGAGGATCTGCACATTCTCCATCCCATCGCCTTTGGCGAGGACGGACTCAAGCTTTTCATCCGCGCCGAGCGCACGGCCAGCGCCGACCCCGAGCAGATCGCGGTCAAGGTGCGCCTCCGCGAGGCCACCGGCGATTCCACCTGGACCTGGTTCGCCGTCGAGGGTACCTTCGTCTTCACGCAGCAACTTTCCGATCCGCCAGCCTTCGTGCCGCCCCCGCTGAGCAAGGCCCGCGAAGTCCATTGGTCCGACAGCGACATCTACCCCGACCGACTCTACTCCGGACGCAGTCTCCAATGCATCCGCGGCGCCAACCGTTGGTGCGAAACCGGACTCGACTATGAGGTCGAAGTACCTTCAGGCGAAGGCGCCGTCACCCACACCAAGTTCCCCGTGTGGGCGGTCATCCCGCTGCTGCTCGCCGCCATCGCGGACGGCTTCCAACTCTGGCGCAGCCACGAGGCGCGCTTCCCCGGTGCGCTGTCTTTCCCGTTCCGGGTACGCCGCATCGAACTCTACGCGCCCCTTTCCGAGGGCATGCGACTCCAATGCTACCTCCGCAACACGGGAGTGACGCCGAAATCGCTCGTCACCGACATCCTCGTCTCCGATGGCAACGGACAGCTCAAGGTCGCGCTCCGCGGCTACGAGGAAATCGTTGAACGCATCTCCGAGGAGTTCCGCCAGCAGTTGCTGTTCCCGGCCATGACCTTCCTGTCTCAGCCGGTACCCCCGAAACTGCTCGGCGATCCGGCCACCTCCATCGCCTCCGCCATGGTGACCGACGTCCCCTACCCCGTTTTCGAGCGCAACGAGGAGCTGTGGCTCCGCACGCTTTCCCAGGCCGTCTTGACCAAGACCGAAATCGGCGACTTCGGCGGATTGGCCGGCTCGGTCGGCCGCCGCACCGAATGGCTGTTCGGGCGCATCGTCGCCAAGGAGGCGGTGCGCCGCTTCCTCAACGACACCAAGCAGGCGCGGTGGTGCGACGCCGACGTGCAGATCTGGAGCGACGACAGCGGCAAGCCCCACGCGATCGGACGCTGGCGCGACGACCTCAACACCACCTCCCTCGACCTTTCCATCGCCCATACCGCCCAGTTCGTCGTCGCCGTCGTCGCCTCGAACGCGCGAGTGGGCATCGACGTCGAAATGCGCGACCGCGACCTATCCGAGGAATTCACCCGCGGCGTCTTCACCGACGAGGAACGCGACCTCACGCTGCGCGCCGCCAGCGCCCCCAGCGCGGCCATCCGTTTCTGGTGCGCCAAGGAGGCGGTCTCCAAGGCCCTGGGCACGGGCATCCGCTACTCGCCGCGCGAACTGGTGGTCGAAAACTTCCAGGCCGAAACCGGCGAAATGACGGTGCGGCTCACGGGGCAGTGGCTCGAGAACTTCAAACAGTTCACCGGACGGCCCGTGCAAGTGTCGTCGACGGTGGTAAAAGGCCATGTTCTCGCGGCCTGTTTCATCCACGAGAACATGTTCTCATAAACGGCGTTTTTCCGCCGTCTGCTAGACGCTCTGCCGAATCACGCGCTTGGCCTTGCCCTCGTTGCGCGGCAACGCCCCCACCGGGAACACCTCGCCCTTCGGCAGGAAGCCCAGACGCTCCTTGAGGTGTTTGGCGACCATGTGGCCGGTGACGCCGGGCTCGGCCTCGACATTCACCGTGACCTCGGTCATGCCATTGTGCTCGGTGAGGATGATCTGGAACTCGTCCTTGACGCCGGGGATTTCCATGAGCGCCTGCTCGACCTGGCGAGGATAGAAGTTCACGCCCTTGACGATGAGCATGTCGTCCGTGCGGCCGGTAATGCGGTCGATGCGCAGCGAGGTGCGTCCGCACTCGCACTTCTCGCGCGAGAGGATGCGGGAGATGTCGTGGGTGCGGTAGCGGATGATCGGCATCGCCTCGCGGGTGAGCGAGGTGAAGACGACTTCGCCGTACTCGCCGTCGGGCACCGGCTCGCCGGTGGTGGGGTTGACGATTTCCGTGATGTACTGGTCTTCCCACACATGGAGTCCGCAATGGCACTGGCAGTCCTGGCCCGTGGTGCCAATGCCGCCCGTCTCGGTCATGCCGTAGATGTCGAAACACTCGATGTGGAGACGCTTCTCGATCTTGCGGCGCATTTCGTCGGAGAAGGTCTCGCTCCCGAAGATGCCCACGCGAAGCGAGGGGATGTCATGGTCGCCCGTCGGCTCCGCGTCGAGCTTCTCGATCAAGCGCGGCACATAGGAGACTACCGAGCAGAAGCCCTTCACGCGGAAGTCGCGCATGAGCTTGATCTGACGCTCGGTGTTGCCGCTGGAGGCGGGCACGCAGAATAGCCCGGCCTTGCGGCAGCCATGGTAGCAGCCGAAGCCGCCGTTGAAAAGGCCGAACGTCGGCATGATCTGGAAGGCGTCGCCCGCCTCGAGCCCCGCCATCGTGTAGCAGCGCGCCATGCAGTCCGCCCACTGGTTGAGGTCGTTCTTGGTGTACGCCATCACGACGGGCGTGCCCGTGGAGCCGGAGGACTGATGGAACTCCAGCAGCTCCTTGCGCGGCACCGTGCTCATCTCCAGCGGGTAGGCGTCGCGGAAGTCGTCCTTGGTGAGGAAGGGAATCCGCCGCAGATCGTCGAGCGACTTGACGTCGTCGGGATTGCAGAATCCCCGGCTGATCATGAGCCGACGGCTCCATTCGCTCTTCCACACGCGATTGAGGGATTTCTTCAACCCCCTGAGCTGGACGTCCGCGAGCTGGTCACGGCTCATCGTTTCCGCTTCACGGTTCCAGAATTTCATTCCTTGTCTCCAAAATAGGCCTCGTAGAGGGCACGCACGGCGCGAATGCGGTCCGCGCTCTTGATGCTGATCATGAACGAGAACTCGCTCGCGCCCTGGTTGACCATGGAGATGTTGATGCCGTGGGTCGCGAGCGCGTTCGTGGCCTTCGCGAGCATGCCGGCCGAAAACGCCATACCTTCGCCCACCACCATGAGCACCGCGTAGTCGCGCGTAACCAACACGGAATCGGGCGTGAGTTCGCGCTTGATGCGCGACACCACACGGTTCTCCACCGTTTTCGTGAATCGCTCGCCGCGAATCACCACCGAGATCGAGTCGATGCCCGAGGGCAGGTGCTCGTAGGAGATGCCTTCGTCCTGCAGGATGTCGAGGAGACGGTGCGTGAATCCCACTTCGCGGTTCATGCAGTACTTGTCGATGATGATGTTGCAGAACCCGTCCGACGCGGCGATGCCCGTCACGGTACCCGGAATCACGCGACGGCTCTGCACGATCATCGTCCCCGGCTCGGAAGGACGGTTCGTGTTGCGCACGTTGATCGGAATGCGGCCCTGGACGGCGGGGCGCACCGCCTCGTCATTGAAGACGCCGAAACCGGCATACGCGAGCTCCCGCATTTCGCGGTAGGTCATCGTGTCGATGCCCTCGCTCACTTCGGGAACGATGCGCGGATCGACAGGATAGACGTTGTCCACGTCGGTGAAGTTCTCATAGACGTCCGCCCGCACGGCGGCCGCAAGGATGGATCCCGTAATGTCGCTGCCGCCACGCGGGAAGGTCGCCACCGTTCCGTCCTTGCGATAACCGAAGAAACCGGGATAGATCACAATGCCTTCGAAATCGGCGAAGGCGCGGGCGAGTTTGCGGTAGCTTTCCTCCACGAGCTGGGCGTTCCCGCTCTCGCCCTCGAGCACCATGCCGGTATCCTTAGGGCTGGCATAGCGCACCTTCACGCCGCGCTTGGCAAACGCCACGGCGGCGAGCTTCGCGCTGTTGTCTTCGCCGGCGGCCTTGAGCGTGTCCATGAACAC
>JAZRXT010000140.1:0-2521 GCA_045600365.1 Kiritimatiellia bacterium | reverse complement strand
TGGTTCCCCGAGACGAAAGTCTCGTTCATTGAACGGTGCATTCGTTTGGCCGGCTACTACAAGATGAACTATGTAGTGTTGGAAACCTGGGGCACGTTCCGAAGCGAGAAGTATCCGTGGTGGGGATGGAAGACGGGGACGATGACAAAGGCGGAAATCGCCCGTTTGCGGGGTATCGCTCAGGACTTGGGCGTGACGCTCATTCCGCAGTTCAACATCTTCGGCCATGCGACGATGAGCCGCAGTCAGAGCGGCAAGCATGCGGCGCTTGATTTTCATCGCGAGTACCAGCCGATTTTCGAGCCGTATCGCGGCTGGAACTGGTGCCTGTCGAACCCGGTCGCCTGCAAGATGATCGACGACCTGGTGTGTGAACTGCACGAGGCTTTCGGCAATCCTCCGTATTTCCACATCGGCTGCGACGAGGCGAATCGTCCGAGCTGTCCGGTCTGCCGGGCGCAGGATTATGTGGCGCTCATTGCAGGCAACATCACGCGCGTTTCGAAATTGCTGGAGTCGCGCGGCGCACGGGCGATGATGTGGCATGACATGCTGTTGAAGCGGGGAACGTTTTCGCCGTTCTATGCGAATGCCGGCGCGGGAGAGGAGCGGTTGCTCGGAAAGCTGCCGAAGTCCGTGGTCATCTGCGACTGGTTCTATGGCGGCGTGGTGAAGGCGGGGTATCCGACGTTTGCGCATTTCCGCGAGGCGGGCTATGATTTGCTGACCTCGCCTTGGGATCAGCCGGCGGGGACATTCGCACAGACCCAGGCGGCGCACGCGGCGGGGGCGCTGGGCGTGTTGGGAACGACCTGGCACCACGTCTACAAGGATGCGCTGGGACGGGAGTTCGTGCCCACGGCGAGCGGTGCCTGGGGCACGAGAGCGGACTGCTCGGCCTTCATCGACCACTGGCGCCAGGTGGGATGGGACATGAACGTGCAGGATTCCGACGAGACGGGCGTCGTCACGGATCAGATTCCGTCCCGCTCGAACATCGAATACAATCCCGGTTTCTAACCTGAATTGCAGGTGGCGCGTTTATGAGGACTCCGAAGGCAATGCGATACAATTGGATGAAGGCCGCCGAGGCGCTGGTTCTGGTGGCGGGGGGTGTGCTGTCCGCAGGTGCGTGGGCGGGCGATTGGCTGCTCGATCCCAAGCCCTACGAGGCGAAGATCACGCTTTCGGACGACCGCGTGGTACTGGAGAACGGCCTCGTGAGCCGCACGATTACGCTGAAGCCGGCTCCGGCCACGATATCCATCCGAAACCTCACGACGGGCGACGAGCATTTGCGCGCCATTTCGCCAGAAGCGCGCGTCACGATCGACGGGAAGGGGTGTGATGTCGGTGGCCTTCTGGGACAGCCGATTCTCAACTATCTGAAGACGGAGTGGCTGGCCAAGATGAGGCCGTACACGAACGCCTATGCCTACGTGAAGTCGGAGCAGGGTCCCATCGAGGCGCGCTTCCCCTGCAAGCTGCATCGCGAATGGATGGGCCGCGATCTCTCTTGGCCGCCGAAGGGACGCCACCTGATGATGCACTATGCGCCGCAGAAGCCGGGGTTGCCGCATGTGACGGTCCATTACGAGATCTACGACGGCGTGCCGCTCTTTTCGAAGTGGCTGACGGTGGAGAACCGCTCGGGGCGAGATTGCACGCTCACGACATTCGTGACGGACGAGATTCGTTTCGTGGAGTATTCCGACATTCTTTTTCCGTTCGCGGGAGATGTGCAGGAGAACTTTACGCCCATCGCCGAAGATGTCTGCGGCGGCGGCGAGCGAATCGGCTATCAGTTCTGCAAGGAGCCCGACTATAAGACGCAGCGCCCCTACTTTTACGAGGGCGTCATGACGTTGAAGTTCACCCCGGGGTGCAATGTGGACGTGCGGCTCCCCGACCGGAAACCGGTCGAGTGTTTCCGCAGCTGGCTTCTTCTCCATGATTCCAGCGACCGCGAACGTCGGAGTTTGGCGATTCGCCGGACCTATCGCACGTTGGCGCCGTGGACGGATGAGAATCCGCTCCTGTTCCACCTCAAACAAAAGGCGACGCCGCAGAGCGTGCGCGAGGGTGTGCGGCAGTGTGCGGAAACGGGATTCGAGGCGATGATCATCAGCTTTGGCACGGGGTTCAATCTGGAATCGACGGATCCTGCCTATCGCGCGACCTATCGCGCCATCGCGGACGAAGCGAAGGCGAAGAACGTGGTCATCGGCGGCTATTCGCTGACGTCTTCGCGGAATGCCGGCACGCTTGCCGACAACGTGAAGGGGAAGTGCCTCTTCGACAGAGGTCCGTGCCTCGGTTCGGTTTGGGGAAAGCAGTACATTGAAAATCTCAAATCCTTCATGGACGAAGCCGGCTTCGGGGTGTTCGAGAACGACGGTCCCTATCCGGGCGATTTCTGTTCGGCCACGAACCATCCCGGCCACACCACGGCGGGCAATTCCTATTGGGTCCAGTGGCATGCGCAGGCGGACCTCTATCGCTTCTGCCGGGCGCGGGGCAT
>JAZRXT010000139.1:0-25895 GCA_045600365.1 Kiritimatiellia bacterium | reverse complement strand
GTGCGCCAAAACAGGGCATGGAACGAAACGAATCGGCACACGCATCGAAGAGACTGAAACCATTAATCGCCTAAAAGTCAAAACCGCAACGGAATTATCGTCCGTTGCGGCTCAGAGGATTTCACCTATGGGATGGTAGTGACAACGGGTGAAACTATTTCAGACCGGTTGACGAGGCCATGGGCTGGTAGTCGTTGGTGAGGATGGTGTCAATCCCCCAGTCAAGGAACTTCTTCGCCTCGTCCGGGTCGTCCGACCAGAAACAGTTCACCCGCAACCCCTTCTCGTGCGCGTACTTCACCGTCGCCTCGTTGAAATTCGGTTTGAAGAGCTGCAGCGCCCAGCATCCGTGCTCGAGCGCCTTGTCGACATGCGCCTTGAAACTCCACTCCTGGCACCATCCCATGCAGCGGGGGATGTCCGGCGCCAACCGCGCCAGTGCCCGCTGCAGTCCCTCGTCCGACGTCATGAAATAGCAATGGCGCTCGGCATCGTATTTCCTGAGCAGCGCAATCATCGTCTTCAACCCGTCGTCTCCAGGATTCATCTTCACGTGGATGTTGAAGATCGTCTGGCACGACAGCTTTGCCAGAATATCCTCGAACCGCAGAATGCGCAGACCCTTGAAATGCGCTCCGCCCTCCTTCTGCCCGAAATCGTACTTGAGCAGCTGCGCATACGTCATCTCGGTTATCTGGCCTGTTCCGTCAGACACCCGATCGATGGTGCCGTCATGGCACGACACTATTTCCCCGTCCCTGGTCCACCAGAGATCAAACTCGATCTCGCTCCCCCCCAGCGCAACCGCGGCTCCATAGGCGGGAAGCGAGTTCTCCGGCGCGACGGACGAGAACCCGCGGTGAGCGCAGAGCCGCTTGGCCGGCATCTCCGCAAGCGGCGGCACCAGAGCCGGGCCGGACGGACGGTACTGCCACGGACGACGCCCGATCTCGCAGTAGGCGGGATGCGTTGAGGGCGGATTGCCAAAGCCGGCCGGCTTGAGATACTTTACCGACGGATCGAAGGTGACGTCGAGATTGCCCACGAGCGACTTCATGTTCCCGAGTATCTTCCCCGTGGGCGCTACCACCATCGAGGAACCGCCAGTCTGCGACTCGAGTCCCATCGAGACTGAGGCGCGCACCAGATACGCTGCCGTGTTGTAGGCGCAGAACTGGTTTATGAACTCCAGTGCGTCCAACCGGTCACTGCGCTGCAGCGAACAGCCGATCACCACATCGGGCCGAACCTTGGCAATCGCGTCATAGCTGTCGTAGAAGTAGAAATCGTAGCAGGTGAGGAAGGCGTACTTCACGCCATCGATGGTGACAGTATACGGTTCCTCCCACCGGCGTGTGTAGGAGGTGTCAAGGCCGCACTTGTCGCGCTCGCCCGCCGTCACATGGCGCTTGTAGTACCGGCCGACGTTGGCACCGGTGCGGTCAAACGCCCAGGTGGTGTTGCGCGGCCCCGCATCGGTGTAGTCGAGCGCATTCACGAACACTACCGCCCGGCACCGTGCCGCCGTCTCGGCGCATTTCCTCAGCAGACGCTGGTTGGTGTTGGACGCGAAAGCGTGGAACGGCCCACCGTACGGCACCCGCCCCGGCACATCGCTGAACTCGGGCAGCACGATCAGATCAAGCTTCCCGTCGCAGCGGTCCAGCTCCCGCAGCATCCACTCGAAGCTCTCGTTCGCCCCCGCAACCGTCTCGGCGTACGCGGGCTGAATCACGCGCGCGTTCATCGGGGCGGCTGTCGCGACGACGCTCGCCAGCGCCACTGCGGCGGCAAGAATCCTTCTGGCGTTCCCATGCCTGTCTTTCATTACCAGAGTTTTCATGGTTTCTCCATTCATGGTGCTTTTGTCCAATCAGACGAAGTCAATCGCGGTGCATTCGCCCTTGAACGTCGCGGACGCGGTGTACTGTATCGCGGTCGGGGTGAGACGCTCCTCCCAGTATTCGTGGCAGTGCCCGGTCAGCACCGCCTTGACCAGCGGCTGTGACTTGAGATATTTCACGAATTCCTTCGTGGCGGCGTCCGTGCGCTGCTGCACGGCGCGGTCGCGCCATTCCTGTCCCTCGGGGAAGTCGTGCTTGCCACTCCAGGTATCGACCAGCTCGTCCGGCGTGCCGGTGAGATACGAGCAGACGCCCCGCGTATGCTCCATGTTGTGCGCATAGAACTTTGGCGTGTAGAACGGAACATGGCACATGAGGACGATGGACAGGCCCTTCTCGACCTCCTTCTTCAGTTTCTCGAGGATGTCGGCCGTCACATTGTAATAGACATCGTCGAACGCGACGAAATTGACACCGTTGACGACGCGCGCGGCAAAGGCGAGATCGTTGGGGTAGCTCGCCTGCACACGTTCCCAGCTGCCGGCCTTGTACGCGGCGTCCTCGCGCGCCTCGCCCACATAGCGCGAAAACTCATGGTTGCCGGAGGAGACAAACCAGTCGTCGCTGCCATAGTAGTTTTTCGCGAGCTTGAGGTTCGCGTTGGACACAAAGTCGATCATGTCGCCCGTATGCAGGAGCATGGCCTTCTCCATTCGCGCCTGATGCACGGCCTCGCAAAGATAGTGTTCGCCATAGGCGAGGAACGACGACCGCTGGGAGGCTAGCTCCACCTTGCGCGGATCCTTCTCGGTAGAGTCCGCCCGCGCAATATGGGTGTCGGAGAGATGGAAGGCGCGAAACGGCTTCTCCGCCCCAACCTCGACGCGAATGCGCTTCACCTTGAGTGGAGCGAAGCCCCCGGGACGATTGCCCTTCGGCGCCTCCGCACCCGCCATCCGAAGGGACGACTGCACACTAGCGGCAAATGCCGCACCCAGTTCCAGGAACATTCTTCTATGCATATTCATGTTCTACACCTTTTAGCTGTTGGAATTTCATTGCAGGTTCAATCCAACGCCACCTTTCGTCCGACCGCCTCGCCCATCTGCACGGCACTGCCAGTCACCCGATAGGATGCATGCGCGATGAAGTCGCCGGAAATGCAGCGCCCGGCCATGTAGAGGTTGTCCACGTCCTTTGCCTGGCAGGCGCGGAGTGGTATCTGGAACGGACGAAACTTCACGCCGAAGTTCTGCCCGGCCGCGCGCACGTTGTTGGACTTCCGGTCAAGGCCGTGGATGTCGATGCCAAAGCGCGATTCCGCCACTGCGTCGGGAAAGCGCCGCCCCGCCGTCACATCGTCGCGCGTGACGGTGTAGCGCCCGTGAATACGTCGCGCATCACGATGGCCTATCTGCTCGGCAGTGGCGACCACGCGGAATCCCTCCCAGGGCCCGCCAAGGCGACGAAGCGCATCCGCCAGCCGGAACACCTCCTTGCGCGCGGCGATGGTCGCATCGGAAATGGCCTGCGCGTCATCAAGCCGCAGCCGATAGGCATGCGTGGCCATGAAGCAGAAAAGGTTTCCGTGGCAGCGAAACAGCGTGGGATCGCCATAGCTGGGATCAAGTCCCTGCGCCCGCAGCAGCGCCTTGATACGGTGAGATGCCACGATGTGATGGCATGTGCGCCTGCCCTCCGACGAAACCCGCGGCGTCCACATCGCCGGTTCGTTCGAACAGAACTCGGCGACAGCGTCGCCGTTCTTCACGGTGACAAGCGCATTGAGCGTCGCCGGCTGCCCGAATCCCTCCGGAGTCCAGCCAAGATCGAACCCGCAGCCCGCGAGGGCCGCGCAGTCGCCATCGCCCGAACAGTCGACGAACCGCTTTGCCCTCCATGCCTGACGACCGGATTTCGACTCGGTCACGATCACATCCACATTGCGCCCAGAAGTGTCGCGGTGGACCGCCACCACCGGACACTGCAGGGTCACCTTCACCCCCGCCTCGGCGCACATGTCCTCGCACACCAGGCGCATGTACTCTGGCTCGTAGACCCAGTCCTTGTCCAGTCCGTGTGGATAGTGCTTCATCAGCGAAGCCCCGGGGCGATCGATCGTCCGCGCCCCGTAGACGTCAAGACGACGCATGATCTCGCGGTCGGTCTCGCACTTGTCGAAGTCGAAAATGTAGGTGAGCATCCCGCTCGTCCACACTCCGCCCAACGACCCCTGCAGCTCGAAAAGGCGCGTCTTCGCTCCGCTCCGCGCCGCATTCACGGCGGCGGCAACACCGGCCGGACCGCCGCCAACCACGATCACATCCGCCCAGTCATCGCACGGAATCTCCCGAGCAGGCTCGGCATAGAATCCGCTCCTTGCCGACACCGGCCCTCCCGCCGCCGCGCAGCCCATGGCCATCGTCGCGCTTCCGGCCCCGCCGAGAAAACCGCGCCTAGAAATTCGGTTCGTCATATCCATGGTGATTACAACTCCTTCACTTTGCTTATTGACGCGACAGGTGCGGACGGATAACGCGGCCGAAAGTGTGCCCCTCCACATGGCCGATGTTCAACCGGCTTTCGGGGTTGGTCAATTCGCCGCCCTTCGGCCATACGCATGAGTCGTACAGACCATTGGACCTCCACTGCAAATATCCAGGGCGACGCTCCACCCTACCACCCCAGCCATTCGCCGATAGCGTAAATCGCACGATTGGCCCATGGTCGGAATGGACAACACACTCAGACACAACCTCATGCTGCGGCGTGACACTGTTGCGAAGCGGTTCTGCCAGCACCTCACCCGTTCCCTTCACCACCACCGAACGGAACCAGCTCGTCCCGCAGGCGTCGTGCGTGTAGAGCGTCAGACGATCGTTCGCATTCCCCAGCTTCAGTTCGACGGTGAAGTCACCATTCGCCTCGTCGCGCACCCTGAAGGCACGACCCTTGCCTAGATCGGTCCATCCACCGCCGACGATACAGGACACAGCTGCCTTCTCGAAGTTCGACTCGGGATACGGACGGCCGACATCGACCTCGGCGGCGATAGCCGCCAGGCGCCGCTTCGCGGCCGCAAGCTCGCCCAGACGCCACTCGAGCTTTCTGGGATGGAACTGGTGCGCCTCGGCCTCCGAATGGAACCCCAGCCTGGAATCGGCCACGGCGAGCGGCAGCATCTTCTTCGTGAGCAGAACCTCGCGCTCCAGAATCACCCCCATGCGTGACACCGCCGCACGAGCGGCGGCAAAATCGCCGCCAAAGCGACTGGCGTGAATAGCCCGGGAACGTTCGCTGTAGAACTCGAGAATGTCCGCCCCGCTTTCAAAGAGAATCTGCATCGCGCGCATCACGCCGATGTCGCGCAGACGCTCGGGCTCGGCGGCATGACGCCTCGCCAGGGCGTCCAGCACGTCCTCGCCGCACGCATCCACGGTCGAAGCCCCCCTGGCCATGCGGCGCGCAAGCAGAACCGCCTCCTCGATCGTGTGATTCTCCAGGCACTCGCCGATTGTGTCGCCACTGGGGAGATCCTGCGGCTTCCAAGTGCGGGCAAGCGGTTCCAGGCAGACCTCCGGGAAAAGCGGCCATGCAATGCCGGCGTGGAAAGGTCCATAGTACTGCATGTCATTGGAAAGCGGATAGTTCGCGTAGGCATCGGAAAATCTTTTCCAGAGCTGCGCCATGACTATGGCGTCATCTCCCCATTCCGATTTCGCCAGCCGCATCAGAAATTCATCCTCGGTTCGGTCCAGGTCGCCATGGGAGAGCATTCCCGCCGCGCGATTCATCAACCCAGGGTAGTTGCCAAAGTACCAGCACTGGAGCACGGTGGAGACACCGGCGTCTTTCATCTCCCGATACTTGCGATAGAGGAGACCCGGCACCGGCACGTATGGAATGGTGGCGCACTCATGGGAATTGCAGACCTGGATCTTGGCGCCCAGCACGCGGCCGCCATCGCGCGCCGCCGCCCCCACCTGGCGGAATCCCTCGGCAGGACCGACGAACGAAAGCCAGTAGTCACCGCCGTTGCGGTAGCGACCAAGCTGTTCCTTCAACGCGCCCGACTCAAAATTGTAGGCGAAAATGACGCCGTCCGGCGCGTGGCGGGCACAGTCCGCCACCCAAGGCGCACGTTCGGGACGCACCCACGGCTGGTAGAACCAGCTGATGAGTTCTGCCTTCGACCCAGCGGCGCGAATTCCATCGACAATGGTTCCCGCAAATTCGCCATATATCTTCCATGGTTCAAGCTGATCGCATCGCGCACATCCCGGGTCCCGTTCGCCGGTGACGGCGTCCACCATCGACAGACACGTCGTGTTGCGTTCTCCGTTCGAGATCATCATCAAACCACCAAGTCGGGGCACCCGGGCGAAGATGTCCTGCACTGACTCTCGGATGTAGCGGCGTCCTTTTTCGGTGGACGGACACACCACGTAGCCATGGTGCGTCGGGTGCGGATTGAACATGTCGCGGTGGTTGACGAAAAGGGGATCGTCCGCACGCACCGCCTTGGGCTCGATGCAGAACGCCCAGATCTTGATGCCATGGGCGAGGCATTTGTCCACAGTCCGCCGGAGCTTCGCGATTCGCCCTGGTGCGTCTGGACTCGGTGCAGCGAACGAGGTAGTGGCGAGGTCGCGCCACTCGATGGTGAGCCAGAGTCCATTGACACCCTCTCCGGCCAGTCGGTCGAGGTAGGCGTCGGGATAGTAGTCGACGTCGTCCATCAACTCGTCGTGGAACAGCGGCGCTCGCTTGATCGGACCAAAGAAGCAGCGCGAAATGCGGTTCTTCACCCAGGGCTCGCCCACGGTGACCGGATCCGTCTTCACCGGCTTTGCGAGCTCATCGCGGAAAGTCCAGCTTTCGATTCCTGGATAGGGCGGAGGTTCGGCGGCAAACGGCGACACGGCGACCGCCGAGAGTACAGCCGCCATACCGAAACACGCGACTACCGTCCTGGTCATTGCGCTCATTTCCGCTGGTACCACTTGGTGCGATCGACATCGTTTTCGTGCGTTCGCACCATGCTCTCGGCGTCGGCCCAGCCGAAGATATCCCAAGTCTCGTTGTAGTCGGCGTCGGAGAGGACGCTGACAACGCCGGCGATCTCGCCGCGCTCCACGTACGGTCCAAGCGCGGCACGCACCTCCTCGGAGCCCCTCGCCGCGGCTTCCTGGGAATCCCTTTCCAGCGTCAGCAGGAGGACCTGGTTGGCGGCGAGGGTCGTCGGAAGCGGAATCTCCGTGTCGTCGTGCGTCTTGTCGAGCGCACGGCAACCCGTCACCTTCCAGCCCGGCGCGTTGAGCTTGAGCGGAACGGACTTCCAGCTCGAATTGGAGACGAGCGCATGCCCACGGCCATGGCCGTCCGTCGAAGCCGCAAGGCGCAGTTTCGCCGTCGCGTCCGCCGCCGTCTTCACCGCCCGACCGTCGCGGCGGAGTTCGGCGAACATCCGAAAGGCATAGTAGGCCTTGTGCGGCGCAAGTGTCGAGGGATTGAAGAGCGGCGAGTAGTCGCCCGCGCCGCACCGTCCGTCGTAGATCGTCGCCGCGTCCATGGGACCGTTCTGCATCGCGATGAGCGTACCGGCCGTGAGCGCCGCCTGATGATCGAAGTCCTTGACGCCCCAGCCCGCCTTCCACTCCGTGTTGTGGATTTCCGCGCGCGGAAATCCCGCCGCGTCGAGATGCTTGCGTACGAACCGCTGGATTGGGTCGATTGCGTCGCCGTCGCCATAGCAGTGGAACGAGAAGAAGTCGACGGGCGCATTGTTCGCGCGGCAATAGTCCAGGAAATCGAAGAAGCACTTCATCAGGTAGCGCTGCCGGTCACTCGGCTGGCCGGCGAACGCCCCGCCGAAGCCGGTCGAGGCGTAGCCGCCGACCTTGATGTGCGGGAAGCATTTCTTGAGATGCTTCGACGCGACGCCGTAGAGCTCCAGGAACTCGGCGAAGGTGCCCTTCCAAAGCCCGTTGTACATCGGCTTCTCGGTGCCGTCGGGCTCGTTCCAGATCTCGAGATAGGCGATGTCGTTCTCGTAATGGCGCACGATGTGCTCGCAAATGCGCGCCCACTTCGCGTAGTCCTTCGGCGGATACGTCCGATAGCGCCGGAAGAAGCTCCGCGTCTCGATCGTCTCGCCGAGGCGGTAGTAGATCTTCACGCCGTTCTTGCGGAGCTCGTCGACCAAGCGGTCGGTGAAAGCGAAGTCGTAGTTCTTGGGATCGTTCTCATCGGCGTCGAAGTCACGGAAGATGTTCGAGACGTCCGCGAAGACCGAACGCCCGAGCGACCCGCCCGTGTCGTGGAAGCGCGACAGGGGGATGTCCGCCTCCTTGAGGTAATGGAACATCGAGAAGTCCCAGCCGACCATCGGCGCCTGACCGACGCCATTCACCGGCTTGACCGGTCCCGTCACCTCGTTGAAGTCGATTGTGAAACCGTCAGCCCGTTCGAGCGGCACGGGCCGCTCGGCATCGTCCTTCAGGAAACGGACTACCACCACGCGATCAGGCGTGATCGTCTTCGGCAGCGGCAGCTCGTGATAGTCCTTCGCCTCGTCGAACGACGCCGCGCCGATCACGGACCAACCCGGCGCACGCAGGTCGAGCGGACGCTCCTCGCCCGAGAGGTTCACGACCATCGCCGCGCCGCCGCCGAACGGATCGCGCACGGCCGTCACGACAAGTCCCTCCGCCGTAGCGCCATTCTCAAACGCCGCCCGTTCGCGATAGGCGTAAAGCCGGTCAAAGGCGACCAGCGACTGGAACGCGGGCCACCACTTGCCCATCAGCGGATCGAGGAACGGCGAAAAGTGGTTCGCCGCGCAGTCCCGCTCGCCCGTCACCGCCGTCTTCACGCCCTCGTTCGCCAGCATTGCCAGGTTCGCGGCGATCTCCGCGGCGGACCGCATCGTGCCCGGCTTCGCCGCCGGCTGCACGATCGGCAGCAGCTCAACGCGGGAAAGTCCCGCCGCCGCCAGCACCGCCTTCACTTCGCGCACGCGCCGGGCGACGGCCGCCGCGTCGCCCACGGCCTCGAACGACAGGAAGTCGAGCGGCAGGCCGCGCGCCTTCACCGCCGCGACGAAGCCGTCGACGGGACCGGCCAGACCCGCGCCACCGATCTTGAGATGGGGGAACTTCGCCTTCAGGTGACGCGCGGCGACCGCGTAGAAGTCGACGAACTCGTCCATCGTCCCCGCCCAGCAGGTCGACCGGTCCGGCGCGTGCCAGATCGGCCAGTAGTCGATGTCATACTTGAAGCCGTTGTCCCAGCCTTCGTTGTAATGGCGAATGACGTGTTCGCAGATGCGCGCCCACTTCGCCGCGTCCTTCGGCGGGAACGTGCGGTAGCGGCGGACGGACGCCATCTCCTCCTCCGACTCGCCGAGGCGGAAGATCGGCGCGAGCTTGTTGCGGATCATGCACTGCATCAGGTTGTCCGTCACCATGAAGTCATAGCTCGCCGGATCGTCCGCATCGGCGTCGAACTTCGGGAAGAGGTTCGAGATGTCGACAAACGCGCCCGAACCGTACGCGCCGCCCACGTTGTGCATGTAGAGGTAGGGGATGTTCGCCTTGCGGAGGTCGTCACCCCGCGTCCAGCGGTCGAACGCCGGACTCGGCGGCCGCGCGAGGCCGTAGACGAGCGGCGCCTCGCCGACGGACTTCGAGAAGTCCAGCGTGATCGGCGCGGCAGAAATGGTGAACGAAGTCAACCCCAGGACAATGGCAACCGAACCGGACTTCATTACAGCTTTCCGCCCTTCCTCACTTGCTCTTCGGTAAACGTGCGCAGGAACAGCTTCTGTTCGCCGAAGCGGTCGTCGTCGAAAACGACGTAGATCGTGCCATCCGAAGCCTGGTCGCCGTCGGGATAGGCACACTTACCGGCGTGGAGCAGGAGTCCGCCCTGCCAGGTCGCGCCGTCGTCGTCGGAGACGTAGGCCGTCATGTCGACGCGCCCCTCGTAGTCCTTCGTGCCGGTCACCTTGTCGATCGGCCCGTTCTTGACCAGGAGAAGCGCACCGCTCTTGAGACGACGGACGAAAAGGCGAGAGTTCGTATGGGGGAAGGAACAGGCCTTCGGGACGGACCAGCTGCGGCCGCCGTCCTTCGAATCGGCCTCGAAGGCATTCCACCCGGCATTGCCCTTCACGCGCATGTACATCCTGAGCGTCCCGTCCTTGAATTCGACGAGGCTGTGCTCCTCGAACTGGCGGTTCTTGAGCGGCACGGTCGCCGCCCCGACGGGCACGAGCGTCTCGCCGCCGTCCGTCGACTCGTAGACGCGCGCACTGAAGTCGTCGCTCCACACCGAGAGCGGATACAGCCACCGGCCGGACTTCGTGACGAGAGGCTTCTCCATCATCACGCCACAGGGCGCGAGCTGACGGGGCGTCGGATACGGCGAGAGCGGCTCGTTCTCGGCATCGAGCGTCACCGC
Source organism: Kiritimatiellia bacterium (assembly GCA_045600365.1). GTDB lineage: Bacteria > Verrucomicrobiota > Kiritimatiellia > RFP12 > UBA1067 > RUG572. Next base: position 15,588 of record JAZRXT010000139.1, on the reverse strand, counting down.
CATCAGCCGTTCCGTGAGGGCGAAGTGAGGGGAACCCCAGCGTTCGTTGTCGCCGTCGCGCTTCGGGACGGTCCGTTCGCACCATATCCACTGCAGCTTGCCGTTCGGGTCAACCCACACCTGCGGATCAAACGCGCGCTTCGGGCCGACGCCGTCGGGATCGAAGACAAGCACCTCCTTCCAGGTCTTGCCGCGGTCTGCACTTGTCGCTAGGACGACGTAGTTGTTTGAATCCTCGCCATCGGTTGGTCCGGCGTACCACGTGCGCCAGAGCCGGCCGTTCTTCGGTGAGACGGCGACGGAGACGATGCCACCGAACTTGCGCGAACGGCGGTCGTGCGCCCAGTCGATTGGACGCAGGCAGCCAGTCCGGAGATTGGCATCCTCGAGATACCGGAACGGATGCTCGGGTTCGGCCGGCGCCCAGGGACGCTTCAGGCAGTCGTTATAGGCCTTCACCATCGCCGCGAGATTGTCGGTGATCGGGAAGTCGATGCCGCGCGCCAGGAGCGCCGGCAGACGCGAGGGCTGATTGCACCAGAAGTAGTTCACGCGCCCGCCCATCGCGTGGTAGTCGTAGAGCTCCTCCTGGGTGAAGTCGGCGTAATGCGGCTGAGTGAACTCGGCCTTCACGGACATGACTTCGGCGATGCTCGCCGAGCGCTCCTCGGCCGCCCAGGAATGGCTCCACGAGTTCGGCGGCAGCGAGAAGAGGCACACCTTGATCTCGGGAACGACCGCACGAGCGCGCTTGACGCCCGCGAGGTTCGCCGCGATGAACGCCTGGTGGAGACGTCCCTTCGCCTTGATCTTCTTCGCAACCTCGTCCGTCACCGAATCGTCGCAGTGGACGTTCAGCCACACGCCGTACTTCGGGAAGCAGTCGATCGCCTCGTCGAAGGTCGGCACTTTCGTGCCGAGGAAGCGCTCGCCGCGCTTGATACCGGCGTCGACGGCGCGCAGCTCGGCGAACGTGAGGTCGCGCCACTTGCCCTTGCCGGTCGTGGTGCGGTCGATCGTGTCGTCGTGCATGACGATGAGTTCGCCCGTCTTGCACCTGTGCACGTCGAACTCGACCATTGCCGCACCCTTCTCGACCGCCGCCTTGAAGGCCGGCACGGTGTTCTCGGGATACTCCGCCCGGTCGCCGCGGTGGGCGCAGATGCCGCCCCTGGGCATCAGGTGGCTGAAGTCGACGAAACCCTTGAGAAGCGCGCGACGACGGGGATTGTCCGCCGACGGCTTGAACGACTTGCGATCCTTGCCCTCGTACTCGACGTCCCAGACCTTCGCCTCGCGGAAGGCGTGATACGTCCAATCCCAGCCATACTCGTTGAAGATGTCGATGCAGTCGGCGATATAGCGATCAGCGCCATCGGCCCAGGTGATGGCGGAGAACTCGCCGACGTATATCTTGGCGTTGTGCTTCGCCGCGAACTTGCGCACGGGCTCGAGGCGCCCCTTTAGCCACGTCTTGTTCCAGCCCTTCTTCGGGTTCGGGTAGGCGTGGTGCGGATAGTCTCCCTTCGCGTGCACGCCCTGATGGGTGAACTCGCCAGGCTGATACATGTGCACCTGGTAGATGACGTTGTCCATGTCGAGCGGTGAGAGATAGGCAAAGGAATTCGCGCTATCCCACTCGGCCGACTCGATGATGATCGGCGTCTTCGGATCGATCGCCCGCACGACCTCGGCGGCGCGGCGCTGCAGCGACCAGTAGTCACAGCCAGGAAGCGCACGGCGGATCTGCGTCGGCTCGTTGATAAGGTCAAATCCGTAGATTTCGGGACGGCCCTTAAAGCGCGTGGCGATGCGCTTCCAGCAGGCGATGAAATGGTCGGCGTACTTCGCGTCGTGGTACATCGACCAGTCGCGGTCGGCGTCGCGCCCGCCTGGGGGACAGTGCAGATCGACGACAATCTTGAGACCGTACTTCGCCGCCCATGGGAGGACCTCGCGCTCGAGATGGTCGAGCTTGCCGTCGAGCCAGCGGTCGTATTCGGCGAGATCGCGGTCGGCGCCGATCGCCGAGAAATTCCGCGTCATCTGATAGCGCGCCATCGTCGCGCCCCAGTCATGTAGAGTCTTGAAGTCGTCCTCCTTGCACGGGCAACCGGGCAACATCACGCCGCGCAGGTTCGGCAGACCCTTGCGCAGCACCTCGGCCGGATAGGCGACCTTGCGGTTCTGGTTGACGAGGCGGAAGAGTCCGCACTGCTTGCCCGCCGCGAGCGTGGAGAGGTCGAACGTTACCTTGCCGCTCGTCGCCTGAAGTCCGAGCATGAAGGTACCCTTCGTCGGATGGGCGTTTCGGAAGTCGACGCTGAACTCGACATCCTGTTCGCCGAAGCTCCCCGTGCGCGGCGCGGCGGCAGGCCAGGACATGACGCCCGTAACCGCGTCCTTCCACTGGAACTGGAACTTGAAGCCCATGTAGGATATCTCCGGCTCGGCGATACCATCGCCCTTCGCCTTGACGCGCATCTTGACGCCGCTCCCCGCGTATGGCCGGAGGTCGATTTCCGCCGTTGCGTAGCCGCCGTTCCTGGCCTTTTCCTTCGGAACGTCGACGATTAGCAGGTCTCCCTCGATACGCGAACTTCCATGACATGTCCATTTGAGTCCCGTAACCGGCTTCAAAACCGGCTCAGGAGTTTGGATCTCCTGGGCAAGCAGCGTCACGCCACAAACCACGGAGGCAATCACAAGCAAAACACAGTTTCTAGTTTCCTTCATTTCGTCTTCCCTTATTTGACACACAAAAACCTAGACATTATACTTTATTTCCGCCCTGCGTGTCAAGAAAACTATGACAATCGTCTAACCACCGGAGGGATTCCTACCCTCCATTTTCTATTGCCTGTCACCTCATCCCTGGGTGCGATTTCCCAAACACCTGAGTTCTTTAAAAGTGCCAATGGGCGATACCAGAAAAAAAACGCACCCCATAGCAGATAACACTTGCGATTTCGGCCGTATTTTGATATAATGTTCTGACTTCAGCGAAGTGGTCCCATCGTCTATCGGCTAGGACACGGGCTTTTCATGCCTGTAAGATGAGTTCGACTCTCATTGGGACTGCCACTCGTTCTTAGATCCCAAGCTTTCCAATGTAAGGTATTATCACGGCCTTGACGATGTCGTCGTTCAGGCGGTGCCCCCCGGCGAATTCATGCGACATTCCTGGATAGTGCTGTTCGAAGATCGAACGGTTCCCGGGAGCGATCTCATCGTTGTCGGCAAAAAAGCCGTGACAGAGCATCCTGTCCTCGTCGGTGATGCCGTCGAACTGGTGCGCCTCCATCTCGGCGAAATGCTCGGTCGTCTCCTTGTAGACATGGAACTCCGCAGCCCCGTCGCGCCGCTTGTTCAACCAGCGGTACTTCCCCACGTGCAGCAGCGAATAGAGCTTTGAGATGCCAAACGACGGATTGACGCATATTCTGGTGACGCCGCGCAACTGCTGCGCATACATCGCCCCCATGGAGGTGCCAATGATCAGAATCGGATCCTCCGTGGCCACAAGCCGTCTCAACATCGGCAGCGCCTCCACTGGATCAACAGGAATGTCTGGGGCTACGACCTTCAGTCGATCGCCTTCAGGACGGTTCCAGAACTCTCGGCGCAGAAGATCGACCGTACCGCTCGCCCCCGAGGACGCGAAACCATGCAGATACAGTATCGTCGGCTCGTCGCCCATCGACTACTTCTTTCCGATAAGCTCGCGGAAGCGCGCATCGGAAGTGGCGCGCACGCGGTCGAACAACGAGATCCCGTGGGAGTCCATCGCAACAACGCAGCGGAAGTCCTCCATCTCGAACTCCCAGCACGCCTCGGCGGCGCCAAACTCCTTGAGGAAATGCACCCCCGCAACCCGCTTGATTGCCGCTGCAGTAACCGCGGCCGCCCCACCAACAGCCTGTAGATAGACCGCCCCGCACCTGCGACACGCCTCCTGGGTGGCACCGTCCATTCCACCCTTGCCGATGATCAAACGAACCCCAGTAGCCGCAATGAACGCCGGCTCGTATGGATTCTCGCGCACACTGGTGGTGGGACCGGCCGCAACGACCGTCCAACCGCCTTCGGGCTGCGGCACTACCACCGGTCCGCAATGGAAGAGCGCGCCGTTGGAAAAGTCAACTGGCAGACGCCCACCATCGGCAAAGTACTTGTGAAACCGATCGCGCCCGGTGCGGACGAGTCCATTCACGCTGACGGCATCGCCCGCGTGAAGGGCACGCACGGCACTCTCGGCAAATGGATATTCGAGCCGGATCATGCTACCGCCAAGATCACTTCGAACCAATCGAAATCACAACGAACGAGGCGATCAGCACCGCGATGCCGAGCGCAAGACAGGCTTTTGTCTTGGTCCCCGTACCCTTCCACTCGCCCAGGAGAAGCCCGATTGCGGTCGAGAAGAAAATCGACGACGCCATCACCACGGCGAAGGATATGTACTTGAGGTCGCCCATCTGCGGCTCGCCGATCTTCTGGCAGGCGAACTGGCAGGCCCAGATAACACCGGCGGCGCCGGCGAAGACGATATTGCCGACCAGGGGCACACCCTTCTTCAGATAGTCGCCGCCGGTCTTGTTCTTCGCATTCTGCCACAGGCACCACACCGCATTGACCAGGAATCCACCCAGGAGCACTACCACCAGCACCGGCATTCCGCACCAGGCCGCAGGAGTTCCCGAGTCCCTGGCGGCCGCCTCGATCACGCCGCCACCCTGAAGACCGAAATTCATTCCGGCGGAGGCAATGCCGCTGAAGCACGCCACGATTATACCCTTCTTGAAATCGAATTCGGCCACAGCCGCCTTCTTCTGCTCTTCAGAAAGTTCACCCTCCTTGAACTTGCCGGCAAGCCCCACGAAGCAGATGCCGACGAGCGAGCCAATCACTCCGCCGAGCACCGTGACCGCTGCCTGGTCCTTGATGAGGTCGGCGGCGTGGCCAGTGACGATCGGCGGTATCAGAGTACCAGTGGCGGAACAGAGTCCACAGCCAATGGCAAGCCCCAGCCCAATGCCGAGATAGCGGATCATGAGGCCCCACGTAAGACCGCCCAAGCCCCACAGCGCACCGAATCCGGCGCAGCGGGCAAGCACGGAACAAGGCGCCTTGCCGATCACATCCACAAGGTTGGGGACCGTGGCGAATGCCAGCGCCGCCGGGAACAGAATCAATCCGAAAATCGCATAGATGAACCAATAGCTCTCATACGCCCATCCCCTAACCTTCCTGAAAGGCAGCGCAAACACTGCGCCAGCGAGACCGCCGAGGGCGAAAATCAATGATCCCGTCATGGGACTAACCGTTGCTGCTTCTGACATAATGCGTCCTTTCTTTGACTAGTTTCAAGGTTTCAAGGTTTCAAGAGAATCGGCGCTGACTTCGGGCTGCACCAGAATCCGCCAATCATCCGTAAGCACTCGGAGAGGCGCGGGAATTTCGTCCAGAGGCGCCGCAACCTGAACGAGGCCACGCCACTTCCCGTCCTTCTTGAGAAGCACAATGTCGCGGGGCTCGTCCAACTCCAGCCGCAGCCCCGGAGCGTGCACCGAGCGCAGCGCGCCAGCGGCAAGGGCGTTGATTCCATTCTTGCCCATCCTAGCGGCGAAAAGACCGGTGGCGGCATATACCACATCCCGGCCGCACACGTCAAGAATGCCGTCCACAGGGTCGCCGCCAGGGTTGGGGGAGGAACCCTTGATACGGGCGACCGTGCCGTCGAGGAAGGTCACGGTGCCGTCCGGATCCGGCAGCCGATTGTGCGAACCCGAGTTCAGACCGGTCGCGCCGAACGGCGTCTGCCGCACCGCGCCGACGGCATTGGTTGAAGCTAGGAAATCGCATACCGCGCCCGCAGCGGCGGCGGCGGCCTCCACGGACGAAGCTGGCGGATCATAGAGATACAGCTTCGTCCGAAGCTGCCGCCCGCCGACAAGACCGTCCCAGGCAACACGATCGGCCTCGGATATCCGATACAGCACTAGCGCCGGATAGCGCTGTGCGCCAGCCGCCACCCATCCTTCCTCGTCGATGCGAAGCGCGGAAAGCGATGTGGTCGGGAAGGCGTCCGCATACCACCCTTTGGCGCCAAGGGCGTGCATGAAGTCGCAGGCGGTGTCCTCAAACGCCGAATCGAGCCAATTCATCGCGCGGGAATGCCCAAACACCACGGCACACGAGGAGGCAATCTGCGAATGCGTAATGCAGTTCAGCAACCGAACCCGCGATTCGGCAAGAGCACCGCCGCACGCGAGGATGTCGAAGCAGGAATGCAGACGACGGTCCCTGGGATCGGCATACGCCTTGCGGAGCGAATCGCCGCCGTAGATGCCATGGTACACCATGCGTCCGCCACAGAGGGCATAGCGCCAGAGGGTACGTGGATAATGCTCACCAGTCGGACCGTACCCCTCATTGAGCCATGCCGGGCCACCGGCCACCCGCATCATGCCGAGGCAATGTCCGACATCGCAGCTCTCGTCGGTCTGGGCCCAGTCGCGCTTAGCCGCCCACCAGTCGAGCCCGTTGTAGAAATACTCGCTACGCTTCGCCGAGGAGTACCAAGTGGGATGTTTGGTCACGTGCACATCCGGTCCCCAGAGACGCTTGTTCTCGTCGTAGAACGCCTGTTCGATGGCGGCATTTCGCTGGAAGGTCAGGCGGAAATAGCGGTCGATCGCCTCCGTGCGCTCCTTCTCGCGGCCGGCAATCGGAAACGCCATCAGCAGCGCGTCGAAGATCATGTCGCGTCCGTCCGCGTCCTGCATCCATGCATCTGCGAAATGTTTCGAATACCAGAACGACTTGAACGCCCGGTGGCTATCGAGCGTAGATGGGAAGCCCCACTCGTCGTGCATGGCCCCGTCCGCCCCCAGCGTACGGTATTCCGAAATCAGTCCGTTGACGAATGGAATCAGATTGGGCGAAAACACGTCGGCGGAATAGTGGGTGAACTCCGCCAGCACGATCAGATCCTCGCCGTCCTCCATTCCGCCGACCCGGCCCGAGACGATTGGCGACGACTCGCGTTCATGCACATCGGCGGCGACGCACCGCACCGAAGTTGGATCGATCACGCCGGCACCATCGCGGCGAACCGCCCAGGCATTGACCAAATGTCCTTCGGTGGTATCGTAGGTGCGCTTCGCACCATAGCACATGTGATTGCGGCACGATTCGGGAACCAGGCGGAAGGACGCCGTGCCACCGGACGACGGCACCAGCTGGAACAGCAGTCGACGCTGCGCATCTTCGGGCCAGCGGCGGAAGAACTCCTCGCGGGCGATCCGTGCGTCGACATCCATAAGCACCTGAATACCATGGCGATGCGCCTCGGCAACCACATCCGCCACCCTGCGGCGCACCGCTTCGGAATCCAAGGTCGGCTCGCAGCGGAGCGTGAGCGTTATGCAGTTGTACGGGCTAAGCTCCCCAAAGACGTCGCGCACCAATCGGTCGCGCAGGAAGGCGTTTGACTCGTCCTTGAAATCGCCATTGCCAAGGGAGATGAACGCGTTCTCGGGCACGACCTGCACCGGCAGACGACGAATGGTCCGACCGGCGCTCTCGTCCCAGAACTTTTCCAGCGCGTCAGAAGCCCGACCCTGCGCCAGCGCAGCAATGGCCGCAAGAAGAACAAGCGAACGATTCATCTCCTGTCACCCCTCAGTGGTTCAGGTGCGGCGGGAGCAACAAGCGAATCCAGTGCTTCGTGAGCGCCGCGAGAGGTGCGGGGACTGGCGCGTCCTTCTTGGAGGTCTGCCAGATGCCATGCCACTCACCGCCGATCTTTCTGAGAACCACATCGGCTTGGGCATCAAGCTTGAGCGAGATTCCGGCGCCTTCCACGCGGGTGAGACCGCCGGCGGCGATCGCCACCGCCTCGCCGTTCTCGGCTCGTGCGGCGAAAAGGCCCTCGGCGGCAAAAGCGATCTTAGCCCCGTTGGACTCGATCGTCTCGTCAATCGGCAGTCCGCACGGATGGTCCCAGTCGGCCCGGATGCGAATCGCGGTGCCGTCGGTGAGGCGGAGCGTGCCATCCGGCTCGGGACAAATCGGCCCGGCCTTGGTGTCTTCCTTCACAAGCGGCTGGCGAGTTGCGCCGCACCGCTCGAGATAGGCGCAGATGGCGGCAGTATCGTCGGCATCGAATATCTTAGTCTTGAGCGTCCTGCCGTCCACCAGCTTGTCCAAGGCAGCCTTCTCCGCCGGGCGCAGGTGGCGCGTCGCCAGCACCGTGTAACGCTGCCGCCCGACCTTGATCCACCCCGCGGGGTCGACGGTGAAGGTGCCGAGCGCGAACTCGCTCGCCGGGTAGGCGTCGCCCCACCAACCCTTCGACATCAGTGCGAGTATGCTGGCGCGGCCATGGTCGTTCCAGCCCTTGCCGCTCCAGTCCACAAGATCCTCGTGGCCGAAGACGAAGGCGACCGGCGAGTCGACCTGGGCACGGGTGATCAGATTGGGTAGGCGTACGCGCGACTGCGCCGTCACGTTACCCTCCGCCAGCAGATCGAGCGAGGTACGAATGCGCCGCTCCTCCCAGGACATAGCGGCATACTTCGCCATCGCCTTGGCGCTGCCGCTGTAGAGACCGTGGTAGACCTGACGGCCACCGCTCATCGCGTAGGTCCACACCCTGAAGACATTATGCTCCGGGGTGGCCGTGTAGCCCTCGTTGAGCCACACCGGACCGCCGAACTTCTTGCACATCCCGAGAATGGCGTAGAGGGGCACGCATTCATCGCTCTGCGCCCAGTCGCGCGGTGCCTGCCACCAGTCGAGGCCGTTGTGGAAGAATTCCTGCGGACAGATCGACGCATACCACGTCGGATGCTTGCACACGTACACGTCCTTTCCGAAGAGCTGCTTGTCGTATTCGTAGAAGTCACGCTCGATCTCGACGTTCCGCGCAAGCGTGAGCTTCATGTATGCGCCAATCGCGGCGGACCGGGCAGCATCGCCCTTCGGCCCCGCGCCGAGAAGCGCGAAGTCGCCGAGGAGCGGGCGACCGGTCTCCTTGGCATAGGCGGCGTCGAAATTGGGCGACCAGAAGAAGGACCGGCAGTCGGGCGCATAGTTGGGCACGAAGCCCCACTCGTCGCGCATACCGCCGTCAGCACCAAGCGCCTTGTAGCGGGCCATCAGTCCGCGGATGAACGGGATGAGGTTCGGCGAGAAGACGTCGATCGAGTAGACCTCTGCCACGGCGGTGACGACGAGCGTCTCGTCTGCCGCCAGCCCCTCGGCAGAACCGGAGAGCGTCACTTCGGAGAACTTCGTAATGTCCTCCATGTTCCAGCTGTTGGCGTCGTTGCTCTTGCCGCGTGAGCGCGAATCGGTCCATTCGCGCAGAGACGACTCGGCCTTCACCTCGACCGGGCGGGCGTGGGCGATGTCGAGCGCACCGTCCGCACCGCACTTCGCGGCGACCGCCGCCGCCACCCGGGCGTTGAGCGGACGGTACGCGCTGCGCGAGCCCCAGCTCATGTGGTCCTGTACGGACTGGAACGCATGCGAGAAGCGGGCCGTGCCGTTCGTGGCCGGGGCGATCACCACCCGCACGATCGACTGTTTCTCGTCCGGCCACTTCTTGAAGAACTCGGCACGGGCGATGCGCGGATCGGTGTCCATGTAGACCTTGACACCTTCCTGGTGTGCGCGCGCGAAGGCCGCCCGCGCCGCCTCCAGCGTCTCTGGATCACCCAGCTCGGGATTGCAGCGGAGCGTATGCGTGATGCAGTTGTAGGTGCTCTTCGCGAGGCCCTCGTCCACCAGCTTGTTGTACGTCTTCATCTCATCGGAGAAGTCGCGGGTGCCGAAGCTCCAGAACACGTTCTCGGGCACGATGTCCACCGGAAGCCTGCGCACGGTCTTGCCGTCGTTATTGCGCCAGAACTCATCCAGCGGATCCGTGGCGGCGACAAACGCATCACCCATGATCTTAGAGACTCCCTTGATGAACATGGACGGGGTGACGCTTCTGCCGGGGCAATTGGCGCGTCCAAGCTCCTTCTCCCCTCCCGGCGCGAGGATCACGAAGGTGGGGAAACCCTGAATGCCGAATTTCCGCGCCAGCGCCTCGTTGCGGGAACGCCACTTCTCGGGCACCTTGGAGGCGTCCTGCGGGAAATCTATGGTCACGCACACCAGCCGACCTTCGGCCCAATCGCTCCACTCGGAACGGGCGAAGACGGCGCTATCCATCAGCTTGCACCAGTAGCACCAGTCGCTACCGGTGAAGTCGAGCAGCATTGGGATGTTCTTCTCGGCCGACACCTTTTTTGCGGCTTCGAAATCCTGGGTCCATCCAACTGGAGCCGCTCTAGGCGCCTCAACGGCGAATGCCGATAGGACCGAAACCGCCGCCGCAGCGATGCAGATGATCTTGTTCATTACGGACTGCCTTCCTGCGGCTCGTTCGCCGCGCATTGTCATTTCTTAGCATCCTCAGGCACTGGCTTGACGCCGATGTCGGCCAGACGCATGGAGATGATGCGCGACACGCCCTTCTCCTGCTGACTGACACCGTAGACGAGGTCGGACCCGGCGATGGTGTGCTGATTGTGGGTGATGATGAGGAACTGGCTGCGGTCGAGGAACTCCTTGAGCGCCTCGACAAAGCGGCCGATGTTCGCGTCGTCAAGCGCCGCGTCCAGCTCGTCGAGCATGCAGAACGGAGCGGGCTTGATCATGAAGATCGCGAACAGCAGCGCCACTGCGGTCATGGTGCGTTCGCCACCGGAAAGCAGGGTCACGCTCTGCGGACGCTTGCCGGGCGGGCGGGCGATGATGTCGATACCGCACTCAAGCGGATCTTCCTCGTTCTCCAGCAGCACCAGACGCGCCTCGCCGCCGTTGAAGAGCTTGGTGAACATCTTCTGGAAATTCTGGTTCGCCAGCTCGAAGGTACTGCGGAACATCTCGCCCGACTTCGCATTGAGCCCGTTGATGAGCTCGGTGATGCTCTCGCGCGCGGCGATCAGATCCGCCTCCTGCTCCTTCTCACGGGTGTAGCGCTCCTCGAGTTCGCGGAACTCCTCGATCGCCACCATGTTGACAGGCCCGAGCGACGCAATCTGCGCCGAAAGGGTCTCCACCTGCCTCTCCAACACGTCGTCTGGCGGCAGCTCTCCTCCCTTCCAGTCGGGATCGGGCTCGCGCAACACCGCATTGGCGTCCAGCGCGTATTCGGCATTGAGATGGTCGTAGACGTTCTGCCGGCGCATGGTCGCCTCGGTGGCGGCAACTTCTAGCCTCCCCTTGAAATCGCGCGCTCGGTCGAGCTCGGCGCGCTTCGCGCCCACCCCGCCCTCGGCGGCGGAGAGACGGCTCTGCAGCGCATCACGCTCCCCGCGCACGTCGTCCACCGTCATGCGAACAGCGGCGGCCCGCTCACGCAGCTCGTCGAGGGACGCGGTGAACTCGATCGTCTCCTCGCGCAGACGCGCGATCGAATCCTCGTATCCCTTGATGCCGGCCTCGCGACCGGCAATCATACGCTCAAGTTCGTCGCGGCGGCGAAACGCGTCCGCACTCTGCTGGGAGGTCAACTGCAGTTCACTTTCCATCTGCGCGGCGGCGATGCGCCGTTCGGTCAAGCGCCGGCTCTCGTCGCCATGGACCGATTCCAGCCCCTGCAGTTCGTCCTGGAGCGCGGCAATGCGGTCCATCAAAGCATCGCGCTTCGCCAGCGCCTCCTCCAGGGCGGAGGCGAATTCGGAGCGCTTCGCGTCGTCACCGGCGTTTTCCGCCACCACCTTCTCAAGTTCGGCGCCAACCCTGGCCAGACGCTCGCGGGCGGCGATGGCGTCGCGCTCGACGCTGCCATGCTCACCCTCGGCCTGCGCCGCCGCACGGCGCACCTCGGCCAGATGGCCCTGCGCCGCATTCGCCTCCTGCGCCAAGGACGCGGTGCGCTCGGCACCCGTGGCAAGCGTTTCGCGGGCATGCTCGATTCGCTCACGCAGTGAAGCCAGCTCCTGTTCGGCCTCGGTGATGGGGGAACGGCGGCCGGACGATGATTCCACGGCCGTGGACGGCGACCACACGCCGCCGTTGCCGCCGACAAGCACCACATCGCCAAGCAGACGATCGGCCGTCTCGCGATCTTCCTCCGAAAGCGCCAGATGGTCTATCAACCTGTCGCCCTCGGCAATGGCCGCGCCTGTGCGCCCCGTCTCCAGCGCGGCGATGCGAACGTCCCCAGCGGCATCCTGCAGCACGTCTTCAAGCACGGACTTGGCGGCGGTCTCGTCCTTGAGCATCTCGAGCTGCGCCTCCTTGGCGGCGGCGGACGTCTGCATCTCGCCCAGATGTTCACGCGCCTCGGCAATCTCCGAGCGCAGGGTCTCAAGCGCGTTGACAGCGGCCTCAGCGCGCGCCGATGCCTCTTCCTCTGAGGCGCGCGCTCGCTCCAGACGGGCAGTCACGGCGGCGAGCGCCTCTTCCGCCAGCGCCGAAGTCTCCTTCAACCCCTCGTGTTCGGAGGCGAGGCGCTCACGCCGCACGATCTGCTCGCGCGCCTGCTCGTCCAGGCGGGCGATGCCGTCGCGCATTTCGTTGGCGCGCCGGTCGCACATCACGCTCTCGGTGCGTCCCTGCTGAAGCTCCTGGCGTATCGCGTCGATCTTCTGCGAGGATTCGCGAAACGAGGTCTCGGCCTCTTCCAGCGACTCACGTGCGGTGGCGAGCCCCTCCTCGAGCAGCGCCTTCTTCTGCTCGAGCGACTCTGTCTGCATGCCGATTTCCGCGAGCTGGTCGCGGGTGGTGCTGATCTCTCGACCGTCACGGTCGCTCCACGCCCTGTATTCGGCTATGCGCTGCTCGTTTACGGCGATCACCTCCCGAGCACGGGTGAACGCCCCTTCCGCCGCCGCCGCCTCGCTGGCAAGCGAGCCCAGGTGCTCCTCGATGCGGTGGATGTCGGCATGTATCTGCTGCGATTCGCTTTCCGCCGCATTGACGGCGGCGGCCGCGTCCTGGATCGCCTGCTCGGTCTCGCGCTGGCTGCGGGCGTTGTTCTCGAGCGCCAGGTTGAATGCCTGGATCTTGCCTTTGGAAACGTAGATGTCGAGCCCGCGCAGCTCGTCGCGCAGCTCCTTGAATTTCTGGGCCTTGCCCACCTGGCGCTGCAGCGAACCGATCTGGCGCTTCATCTCGCGCAGCACATCCTCCTCGCGCAGGAGGTTCTGGTTGGTGGTCTCGATCTTGCGCAGGGCCTCCTTGCGGTCGGCCTTGAACTTGGTGATGCCGGCGGCCTCCTCGAACACGGCGCGGCGGTCTTCGGGCTTGGAGGAGAGAATCTGGTCGATCTGCCCCTGCGCCATCACCGAGTAGCTCGTGGTGCCGATGCCGGTGCCCATGAAGAGGCGCTTGATGTCCTTCAGTCCGCTTCGGGCCTTGTTGATGAAGTATTCGCCGGAACCATCACGGTAGACCCGGCGGGTCACCGTCACCTCGTGGTATTCGGTACCCAGATCCTTCTCGCAGTCGGCAAAGGTTATCGACACCTCGGCCATGCCAAGCGGCTTGCGCGTGTCGGTGCCGTTGAAGACCACATCGACCAGCTTCGAGCAGCGAATGGCGGTTGGCCGCTGTTCGCCCAGCACCCAGCGAATCGCATCGGAGACATTCGACTTGCCGCAGCCATTGGGTCCCACAATCGCGATCATACCCGGCTCGAAGGTGAGCCGGGTGCGATCGGCAAAGGACTTGAAGCCGATTATGTCCAGTTGCTTGAGATACACGTTGCCACCCGCCGCAGGATCACTTGGTGAGCATGATGGAGCGGAACTTCTCGATTTCCTCCTTGGTCACGCCGCAGTCGAGCAGATAGAGCTCGATCTTCTTGTTCCAGGGGGTATTCACATCGCCATACTTGTCGAAACCCTCGTCGAAGTGCCACTCGCCGCACCAGTAGGAGCGGCCGCTGTAGTCGTCGCGCATTTCGGAGAGCGTGGGATAGAAGGTGGACTCCCAGTCGGTGTTGAGCAGATGGCGCTCGACGCCAAGAGCGCCGTTGAGCGTGTAGGCGAGGGAGCCGGCACGGTCGGCGCCGCCGATGCAGTGGAAGTAGATTGGATAGTTCTTCTCGTCGCAGAAGACGCGGAAGTTCTTCGCCATCGTCTTCTTGCCGCTGTCACTGAAGATGCCGGCGTAGCAGGCACTCGAGTTGTTGATCCACTTGACGGACGGTCCAAGCGGCGACTCCGTCATGTCGGCCACCTCGCCCGGGCTGCGCTGGTCGAGGTCGGTCTTGATGCCGAGTTCCTTCGTCATGTACTCGACGTCAGCAGCCGTGAGGCGGTTGCGCCCGCGGCACTCGCCCGTCGTGCTGTTATCGTTGAGGCCCTGACCGCGGTAGATCATTCCCTGCTTCACCCGGCGGCCGTCAACGGTCTTGCGTCCGCCCAGATCGCGCATATTGCCCACGCGGCCCTCGATCTCCATCCAGCGGGGGGCGAAGTCCTCGGTCGTGAACGTCGCCACCGGGGAGTAGACCTGCTTCTTCGAGACCTCGCAGCCGTGCTTCGGCCCGCACCCGAAACCGCAGTAGCCGCGGGCGCTCACGCGCCAGTAGTAGGTGGTGTTGATTTCAAGGTTAGCATAGGGAACCTGGTACTTCTCGACCTTCTGCGAATTGTCCTTGCCCGTCTCGCGGCCGGTCGCCTTGTCGGAATGGTGCACCGCCTTGTACCACACGCGCGCGTCGGAAAGATCGGGCTTCTTGCCGATCTCGATCTTCCAGGGGCCCTTCTCGCCGAGCGTCGCCTTCCACTCGAGCACCAGCGGAACGGCCTTGCGCCAGTTCTTGTCGTGGCGGATCTTCTTGCCGTGCTTGCGGTCCTCCTGAAGCAGGTTCAGGCGTTCGGCGTACGTGGGCAGATTCATCACCTTTTTCTGCACTTCAGGAACCAGGCAGATCTCGATGCCACCAATAGGTGCGACCGGCTCCAAGGCGGCATTAAGAACAACCGTGGCCAGCGTGGCGGACGCCATGAAAAACAACTTCATCAACTCTTCTCCTTATTGGGTTAAACCTCCGTTTATTATACCAAATGCCATATGCATTTGTCAACATTTCGGTGGATCTGGAGGTTCCCCAAAATTTTTTCCGCTGGCGAGGCGTTGCGGAGGTCTGCGCGGTTTTGAACCAAATTCAGGAAAAAAAGAGTCGCCTTTCGGGTCCGATCTTCGTTATAATACGAAGTGCTAAAACTTTTTCGTCACCATTCTCCTTTTCGTACGATGGTTTTTCTCTTAGCCAATCCATTCCACACCTTCTTGAAATACACGAACTTCTGCCCCATCACGATGGCGCAGGCGTTCCACGCCTTGTTGGTCGCAATGGCGTCCATCCAGGCACCCACGTCGCCCAAGACCGCACGGTTGGCGCGCCATTGGTTGACGATGCGCGTCGGGGCTCCGCCCACGTCCCCGGGCGCGATGTGGGCATAGCCCAGCAGGATTCCGGGCCCGGCCCGCTCCCACGCCCTGCCGGGCGAGAGCGAATGCTCGGCCCCGGGGTAGCTGCCGTTGTAGTCGTTGATGTCGAGAACGGAGCAG
>JAZRXT010000138.1:0-12830 GCA_045600365.1 Kiritimatiellia bacterium | reverse complement strand
GAGCAGGACGATAAATGCAAATGGATCGGTCGAGAACATCTTGTCACAACTCCTTGAAGAGACCCGACACCTTGTCGCCTGTGAGCGGCTTGGTCAGGAAGTGGTCGAAAAGAGAGACGTTGAACGAAGTGGAGGAGTCGGCGTCAGCAGTGACCGCGACTATCTTCATCTTGGTCAACGCCGGATCGGTGCGGATGGCGCGCGCAAGGGCCTCGCCACTCATCGTCGGCATCCACATGTCGGTAAACACCACGGCACGCTCCGGCGGTAATCCGGCGGCAACATCCTCGCGCATTGCCGAAAGCGCATCATAGGCAGAATGGAAATCGCAAATGCAATCCTTGTCGATCCCCTGCTTCTGCACATGCTTGGCCAGGATCATCAGATTCATCGGCACGTCGTCGACCAGATAGATCCTGGACGGTGCGGCACCGCGAGACTCTGCCGGCTGCGCGTTCTCCGCTGCGGAGGGTTCTGCGGAAACAACGACCTCTTCCACTTCCTCCACGCCGGGGATCGTGACCGTGAACACCGTTCCGCCGTCAACCTTCGACTCCACGGTGATCGTGCCGCCCGCCGATTCGACCAGATGTCGGCAAATGGGAAGGCCAAGTCCAGTTCCGGCATACACCTTGCCGCCCCGCACTCCCCCATCCTGGTCGAAGGGATCGAAGATGGACTCGTACTTCGATTCCGAAATCCCTATGCCGGTGTCTCTCACCATGATCACGAGTGTGCCGGCGGTGTACTCTGCGGAATAGCAGATCTCCCCCTCCGGCGTGAACTTGACCGCATTGCCGATGAGGTTGAGCATTATCTGGCGCACCCTCTCCTCACGCAGGGAAAGCGTTGGGAAATCCGGCGTTATTTCATACCTCAGTTTCACGCCCTTCTCGCTGGTGCGGAAGCGAAACATCGATGACATTTCGTCGAAGAGCGTCGTCAGATTGCATTTGCCGCCCCGCATGGTCATGCGCCCGGCCTCCAGCTTGGAAAGGTCGAGAATGTCATTGATCAGCGCCAACAGGGCATTCGAGGACTTAATGATGCCGTCAACGTACGACAACCGCTCCTTCTCGGTACCGCCGCCGTCACGAATGAACTCCGCAAAGCCGATGACTGCATTCAGCGGGGTGCGTATCTCGTGGCTCATTGTGGCGAGGAAGGTGGATTTCAGCCGCTCCGCACCCTTCGCCTCATCCAGCGCGCGCAGCAGTTCGACGTGCGAATGCTGACGCTCGATCGCGCTGCCCAGCACCTCGGCGAGCCGACGCAGATGACTGAACTCGCCAGCATGAAGGTGGCGATCACAGCTATAGCCAAGATTGATCGCGCCCCAGCACCTGCCCCCAACCAGCACCGGCACACTGGATATGATGCCAATGCCGAACTCGCTGATGTCGCGCTCTGGAACGCCGAAGGCACGCCACAGCCGTCGGGACTTCTCGGTGTCGAATTCAATGCTGCCATTCTCGCACAGCTGGTGCCATTCGTCCTCGAACAGCGTCAGGTCCATAGTCCAGTCATGATCGGTTTCGGGACTCTCGCACCCAATGTCGTAGCGACGATCGACAAACGCCGACTTCTTCTCCTCGTCGACGCGCACCAGGCAGCAATTGTCAGCCTGGAAGCGTTCGCGGACGATATCAAGAAACGGACGGAGATCGTCCAGCGACTTCTCGTCCTGTAGTGCACGAAGCGCCTTCTCCATCGCCGAGAAGTTGGCGGCGGCCATCTTCAGATGGAACGTGCGCTCCTCGTCGCGGCGAATGTCGGCATCGCAGTCGGCAAATGCCAGCACCGCCATGTTGCCCGCGCCCGGATAGCGATTGACGTGCATCACCCACCAGCGCGGAGTCCCCTTGCTCATATCGCGGTAACGCTCTTCGAAGAACTTCCCCTCCTCAAGCCGCTTGGCGATGTTCTCCATGCGCACGGCCGCAAGAATACGCTCACGGTCCTCGGGATAGACGTCCTTGTCGCAATAGGCCCTGAAGGAGGCAAGGTAGGACCCCTCCGACGTGTAGTTGCGGCTGAGATATTCGGATCTGCTGATGGTGGTGAAGTCGTCGCGCCAGTAGTCAAGAAGATAGACCGACTCGTAGTTTTCCGAGAAGAACGACAGGGAACGCTGCGCCCGCTCAAGCTCGTTCTTCAGGCGCATTTCACGGAGCTCGTCGTCGAGCTGCCTGGTGCGACCATGCAAGCGCATGCTTTCGCGGCGCAGACGCTGCGCATAGATCAGCAGCCCCATCAGCGCAATCAACGCGAACAGGGCGCTTAGGAGTCCTGTCAAGGTGTAGATCGACATTACAACTACCTGCCCTCTATCCGCACCCCCACGGCCTGACCAACCCTGGAACACACCCCGACGGCCACGACCCTGGGCCCCAACATCACTTTTAGGCGCATACCATCGGAAATCTGCGGAATCGGCGGCAGATCACCATCCGCCATCTGCGCGAAAGTGAGTGTTCCCGCATCCACGCCACGCACAGAGACCTGTCCGGGGGCCGCACACCCTATCTGCCAGCTCGGAGAAGCCGCCTCTTCCGGCAACAGGATGAAATCACCCGACGCGACCTGGTCCAGATCCTTCTCCTCGATGGAAAGAAGCGCATACTCCATCTCCGCCGGCCTCTCCAGAGAACGGATCTGCTCGTGCGAGACATCTATGTTCTCAACTCCACCCAGCGCAAGCTCCAGCATCGGCGAAGTCTCGAGCGAGAACGTCAACTCGTCGCCAGAACCCAGCCGCAACCGAAAAACGCGACTGCCATCAGGCCTGGTCGTACTTCCCGACACGCCCTTCACGGATAAGCGCTTGCGCGCTGAATCCTCGAGCATCTGGAGAAATGCACCGCATTCGCGCTCTACCAATGCAAGCAGAACCTCGCGCGGTAGCGCCGAGCGTTTCTGCCAAAGCAGATGCAGATCGGCAAACTGCGCGAAATCGCCAATCCCAAGCCGGCATGGTTCGTCATCGAAGGCGACATCAAGCAGCAATTCGTCCGTCCCGCCCCCAACCTCTCCCGGCAGCAGAACCGCCGCCTGGCCGTCGTACTCCACCTGCATGCGCCAGGCCGGAGACGCCAGAACAGTGGCAGCGCCGGCCTTGCTCCAGGACGGCCAGCCACGCAGAAGTTCCACGGGATCCGTCATGCCACCTCCTCGTCATTGCGCCTAGCGCGCCCAACGCGCGGGGCAGTGACATTTGGATTGACCCTGACGGCTATCGCAAAGGCATGGATGCGCTCGGCAAGATGCTGCTCTAGCTGCGGGCGGCACTGCTCAATCATCGCCGCCGCGTTCTGCACCGTGGGAATGAATTCCACCTCCAGATGCCTGCCCGCGGCGACAATGCGCACCTCGGTGCCATCAAGCACATCCGGACGCAGCTGAATGCGCACCTCTCCCTGTCCGCGCAACAGACCCGGGGTGACGAGAATCGTATCGGCAACCACACGCGCCGTCTCGACCAGCACCTCCGAAGCGGACATTACCCGCTGCACGCGATCAACGTTCTCAACCGTACGCGCCGCTACCACCGCCACCTCGGCGACCCCCATATCCGACGCGGGAACGACCACCTGCTGACTCTGCACTGCCGGAGTAAATCCGGCGGCTACCAGCTTTTCCGCGTCAACGGACACCGAGTCCCCTCCGTCCGCCGGCGTATTGACCACCACAGGATCCCTTGCAACAGTAGCTGTCTCATTGGCAACTTGCAAACGCGGCCTTTCCTGGCCCGGCATTACGCTATCAGCCGCTTCGTGGATGTTAGGCGGCACAACCGTGTTCGCCGGCACGGCGGTACCGTCCTCAGGGGCTACTACGGGACGATAGGATTCGACGACGCCGGGCACCGCTACCTGGGCAACCTCCTTCTTGACGACAACAGGAGCAACGGTATCTCCCACAACTACAGGAGCGACCGGCTCATTGCCGGCGACGGGGGCGACGAAATTATTTACAATGGCAGGCGCTACGGACTCGTTGGCAGCAACAGTGACGACGGGTTCCCCTACAACGGCAGCGGCGGCAGGATCATTTATACGAACTGGGGCGGCAGTCTCGTTGACAACAACGGCAGCAACGGGGGCCTTCACCACAGCAATGGGAGCGGAAGGACTGCCGACTACCGGGGGAGCGACGAACTCCTTGGTTCCGACGGCGGGCTCAACCGGTCTCTCTGCGGTTAAAATCTGATTCGCAACTGGACGAACCGTCTCGGCAGAAACCGGGGACGCCACCTTAACCTCAGGACACTCGAACACCTTTTCTGCAACCGCAGGCGCAGCTGGTTCTGCAACCACAGCGTCCACCTTCTGGTGCGGCACCGCACTGTCGACCAAATGGCATCTCACCGTCTCAACCTGGTTTGGCACCTCTGTCACCGCAGGATGAGCTTGCACGGTTTCAGCGGGGAGGTGTTCAGACGAAGTCACTGGCGATGGCGCATCCGCCCCGGCGGTGGGCGTAGGGGAATTCGACGGAACAGGGGTGGCCTCCGTTACAGACTGGCTGGCCTTTTCAAGCGACACCACGCACGCCGACAAGGCACTCTGGAGGGCTGCATTCTCGGCCAGGGGATGCGACATGGCAGCCAAGAAGGACGCAACGCCGTTCGATGCCGCAGTCACCGGCGTCGAAGTGGGGTCTAGGTCCAGTACCACTGGCGAAAACCCGCCAATATCAATCGAGGGAATCGTCATCATCGGAAATCATCTTTCTTCCAGTAAATTCTTCCATCTCGGCATCAGCCATCATTTCCTGCATCTTGCGGTCCTCCTCTGCCCACGCGGCTCGATGCTGTTCGATCTTCGACTTGTTCTTGGCGGCGTCCACGTAGCGGATGCGCGCGCTTTCGGCGGCGTCGGACTTCTTCTGCAGATCGTCGGCGGCCTGTCGCTCTGCCTCCGCCAGAAGCATGCTCTCCTCGTCGATGCGCGTTACGGCGTCACGCGCCTTGTCCAGATCCTCCATCGAGACCACGCGCCCGATTACGGCATCGTAGACTCGATCGCGGCGCTCCTCCTTGGTGGATTCGAACTTCGCGCGCGTCTCTTTCTTCTCCTCCATGACGCGCTCGGCGGCAGAGCGCTCGCGACGGGCACCGGTAAGCTCGGTGCCCGCTCGATCCTCGCGCATTGCGCGAATCTTCAACATGCTCTGGAGGGCGTATGCCATGATTGTTCAGGTAATGATCTGCGACTAGACGCAGGAAATCAGCTTGCTAATGGTGTCATCGTACTCGGGACGCTCGGAAAGCCCCTGGCAGAGGAAGGCGTTGACGCCGTCGATCTTGGCGATCGCCTCGTCGGTGGCGCGGTCCGCGCCCTTCTGGTATTCACCGATCTTGAGCAGGAGCTCGACCTCCTGGTATTTGGCGAGAATCTCACGCAGCTTGGCTGCGGCCTGCTTGTGATCCTTGGGAACGATCGCGCTCTGACAGCGGGATATCGAGGCCAGGATGTCGATCGCGGGATAGTGGTTCATCGAGGCGAGCTTGCGGGAGAGGATGATGTGGCCGTCAAGGATCGAGCGGGTTTCGTCGGCAATTGGCTCGGTCATGTCGTCACCCTCGACGAGCACCGTGTAGAGCGCGGTGATGGAGCCCTTAGCGGAATTTCCGGCCCGCTCCATCAGCTTCGGCAGTTCGGAGAAGACGCTGGGCGGGAAACCGCGACGGGTGGGCGGTTCGCCGGCCGCGAGGCCGATTTCGCGCTGGGCGCGCCCGAAACGGGTAACCGAGTCCATCATCAGCAGAACCTTCTTGCCCTTGTCGCGGAAGAATTCCGCGATCGACGTGGCCACGTAGGCCGCCTTCAGACGCTCCATCGAGCTACGGTCAGAAGTGGCGCACACGACCACGGCGCGCTTGAGGCCCTCTGGCCCCAGATCCTTCTCGATGAACTCGCGCACTTCGCGTCCGCGCTCGCCGATGAGGGCCAGCACCGACACCTCAGCCTCGGTGTTGCGGATGATTGATGCCAGCAGGGTGGACTTACCGCCGCCTGCGGCGGCGAAGATGCCCATACGCTGGCCCTCGCCACAGGTGAGCATGCCGTCAATGGCCCTGATGCCGAGCGAAATCGGTCTGGAGATGATCTTGCGCTCCAGCGGCGATGGGGGGTCGGCGAACACCGGGTAGTACGCCTCGGGGCGAATCGGTCCCTTGTCGGCATCGATCGGGCGGCCGAGGCCGTCAACCACACGTCCCAGCAGGGAGTCACCAACCGGCACCATGTGTACACGCCTGGTCGGTATGACCTCGGTCTGGGCGGAGATGCCGGTCATCTGCCCCAGCGCGGTGAGCAGGGCCGCGTCGCGCGTGAACCCAACCACTTCGGCCTGCACCTCGAAGTCCTCCCACGGATTGCGGAGAATGCAGATCTCGCCGACCTTAACGCCAGGCACCGACGCCTTGATGATGGTACCGATCACCTGGATCACCCTGCCCTTGACCTCCACGGGCTGGGAATCCTCCACGGCACGGTCTATGACCTGGGTTATATAATCGAACGGATTCAAAGCTCTCACTCCCTGGAGAAACCCTTCCTCACCGACTTCTCGATCGCGGCAAGCTGCCCCTCGATCGAGGCCTCGACGATACCGGCCTCGGTCTCCACCACGCACGCGGTGGCGGCGAGGTGCGCGTCGTCGACCACATCGGCGAAAGACACCGAAGGGAAGTCCGCAAGAATTGACTGCAACCGTTCCTTCACCACCGGAACCATTTCAGGATTGACCTTGATGGTTATCTGGCGTTGGTTACGGACTACCGCGAGCATCGACCTCTTGACTATCTGCGCCACCAGCTCGCGGTCGCCGATCTCGACGACGCACTTTCTAAGCGCCTTGACCACGATGTCGGTGACCTTGCCTTCGATTGACTCCATATACCGCACCGACTCGTCGACGAGATCCAACTTCTGCGCGAGGATCTCGGCCCGCCCCTCGGCGATTCCATCCTCGTAGCCGCGTTTTCTCTCCTCTTCACGCTCCTTGCCGGCAATCTCGACAATCCTCGCCGCCTCCGCCTCCGCGGCCGCGATGACGTCCTCGGCCCTGGCGACCGACGCCGCTTCATCCGCCGTCACCAGCGGGGTGGAGCTTTCAACTTCAAATGACTTTCGTTTGAGTAGAAGCATGGTGTTTCCGTAATCGTCGTTTTATGTCAAAGTGTCTTTCAGGCGTCAAGCAGCGCAAGCGCGTCGGGGAAGCGAAGGCGCAGCAGCTGGCGCATCGCGCCATCGGGAAAAGCGCCGGCGGCGATTTCCTCCTGCCAGCGGGAAAAGTATATCTGGTATCGGAACACCTCGGGATAGACGCCAGGATAGGCGGCGCGAAGCGAACGCACCTCCTCACCGGAGACTATCTTCTTCCAGCCGTCGGCCTTGGCCAGCGCCTCCTTCCACAATTCGATCGAGCGGCGAGTCTCACCATCGAGGTATCCGATGCGGCGCATGTCACCCGTGGGATAGACGCAGAACTCGCCCGTGGAGAGGAACGAATCCCTCACCATCGGCCACAGCGGCCCCGCGACCAGCGCTCTTGCCTCTTCCATCGTCATGGTTCAACCTCGTTCAGCCAACCCAGTTCCTCGCCTTGCCCTTGGCGCTTTCCACGTACCGCCGCCAGCGCCGCTCGGCATCGCTCCTGCGGCCAAGTTCGCGAAGTGCCCGCGTCTCCAGCAGCGCCTCCGCCCGGGCGAGCTCGCGTGGGAAGCGGGCTGCGTTCAGCACCGTGAGCGCAGCCTCTGGCTCATGGTCCTCCAGCATGCGTTCGGCCAGGGCGGCGGCGGATACGCCGTCGGCAGGATCGTCCTCCACCAGCGCCTCGCAGAGCGAGCGTGCGCGCGATTCCTGACCGTGCCTGGCGAAGAGCCACGCGGCGGTTAGAAGAAACTGTCTGTCATCGGCTTCCACCTGCGGTCATCTCCTTGGAGGGATGTCCTTGAAAATCGTCACCGTGATCTTCTCGTAGGATAGTCCCTCGATGGCGTTCTTGACCACTGACTTGATCTGCGGCACCACGTCGCCCAGATCAGCGTCCCAACGGGAGCGAATGGCAACCGCTGCCGAGCTCGGCAGCGTATTCTTGGCAAAAGGATCATTCTCCGGCAGCACGACGTGAACGCGTGCGTCGACGACGCCATCGATCATCGAAATAGTGCGCGAGAGGTCCTGGGCGATCGCGTCCATGAAGCGAATGCGCTCCTCCGAAGGCGAACTGACCATACCCGTCTTCTTGAAGACGTCGCCTACACCGTTGAACTTGCGCCGCGGGATGCCTCTGCGCTCGCAGAGATTCGCCGCCGCCGCAAAGCGGCTCTGGCTGATCGATACGTTCCATGTACCTTCGTCGCCAGGCAGCTTCTCGCAGGCGATTCCCTCGTCCATCAGCGCCGCCACCACGGAATTCGCCTGGCTCTCCTCCAGCCCGGAGAATAGCGTCGCCTGCTTGTCGCACCCGACAAGCACGGCAAGCGCCGCCATCATCAATGCCTTTCTCATCTACGCCTCTCCTTCCTCAGCCATTCTTCACGAGCGTGCTTACCGCGTCGCTTGCCTTCTTGGCGATGTTGGTGACGACTTCCTGCTGGAACGAGAGATTCGCCACCTCGTACTGAAGCTCGGTGAGGATGCCTGCGGACGGTCCCTTCACGTGCGAGAGCTCGGTAAGGGCGCGTATCCGGTGGAGAATGCCCTGATGGTTGCCCTGCGCTGCGTCAAACGTGGCCGCCACCTGCTGGGCGAACGGGATTGGGGTCGGCTCCTGTACTTCCATCGCCGCCTGAAACCTCGCCACCACACTTGGGTCTGCCACCTTGGCCACCTGCTCGACCTGGTCTGTGCGCCCTGTCATGCACGCCGCGCGCACAGCCTCTACAATTGCAGCTTCTGTCATTTGCCATTCCTTTCAAGTAGTGTAAGATATAACGTCTTCACCCTTCCAGAAGTCCTTTCGCCAGTTGCGCCGCCGCAGCGTCACCATCCTGAGCTGCCGCGGCCTCCAGCGGTTCACGCGCCTCCTCCATGCGTCCCAGACGAAGAAGCGCCATTCCCTTGAAGGCCAAGAGCATTGCATTGCCCGGGAAGCGCACAAGCGCCTCCCCGTCGATATACTCGACGCAGGCCTCGAACTGTTGCGCGCTGATCAGCGCGATCGCCTTGCCCGACGACACCGAGGGCGATTCCGGACGAAACCGCTCCAGCACCGCGAATATCTTCGCGGCGGACTTGAAGCGGTTCCTTCCGGTCGCCATCAACGCGACGTTGAGTAGAAGCCTGGCTTCCTCCGGCGTCAGGTCGAACATCGGGAAAACCTACCTGAAGTTCGAGGCGATCGAGTTGAGCGCGTCCGCCATGTTCTTCTGGATGTTGGTCATCGTGGTGAGAGCGAGGTTCCACTGCTGCAGGTCGTACTGGAGCTGCTGCAGGTTGGCCTGCACGTCCGGATGCTCCTGGTAGGTCTTCAGGGAAGCGGTCAGACGGTCCTCCATCGTCTTGGCGGCATTGAACAACGCATTGTAGACGTTGTCGGTGTGGATGACCTTGTCGAGACCGACGTCATCAACACGAGTGATCGTGTTGGTGTTGTCAACCACTTCAACGTTAGTTCCTGGCGTATGATTGAGCTCTATCATTTTGTTTGTCCTTGGTTGGTTGTTTCTTCGATGTCCGACCACTCGGCCGGCTACGAAATCATCTAGCTGTTCTCCTTGTCCCTGATGGCGAGCCGTAGCAGCTTGCGGGCCACGACCACCGCATCCGCGAGCGCTTCGCATCTGTGGAACTCGTCCGGGGCCATGCCCGAACGCATCGACCGGTCCAGACGCTCCGAAAGCGCCAGCAGCGCCGCGTCGTGGCGGGCAAGCGCGGCTTCGCAGTCTGGTCCGGCGAGTTCTTTTTCTATCTCTAGCAGCTCCATTGCCTCAGGGTCTCCATTCAAATGTTGCGCCGCCATCAGCAAGCACAATGCGGTCCACCTCGATCTTCACTATCGTGGCACTGCCGATCGGAGCGCCCTCCAGCAGACGGCGGCCGTCGTTCATGACCACGCACGGGTATGGCACCGCGAGTATTCCGGCGATCGGCAACGTAAGCTTTGCAGGAGCAGCGTCCGGGGCGGAGGCATTGTCCACACCATCGTCATTCCCGCGCACAAAGGACGAACTCGCCACATCCTTTGGCGCAGTGCCGCCAACAGTGATGGAGGTGGTGACGAGACGGTCGATTCCCGGCACGTCGGCGTTCAGCGCGCGAATGGCCATCTCAAGGGCCTGGGGATTGGGCGCGTATCCGGCGAGCGTGACGACGCGGTTCGAAGCCGCAGTCGCCTTGATCGCCCCTTCGGTGACCACGAACAGCAGCTCGTCCGCCGCCGTCCTGAGCGATTCGTCGTCCGTAAGGTCGAATGCGCATTCCGGGTCGGACGCCAGAGCGAGCGCCCTCAACGCCATCCGCTCGGTGCGGCGGCGGAGATTGCCCTTCAGCAGCGGCCGCTCCCCCTCCTTCTCGACGAGTTCAAGGCCATACTGCTGCGCCATCAGGCCGAGCGGCACCTTCTGCTCGGCGGCGGGAGCCGGTTTGCCGGAACAGGGGGCGTCGGCCCTCCACGAGCGCCACATTCTCAGCGCTGGCTCCTTGTAGCGCGGCCAGAGCCACCACACCAGAAATGCCAGCAGCAGGAGGAAGAACAGACTGCCGAGCAGACATCCGATTCCCTTCCCCTTCTGCTTCTCCTCTACAGGGGCGGTCGGTTCCTGTTCCTTCGCCGGAGGTTCCACCTCCTCTGCCGGCGCGGATGTCTCTTCCTTCTTTTCCGAATTCTCCTCCGCCGGGGCCTCCTCCGATGCCGGCGGCTCATCCGGCGGGGCAGCCACTATCGGATCCCAGGGGCCGTCGGCAGGACCGATGGCAAAGGCGCTAGTGCCGAATCCATGCGCCTCGAACGGTTTCAGCATGGACGTACGCCCATCGGGGGTGAGCATCGTGACCGCTGCGTCCGAAACATCAAGCTCGAACGCCGTCTCTGCGAGGGACTGGTCCGACAGCACCACGTCGCACGCCTCGCCGCGCCCGATTTTGACACGGGTACCGGAGACGAGCGCGATTTCCGCGCCCTTCGCCGGACCTTCGGTTATTTTGAGTAGCCAGTTCATTGCATGTTGCAGGTGTGGTTATAGTTTCAGGCGGCCAAGCGGCTGGATGTTGATCTCGGACGATAGCTCCTGGAACGAAAGCACCGGAAGCTCGTAGTAGTCCTTGTCGACGATCTTGCGGAAATAGCGGCGAATGTCCACCGAAACCACGACAACCGGCTTCTGGGGGATTTTCGAGAGGTCGCCGATGGTCTTCTTGACCGTCGCGAGGATGGCGCGAACGGTCTGGGGATCCATTGCCAGATAGCTGCCGCTGGAGGTCTGGCGCACGTTCTTGCGGATTCTCTCCTCCAGCGCGGGGTCGAGCAGATAGGCGGCGATGATGTTCTGCCCGCCCGAGAACTTGTAGGAGATGTAGCGGGAAAGCGAGCTGCGCACGTATTCGACCAGCAGCACCGTGTCCTTCTCCTTCTGCCCCCATTCGATGAGGGTCTGCATGATGCGCTTGAGATCGCGGATGCAGATGGACTCCTGCACCAGACGCTGGAGCACATCGGTGATCTTCTGGATCGGCAGCACGCGCTGCACCTCGCGCACCAGCTCGGGGGCGTCCTTCTCCATGTGGTCGAGGAGGAGGCGGGTCTCCTGGATGGAGAGGAACTCGTTGGCGTAGCGGCGGAGTACGCCCGACAGATGATAGGTGAGCACCCCGTTGAGATCCAGCCAGCGGATTCCGCCGTCGTCGAGCTTCGACTTGTCCTCCTCCTTCACCCAGCAGGTATCGTAGCCGGAGATGAACGGCTTGCCCTTCTCGAAGGCGATGCCGGTTGCCTCGAGGTTCTCGGGACTTTCGAGCGCGAACACGTAGCCCGCGCGAAGAGCCCCCTCGGAAACAGGCACTTCGTTGACGAGCAGACGGTAGCGGCCATCCTTGAGCGAGGTGTTGAGCGAGAGGTTGATGCCGGGGAACGGCACGCCGAGATCGTGGTAGAGCGCACGGCGGATGTCCATTATCTTGTCGTTCAGGTCTTCATAGGTGAGGGAGGTGCGAATCCCGGCATCGATGTCGACCATCAGCGGGGTCACCATCGCGAAGTCGTCGCCGTCCTTCCTCCGCTTCTTCGGCGGCGCCCCAGGTTCACTGCTGGGCGCAGCTGCCGCCAGCGGATCTTCACCCTTCTCGGCCGCCGCCTTGGCTGCCTCGACCTTCTTCTTGAGCGACCAGCCGACGATGGCCACCGCCACGGCGAGACCGAAGAGCTGCACCTTGGGGAAGCCGGGGATGAGGCCGATCAGCGCCACCATCGCCGCGCCGAGGAGGAGCGACTTCGGCTGCGCGAAGATCTGGTTGACAATGTCCTGGCCGAGGGGCTTGGCCTTCTCCTCGCCCACGCGCGTAACGATGACGCCGGAGGTGATGGAAATCAGCAGCGCCGGAATCTGCGAGACGAGGCCATCGCCGATCGTGAGCACGCCGAAGCGCTTGACGCACCAGGCGACGTCCTTGTCGAACATCAGCATGCCGATCAGGATGCCGCCGACGATGTTGATGGCGGTAATGATGAGACCGGCGATCGAATCGCCCTTGACGAACTTCATCGCGCCGTCCATGGCGCCGTAGAGCTGGCTCTCCTGGGCGAGTTCGGCGCGCCGGGCCTTGGCAGTATCCTGGTCTATCGCCCCCGCGCGCATATCCGCGTCGATCGACATCTGCTTGCCG
>JAZRXT010000137.1:0-16203 GCA_045600365.1 Kiritimatiellia bacterium | reverse complement strand
CTGAACGTGCGCGGGGTGTGGCCGATCGAATGGCCCGAGCGGCGGGCTTCGCGCCAGAAGCCGCGGCGGTACTCATCCGAGTCGAGGCCGAGCACGTCCTGCACGAACCACTCGAAGAATGGTTTCGCGTCTGCGGCGGCGTGTGCGCCCGCGGCCGCGCATGGCTCCTCCGCTGACGGGGCGAGCGCGTGGCCATGGGCGACGAGGCGGTTTCTGATCCTGTGGTTCATCGGGTAATCCTGCGGTTCATCGGGTAATGCTATGGTTCATCTGGTGATCCTGTGGTTCGACGGATAACAGTATAGCAGGTCCGATGGGAAAGTTCAAGCAGAAAGTTGGATTTTGTTTCGGAACAATTGAATCGTACACGGACGGAACGGGATGTTGACGCGGGTGTTGACTTGGGTGTTGACGCGGATATTGACGCGGATATTGATGTTGATATTGATATTGATGTTGACGCGGGTGTTGATGTTAATGTTGATGTTATCGGGTTGTGGTGAGGTGTGCGGACGACGGGTACCCCGCCCGTGCCGGAAGGGAAGGAAGGATGTGGTGAATTACTCAGATGCGCCCTATTTAAACTCGTTTAAACTTGTTTCTACCTTTTTGCTTTGAACTTTAGCGAAAAGATGGTATAATATACCGCAATGACAAAATCATCCGAAGACTACCTGGAGACAATACAGATACTGATCCGCGACAATGGCGCGGCGCGGGTTCGTGATGTCGCCCAGTGTCTTGGGGTGAAGATGCCGAGTGTTGTCAAGGCCATTGGCGAGCTGAAGAAGCTCGGTCTGGTCGACCAGGAACCGTATGGCAACATCAATCTCACCCGCAAGGGCGTGCGCGTGGCGGCGCTGGTGCTCAACCGGCACCGTGTGCTCAGGGAGTTCCTGCTCCGACTGGGCGTGAGCGCTCGCAATGCGGAGAAGGATGCGTGCCTGATGGAGCACATTCTCAGCGCCGAGACGATGGAGAAGGTGCAGGAGTTCCTGGACGCTGGCGGCGCAGAATCAAGAAACAGAAAGGTCAGAAGTAGATGAACGAAAGTAAAATGACGAAGTTCCGGTGGGTGATCTGCATACTGTTGTTTGCCGCCACCACCGTAAACTATCTGGATCGGCAGGTGCTGTCGTTGACGTTTCCGGACTTCATCAAGCCAGAATTCCACTGGAACGACAACCACTACGGCACCATCACTGCCTGGTTCTCGCTCATCTACGCGGTGGCCTGTCTCTTCGCAGGCAAGTTCATCGACTGGATGGGTACGAAGAAGGGATATCTCTGGGCCATCTTCGTATGGTCGCTGGCGGCCTGCCTACATGCTGGCTGCGGCATTGCCACCTGCTGGTTCGTGGATGGGATCGATTCGGTCGAGGCGCTGCGCGCGGTGAAGGCCGGCAGTGCGCTGGCTGCGGGCGTGGCGGGCGTTTCGATGTGGCTGTTCCTCGCCTGCCGCATTGCCCTGGCCTTCGGCGAGGCCGGCAACTTCCCTGCCGCCATCAAGGTGACGGCGGAGTACTTCCCGAAGCGTGACCGTGCCTTTGCCACCTCGATCTTCAACTCCGGCGCCTCGGTGGGTGCGCTTGCCGCACCGCTCACGATTCCGCTGCTGGCCAAGGCCTGTGGCTGGGAGCTTGCGTTCATCATCATCGGTGGCGCCGGCTTTGTGTGGATGTTCTTCTGGCAGTGGCTGTACAGCAAGCCGGCGCAGTCGAAGTTCGTGAACAAGGCCGAGCTCGACTACGTGTCCCAGGACGATGCCGAGGCTGCGTCCGTCAAGGCGCCAGATGCGGACGAGAAGCCGATTTCGTTCCTGAAGTGCTTCACCTTCCGTCAGACCTGGAGCTTCATCGTCGGCAAGTTCTTCACCGACGGCGTGTGGTGGTTCTATCTCTTCTGGGCGCCGGCCTACTTCAAGGAACTTGGCCATGGTCCGACCACCGGCATGGGCCAGACGCTCATCTTCACGCTCTACCTGATCGTCACCGTGGTGTCGATCTATGGCTGCAAGCTGCCGACGATCTTCATCAACAAGGGGCTGTTCAGCGGCAATCCGTACATGTGCCGGATGCGCGCGATGCTGATCTTCGCGTTCTTCCCGCTGGCGGCACTCGTCACGCAGCCGCTCTCCGGCGTCTCGGTGTGGTTTCCCGCCATTCTGATCGGATTGGCGGCGGCTGGGCACCAGGCCTGGAGCGCGAACATATTCTCGACGGTGGGCGACATGTTCCCCAAGTCGACGATCGCCTCCATCACCGGCATCGGCGCGATGGCGGGCGGCCTTGGCTCCTTCTTCATCCAGAAGGGGGCGGGAGCGCTCTTCACCTATGCCGAGTCGCAGGGTGCCGCGTTCTCGTTCTGCGGCTTCGCGGGCAAGCCCGCCGGCTACATGATCGTCTTCTGCTGCTGTGCCGTGGCCTATCTGCTGGCCTGGACGATTATGAAGACGCTTGTGCCCAAGTACCGTCCGGTGGAGGCGTAGCATGAAGAACAACTGCGTTTTCTGCGCCATCGCCGCCGGAGAGATCCCGTCGTTCAAGGTCTATGAGGACGACCTTGTGCTCGCCTATCTCGACATCAACCCCTGTTCTCCCGGCCATACGCTGGTGATTCCAAAGGCGCACAGCGCCGGCCTCGTCGACACGCCGGACGATACGCTCGCCGCGGTGATCGCCAGGGTGAAGAAGGTGGCGGCCCATCTGAAGACGGCGCTTCCCTGCGATGGATTCAACATCCTCCAGAACAACGGCGAGTGCGCTGGGCAGAGTGTTATGCACGTCCATTTCCACATTGTCCCGCGGTATGCGGGCGCGGAGGGCGGCAAGCTTGACTTCGCAAGCCAGAAGGGCGATATGGACGAACTTGCCAAACTTGCGTCCCGGATCAAATTCCAAGGTTGAAAAAATGTCAAAGATTCTTGTTGTTGATGATGAGCCCCGGATTCTGCTGTTGCTGCAGAGTCTGCTTAAACCCAATGGCTACGAGGTCGTTACCGCCGGTGACGGACCGTCCGCACTTGAGCTGGTGCGGGCTGGCGGAATCGACATAACCATCACCGACCTGCGCATGGCGCCGATGGACGGAATGGAGCTCTTCAAGGAGATTCACACCCTGTGTCCTGATATGCCGGTGGTGCTGCTCACGGCGTATGCGAGCGTCGAGACCGCCATCGAGGCGATGAAGTGCGGCATCTTCGACTATTTGACCAAGCCGTTCAAGGTCGACGACATGATTTCGTGCCTGAAGCGCGCCGAGGAGAAGATCGCCAAGAATGCCTCTGTCGCGACCGTGCTGGGGGCAGACGCTCCCCTCCGGTACAGCTTCGAGAATTTCATCGCGAGCTCCCAGGTCATGAAGCAGGTATGCGACACCATCCAGAAGGTTGGGCCCACTGCCGCCACCGTGCTGATCAACGGCGAGAGCGGCACCGGCAAGGAAGTGGTGGCGCGCACGATCCACAACTCGTCGCCGCGCGCGTCCAAGCCCTGGGTGGCGGTCAATTGCGCCGCTCTGCCCGAGAACCTGCTGGAAAGCGAGATGTTCGGCCATGTGAAGGGGTCTTTCACCGGTGCCTATGCCGACAAGGAGGGGCTTTTCGAGACCGCCAACGGCGGTACGCTTTTCCTTGACGAGATCTCGTCGATGCCGCTCATTCTCCAGGGCAAGCTGCTGCGCGTGCTCCAGGAGCGCGAGATCCGTCGCGTTGGTGGTACGCACGATATTCCGGTCGACGTGCGCGTCATTGCGGCGTCCAATGCCGATCTTGAGCAGGCGGTCGTCAAGGGAACGTTCCGCAGCGACCTCTACTACCGCTTCGCCGTGATCACCATCGACATTCCGCCGCTGCGCCAGCGCACGGAGGACATCATTCCCCTCGCCCTGCATTTCATTCGCACCGAGACGCCGCCAGGCTGCCCCATCCCCACGATTGACGCGGAAACCGCCAAGATACTCACTTCCTACGACTGGCCGGGGAACGTCCGCGAGCTTGAAAACGCCATCCGGCATGCGCTCACGTTCCTTCCCGACGATGGTAGCATCACGAAGGATCTGCTGCCGCCCAAGCTACTTGCCCACAAGTCGCATGGGGACGGAGCCGGCACGATGGATGGCATGGCGGCAAATACCTCGCTCAAGAGCTTTCTCAAGCAGAAGGAGCGAGAGTACATTGAACATATTCTTTCCACCACCAACGGAAACAAGGAGAAGGCGGCGGAAACGCTGAAGGTGAACCTGAGCACCCTCTACCGCAAGCTCTCTGATGACTGAATTTCACAGTTCTAGTTCGCAGAAATGCAAAAAATTCTCACAAATGGGATTTTAGGACGCCGTGCCACGCCTGTTTTTTTCTTGATTTGCCGATTTATTCCTGAGCGGTGAGAGTTGGCACGCAATTTGCAAACAAAGAGTTAAGCGACCGGCATGGTGCCGATTGCGACTATTAAGAAAGGAAAAACAACCATGAAGATCAATAAGAAGGGTTTCACGCTAGTTGAAATCATGATCGTGGTCGCAATCATCGCCATTCTGGCAGCTGTCGCGATCCCGAACTTCGTAACCTATCGCAAGACCTCGCAGATGAACGCCTGCATCTCGAACCTGAAGCAGATCCAGAGCGCGGTTGAGCAGGCGAAGCTCAAGGGCATTGCGTCGCCTGGCTGGTCCGACATCATTGGTAGCGACAAGTATATCAAGGTCACGCCCAAGTGCCCCGCTGGCGGTGAGTACTCTCTTCCCGCGAATGACACTTCCGATCCTACCTGCAACTCGCAGGACTCGGGTTATGAGCACACGCTCACGAAGACCACCACCACGACGACCGGTGGCTGAGCATAATGCCTAAGTGGCTCGAAGATCTGAAAGAAGGGCGGCGCTTCGTCGCCCTTCTTTTATGCTTTGGCCTAGTTCATATCGCCTGCTACTACCTGGCGGCGGCATTGGTGAACGGGGCGGGTCCGCTTGCCATTCCCCAGCCAGATACACCGCTCTATTTCCAGGCGGCTGCCCGAGTGGCCGAGGGGCATCCGTTTTCATATTCAGCAGGTTCGGCACTTTGCACCGGCACCACCTCGGTTCTGTATCCATTTGTTCTGGCCATCCCCTATCTGCTGGGTGCCAGGGGGGATTCGCTATGTGCGGCGGGGTTCGCTCTCAACGTGGTTTTCTACCTGGTCTTTCTCCTTGGCTGGGGTGTTTTCATCTGGCGTCGCTTTGCTGACCATGCAACCCGCGTTGTGGCCGGCGTGATGCTGGCGGTTTTCCCGCAGTGCGCATATTGTGCGCTGGCGCAGAGCGACATCGGAATGTGGCTGGCCTGGTCCGGGCTGTTGGCCGCAGGACTGGCGGATGGACGTTTTCTACTCTATGCCGCGGTGCTGGTGGTGGCACCATGGATCCGTCCCGAGGGAATGGTCTGTGCCATTGCGTTCGCCCTGGTATGGATGTGCAATCCCAGGCGCGAATGGCGTGATCTAGTTGTGGCGGTGCTGGCGCTGGCCAGTGTGGCGGGCGTGTTTGCGCTCAACTTCGCGCTCACTGGTCACGCACAGTTCTCTTCGGTTGCCAACAAGGGGCATTTTTCCACTTTGCCCTTTGCCGTGGCGGTAATGACCACTGCCGACGTTCTGGTTGACATGTTCAAGGAGCTGGTTCTGGGGCAGGCCCACACTTCTCCCCGGCAACTCTTCATGATTCCTTTTCTGGGTGCTGTGCTCGTCTGGTGCGGTGCGCTGGTGCATGACTGGCGGAAAAGGGGGATCTCGCGGGAGATGGTGATTTGGCTGGCATTCGGCGGCGGTCTTCTGAACGTGGCGGCGAGCGGGTGGCAGAACACGAACATGGACCGCTATCTTGCCTGGATCATGCCTGCCTTCATCATCTTCGGGGCCGAGGGAATGGTCTGGGCGTACCGGTGCTTGCGGGGGAAGATTCCGGGTGCTCCGGCGATCATAGCGGTGCCGCTGCTGTTTTCGCTGGCCACATGCCCGGTCTTCTACGCCACGTTCAGCGCCTGCTGCGAGGATAGCGAGCATCTGCCTGCGTTCGGACGGGACCTCGAGCGCATTCTGCCGCAGAATGTCGCCTTCGGCGTCACCGGCTGGTGCGGCATCGCCTACAATCTGCCTGGGCGCCGCTGTGCCCATTTGGCAGGGATCTATTCGCCGGAATTCAAGGCCAAGTCGCTAGAGGGCAATCTTGAGATTCTGAAGCGCGAGCGGAAAACACGCTTCGACTACTGGCTCTTTGCCGGCGACGACAAGTTTCCGGAGGGATTCCGCGAGTTGCAGGGAAGGCAGATCGCGGTTGGTCCGGACGGCATTGACGTGTCGCTTGCGAAATGGGAGGCGTTCAACCGCGCACTTGAGCCGCATCCATCCACCGCCAATGGTGGCACGAAGGCGCTTGAAGGCAAGAAGCTGGTTGCGCGCATCGACGTTGGTTATGAAAAGGACGAGGCGAAGTACGCATACGAGATAGCGACAAGGTACCATCTGCGTCCGTACCCCCAGCAGGCGATGGTGCTTGATCTGGAGGGGCAGAAGGCGTTCGATGTGGGGAAGGTGGTCTTTGGCGACGATTCGATGACGCTGCCCCTGGAACCTGGGAAGGATGTGGTGTTCGTGATGCGCACGGTTGCGGACATAAAGTTCAATGCAAGGTCGGCGCTGTATCCGCGCCAGTCGTACCATTATGCCTATTCCGACCCGCTGGAGCTACATGTGGAGATTGATGGCGAGGAGGTGGGCCATGTGCATTCCCGAATATCTAGAGACGGGTTCACCGATGCCGTGTTTCGTATTCCCGGCAAGGCGATTGTGAAGTCGCCGTGCAGTATTTCCCTCCATGGCGACCATGTCGCCTTCTGCTATTGGTTCTATCAATGAGTGCTTTTCTTGCTGCCGGTGCCCTGCACCACGTGAACTTCCTCGAGATAGTGCGCCACCCCTGGTTCATTTCCTCGATTGTGGCCTTCTGGGGGGCGCAGATGATCAAGGTGGCGTGGACATGGTTCAGAGAGGGACGGTTGCGTCTTGGGCTGCTCAAGGAGTCCGGCGGTATGCCAAGTGCGCATTCGGCGCTGGTTTCGGCACTTGCGTGCGCGGTTGGCATTACCGAGGGTTTTGACGCGCCGAATGCGATGATTGCGGCGGGGGTGGCGATAATCGTGCTGGTGGACGCTGCCAACTTCAGGCGTGAGGCAGGCGAGCATGCGCGGTTGCTGAATGTGATAATTGCGCATCTGAACGAGAGACTGCCGGCATCAGAACGCATTGAGGCGCCGTGGCTGAAGGAGAAGCTCGGCCATCGGCGGCGCGAAGTGTTGGTGGGGGTGCTGTTCGGAATGGCTATAGCATTCGTGGTGTGCGCAATCTGGGACTTCTGGAAATGAAATTGGCTTCCGGCTTGGTGCTTCAGCTTGGGGACTGGAAGTAGTTATTTGCTTGTCCATTGCCCTCGTTTTTGGTATAATATACCGACAAGAGGGCAATATGTCAGAAAATGAATCGGGGGCGCTTCCTCGCCCGGAAATCGAGGAGGACTGCTGCAAAGGGTGCGGACGCTGCGTCGCGGCCTGTCCGCGGCATTGTCTGGAGATGAAAGACGGCATGAATCGTTTGGGCATTAGGCCGGCGGCGTATGGTGGTTCAGGCTGCATTGGATGCGGAATCTGCTTCTACAACTGTCCGGAGCCGTATGCCATCCGGGTGCTGAAGGCGTGAGGCAGGAGAGAGAGCAATGACCAAGTTTGTAAAAGGCAACGAAGCCGTGGTGATGGGGGCCCTGTACGCGGGGTGCGAACTCTATTTCGGATATCCGATCACGCCGGCAAGCGAGATCGCCCACGGGGCGGCGAAGTGGTTTCCCATGCTGGGGCGCACTTTTGTGCAGGCGGAATGCGAGACGGCGAGCGTGAACATGATGTTCGGCGCGGCCGGCGCGGGCAAGCTCTGCATGACCGCGACCTCCGGTCCTGGCTTTTCCCTGATGCAGGAAGGCATCAGCTATCTTGCGGGCGCCGAGCTGCCTGCTGTGGTGGTGGACGTGAACCGTGCCGGTCCGGGGCTCGGCAACGTCTATCCGGAACAGAGCGACTACACGCCGGCGGTGAAGGGTGGCGGCCACGGCAACTACCGTACTTTCACGGTGGCGCCGGCAAGCTCCCAGGAGATGCTGGACCTCACGATGTACGCCTTCGAGATGTCGGTCAAGTGGCGCACGCCCGCCGTGGTGTTTGCCGACGGTCTGCAGGGGCAGATGATGGAGTCGGTGACGCTGCCGGAACGGGAGGTGGCGCGGCCGGACTTCTCGGCATGGGCGGCGCAGGGCGAGGCGGCGACGCGCGGGAATCTCGTGAAGTCCATCTTCCTCGACGCCGCGGCGCAGGAGACGTTCAACGAGCATCTCCAGCGCAAGTACGAGGCGATGGAGGCGGACGCGCGGGGCGAGGCGTATCTCGCCGACGACGCCGAGGTGATGTTTGTGGCTTACGGCGTTTCCTCTCGCATCGCGCGAACCGCGGCCGAGACGCTGCGGCGCGAGGGCGTGAAGGCTGGCTGTTTCCGTCCGATCACCCTCAGCCCGTTCCCGGCGGCGGCCATGACCGCCGCCTGTCGCGGCAAGCGGGTGGTGACGATCGAGCTGGACGCGGGGCAGTTTGCCGACGATGTGAGGCTACAGTTCGCTAAGTGCGGCGCGGGCGACCTTGCCGCAAAGGTCAAGATGGTGCATCGCATGGGCGGGCAGGTCGTTTCGGTCGACGCGGCCGTCGCTGCGGCGAAGGAGAATTCATGAAGACGATCGAGCAGAAGGGTATGTATCCGTCCTTCCCGCGCAGCGGCAAGGACACAAGGGTGACGCACTACTGTCCGGGCTGCGGGCACGGCATTGTCAACAAGCTGGTGGCCGAGGCCTGCGCCGAGCTCGCCCTTCAGGACCAGACTATCTTCGTCGATCCGGTTGGATGTGGCGTGTTCACCTACTACTACTGGGACGCGGCCCACATCTCGGCGGCGCATGGACGGGCCTCCGCAGCCGCGACCGGCGCATGCCGGGCGCGGCCGGACGCGGTGACGATCGCCTACCAGGGCGACGGCGACCTCGGTGCCATCGGCTTCAACAACGCCTTTCAGGCGGCGAACCGCGGTGAACGATTCGGCTGCATCTTCATCAACAACTCCATCTACGGCATGACCGGCGGGCAGATGGCGCCCACCACCCTCGAAGGGCAGCGCACCACCACCACGCCGTTCGGGCGCGATCCCGCCTCCACGGGCTGGCCGCTTCACGTGTGCGAGGTGTTCAACCAGCTCCAGGCGCCGGTGTACATCGCCCGCGTCTCGGTGGCCGACACGAAGCGCATCATGCAGGCTAAGGCTGCAATCCGTCGCTTCTTCGAGATCCAGCGTGACCATCTTGGCTATGCGCTTCTGGAGATACTCTCGCCATGTCCCACCAATTTCGGCATGAGCCCGGCGAAGAGTGCCGAATTCTGCGCCAATGTGATGGAGAAGGAGTTCCCGCTGGGAATACTGCGCGACCGTACCCGGGACGATGCGAAGTCCGTGCCGGGCCCGATCGAGTGCGACTGCCTGGCCGTGAAGCCGGTGCCGCAGTTCGACGGCCCGTCGGCGCTCTTCGCCGCGGGCGCGGCCGATGGCGCGCCGCCGGCGGCGGATGATCCGACCGTCCCCGAGCGCCGTTTCAAGTTTGCCGGCTATGGCGGGCAGGGGATACTCTCGCTCGGCATCTGCGTGGCCGAGGCGGCGCGGCTTGAGCGCCGCCACGCGCTCTGGTTCCCCAGCTATGGCCCCGAGCAGCGCGGCGGCAGCGCCAACTGCAGCGTGGTGACGTCGGGAACGGCGATTGGCTCACCGGCGGTGGAGCATCCCGACGTGCTCGTCTGCATGAACCAGCCTTCCTATGAGCGTTTTCTCGACGATGTCGCCGATGGCGGCGCGGTGGTGGTCGACGCCACGGTTCCGATCACGCGCCGTCCCCGCGCCGGCGTGCGTCTCTACCAGGTGCCGGCGATCGGCATGGCGGAGGAGTTCGGCGTGCCGAAGGCAGCCAACACCATGATGCTGGCCGCCCTCCGCAAGTATAGTCTCACCGGGCTCGAGGCCGCCTCGCTCGAGACCGCGCTCTGCGCCTCGTTCGCGAAGAAGCCGCAGCTCGTGGAGAAGAACCGCGAACTGCTGCGCCGGGCCGAGGCGCGGCTGCCGGACGATCCCGCGTAAACAATCCAGGAGAGGAGACGCCATGAATCCGATTTTCAGTCAGTTCGATCTTTCCGGACGCACCGCGCTCGTAACCGGCTCCAATCGCGGAATCGGCAAGGGGATGGCCGATGCCCTCGAGGCGGCCGGCGCCACCGTCATCCGCACCTCCTCCAAGGAGTGCGATCTCTCCAATCGCGCCGCAGTCTACGACTTCATCGCGAAGGTCAAGAAGGATCACAAGGTCGACATTCTCGTCAACAACGCCGGCATGATCCTGCGCAAGCCGGCGGCCGAGCATCCGGACGAGTGGTGGGACAAGGTGATCGATGTCAACCTCAACGCCCAGTTCATCCTCGCACGGGAGTTCGGACGAGACATGGTGGCGCGCGGCTACGGCAAGATCGTGTTCACGGCTTCGCTGCTGTCGTTCCAGGGCGGCATCACGGTGCCAGGATACGCGGCGTCGAAGGGCGGCGTGGCCCAGCTCGCCAAGGCGTTCGCCAATGAATGGGCGTCAAAGGGCGTCAACGTGAACGCCATCGCCCCCGGCTACATCGCCACCGACAACACCGCCGCGCTGCGGGCCGACGCCACGCGCAGCCGGCAGATTCTCGAGCGCATCCCGGCTGGTCGCTGGGGCACGGCCGAGGACATCGCCGGGGCCTGTCTGTTCCTTTGCTCCCGGGCCTCCGACTACATCAACGGAATCGTGCTGCCGGTGGACGGTGGATGGCTAGCCCGGTGAGACGGTGACGGGGAGGCAGAATGCGAATACTTACCAGATACGTCTTCCGCGAATTCTGCGTTCCGCTGACATACTGTCTTGCGGGTTTCATATCCATCTACGTCCTGTTCGAGCTCTTTGGGTCGTTTAGCCGCCTGAGTTCGGCCGCGCCCGGGTGGCGCCTGGTGGTGGAATACTTCGCGGGCTACCTGGCGCCGTATTTCGAATGGTTGGCGCCGGCCTGCCTGATGCTGGCTACGCTCTACACCATGTGGAGTTTCCACCGCCACTCCGAGATCACGGCGATGCGCGCCAGCGGCATCGGCTTCTTCACGATCGTCAAGCCGCTCCTGGCGGCGGCGACGCTGATGGCGCTCTTCACCTTCTGGGTGAACGAATTCTACGTGCCGAGCAAGGCGCAGTGGGCGAAGCAGTTCCGCGAAGTGCGCTTCCAGGTCTCGGAAATGGATCGCCACGACGACATCGTCTTCCACAATCCTGTTGCCAACCGCACCTGGAAGGTGGGCATGACGGTGACGCCCGAGGCCACGGTGCTGGAGGATGTGAAGGTGACGGTCGACTGGCCGGACGGCGGGCGGCGCATGACGGTCAACGCGCCCCGCGCCGAACATCTCGACGGTCAGTGGTTCTTCCTCAATCCGGTCGTGTTCCACTTCGACCGCAATGGCGTTGAGATGCCCTCGCCGGTTCCCGAACTCGACAAACTCACGCTGCGCGGATTCCCCGAGTTCACGGA
Organism: Kiritimatiellia bacterium; assembly: GCA_045600365.1. Taxonomy (GTDB): domain Bacteria; phylum Verrucomicrobiota; class Kiritimatiellia; order RFP12; family UBA1067; genus RUG572. The sequence goes on along the minus strand of JAZRXT010000137.1, from coordinate 4,496 downwards.
GAGGCCGGGCGACTTCCTTTTGCAGAACAAGAACTGGGCGTATTGTTCGGCCCTGGATCGCATACGCTTTCTCAAGACGCATCCAAATCTCTCCGCCGACAACCGCAACGACTACGAATACGATCTGTGGGCCCAGCTGTTCTCTCCGCTGGCGTGCATCGTGATCACGCTCTTCGCGATTCCGGCCGGCATCGCCTCCGGGCGGCAGAGTGTGTTCCGCGGCATCGTCAGCGCCTTGCTGATGTTCTTCAGTTTCTACGGCCTCACGATCGGATGCATGATTCTGGCCAAGCGCGGCATGATGCCGCCTCTTTTGGCGGCGGCGCTGCCAGATGCGCTGTTCTTCGTCATCGGCGTCGTAATGTTCCGGAGGAACCGCTGATGACGATACGCGGTTATTTCGACCGCAATGTGTCGGATACCCCCCAGGCGGTGTTCCAGCGCTGGCATGATGGTGCCGGCTGGCGCTCGCGTACCTACGCCGAGGCGCGGGAGCGGGTGGTGCGAGCGGTGGCGCTGCTTGGGGAACTGGTCGGGTGCCCGGCCGAGCCCGTGCGGGTGGCGATAATGATGGAGAACTGCCCCGACTGGCAGATTCTCTATCTGGCTGCCTCGGGAACGTGTCTCACCGTGGTGCCGATCGATCCCAAGCTCCGTACGGTCGAGGTGGCGCATGTTCTGGCGGATTCGGGAGCGGTCTGCATCTTTGCCGATGCCCGGCGCCGCGATGTGGTGGAAGCGGCGGTCAGGGACCTGGCGAACGCGCCGGGGGTGGTGTATGATCTTTCGGCGCGCCTGGAGGCCGTCGATGCCGCCGCCATTGCCGCCGCCGAGCGGGTCTATGCGTCCAGGGTCCCGAACGAGGGCACTCTTGCCTCGCTTATCTACACGAGCGGCACCACCGGTCGGCCAAAGGGCGCCATGCTCACACATGGCAATTTCACGTCCAATGCCGATCAGACCTTCGCCCGGGTGGAGTTCTTCTCCTCCGACTCCTTCTTCAATGTGCTGCCGCTCTTCCATGCCTTCTCGTTCACTGGCAATTTCTTGCTGTCGCTCCACGCCGGTGCCTCGATACTCTTCCCGCGCGGTCTGCGCACGATCGCCGAGGATATGCAGGCGCTGAGGCCGACGGTTTTGCTGGCGGTGCCGCTGCTGGCGGAGAAGATGTATTCGCGCATCGGAGCTTCGATTTCGAGCTCTCCACTGGCAGGATTTCTGCTGCGCCTTCCGCTGCTGCGCCGCCTGGTTACGCGCAGGGTGCTGGCCCGATTCGGCGGCAGGATGAGAATCATCGGCATTGGGGGCGCCCCCACGGCCCACGCAACGCTGCGAGGGCTGCGTTCGCTGGGGCTTGACGTTCTGGAGGGGTACGGCATAACCGAGTGCGCCCCTGGTGTTGCCTATCCTCCGCTACGGGGCTACCGAATAGGGAGCGTCGGGCCGGTACTCGATGGAATGGAGTGGCGCATCGTCAACCAGGATCCTACCGGCGCCGGGGAGCTGCTGGTGAAGGGCCCGAATGTCTCCCGCGGCTACTGGAACAATCCCGAGGGAACGGCGGCGGCGTTCGATGACGAGGGATTCTACCATACGGGCGACATAGTCCGTGCCGATCCCGACGGCTTCATCACCGTCTGCGGACGCACCAAGGCGCTCATCGTCAACCGTGAGGGGAAGAACATCTATCCCGAGGAGATCGAGCGGACGCTCGAGCGTTCCCCGATGATAGCCGATGCGATAGTGCTTGGCTACCGGGTCGGCTCCGAGACCGGTGAGCATGTGGGTTGCATTGTGGTTCCCGATGCGGATGCGGTGCGTGCGCACTTCGGTGGCGGCGAGCCATCGCGGGAGGAGGTGGCATCCACCATACGCGAATACGTGCACGTGGTTTGCCGGGCGAATCTGGCGGATTACAAGCTGCCCCGTAAGATTGAGGTGCGCTTCGAGCCCCTGGAGCGGACGTCGACGATGAAGGTGCGGAGAATTGTCTATGCTGGAATGCTGGACGAATGACAAATTTTATGGTATAATCTATGAACATTGCGAAAGGCAGGATTGCGTGATATGGTAACGGCGATAATAGTTGCAGCGGGAAAAAGCGAGCGAATGGGCTCGGGAACGGACAAGGCGTTCCTCAGTCTTGGCTCCAAGCCAGTGGTGGCATGGAGTCTGCTTGCGTTCGAGCGCTGTACTGAAATTGACGACATCGTGCTGGTTGTCCGCAAGGACCAGTTGGTTGCCGCCAAGGCCGTTTCGCGCATGTTTGGCATTTCGAAGCTGCGCACGGTGGTCGCTGGTGGCCATCGCCGGCAGGATTCAGTTGTCAACGGAATGGAGGCAGCCGATCCCGACACGCGGATGTTCGTGGTCCATGACGGAGCCCGTCCATGTGTCACCGCAGCCACCATCGCCGAGGTTGTGCGCCTGGCCCGCAGAAGTGGGGCGGCGGTGGTCGGCCGCAAGGTGCGCGACACCATCAAGTACGTGGAAAAGGGCACTGTGGTGACGCGCACGGAGGACCGTTCCAAGCTCTGGGAGGTTCAGACGCCGCAGGCGTTCAGCGCCGCGGTTCTGCGCCGCGCGTACGAGGAGCTGGCCAAGTCAGGCGACGAGGTCACCGACGACGCCTCCGCGGTCGAGCGTCTGGGCGAGAGCGTGCGCATTTGCGAGAACGAAAAGCCGAATCTGAAGATCACGACGGCGGACGATCTTCAGCTCGCGGCGGCAGTGGTGCTTAAAAGCTAATGTCAAAGGTATACGCCATACTTGGCGACATTCACGCCAATATCGATGCCCTCAACACGGTTGTTGAGGATGCCCGTTCGCTTGGAGTGACCGACTTCGTGTCGGTTGGCGACGTTGTGGGGTACAACGCGGCTCCTGCCGAGTGCATTCGCGTGGTCCGCGACGAGCTGCACTGCCCGACAGTGCGCGGCAACCACGACCACTACGTCTCGTACCTCGACACGGATCTGTCCGACTTCCACCCCATGGCGGCCAGCGTGGTGCGCTGGACGCGTGAGCAGCTCTCGCCCGAGGATCTGCAGTGGCTGCACGATCTTCCCCTGCAGAAGCCGATAATGGGCTTTACGCTTGTGCATTCGACGCTTGACATGCCCGACCGCTGGGGATACGTGTTCGACAACCAGCAGGCCTCGGCCAATTTCAACTATCAGAAGACCGCGGTGTGTTTCCACGGTCACACCCACTGCCCGGTCATCTACACCATCCAGGGCGGAGAGGTGAAGCACTACGACCCGGTCGACTTCCGCGTTGAGCTCGGCCAGCGCCTTTTCATCAACGTTGGCTCGGTGGGGCAGCCGCGTGACGGCGACCCCCGTGCGTCATACGTGATCTTCAGTCCGTACGAACGCCTCATCCGCTTCCGCCGCCTTGAGTACGATCTGCGCCGGGCGCAGGCGCGCGATCGCGAGGCCGGGCTGCCCGAGAAGTGCGCGTTCCGCCTTGGCGTGGGCAGATAGCGTGGGAAGTGGCATGGAAAAGATTCTGATTCCAGCGCTGCTCGCCATCTTCGCCGCAGGTTGCCTGTCAAGCGCGCCGCCGGAGCCGAAGAGCTGGACCGTCAACCCGCGAAGCGACCTCAAGCCCACGACGCGCGAGAATGCCTACCGTGCCACTCGTCTGGGCGGGGTGACGGTGGAGGCGCCGTTCAATGGTTCGAAGTTCGCCGTGAGGCGGGCGGACGGCTCGGTGGCGTTTGATCCCTGCAATGGCTTCGCCGCCCGTCCCGACGCTCTGCTGCGCGGGCCGTTGCGCAGCCGCCTGGAGGCCGACGGACGCTTCGGGCACGTGGTGAATTCCTCCAGTGCGGCCACTGTCGATGCCGCGGTCGAGGTGCACGTGAGCGATCTTTCCCTCGACTGCCGCAAGGAGGGCACGCGCACCGCGCGCGCCGCGGTGAGCGTCGACGTGCTGCGCGGCCGTACGCGCGAGGTCACGGGTTTTGCCGATGGAGCGGGCGAGGCAGATGCGGCGGACGGCGATTATTCGCGGGCATTCTCCTCCGCCGTTGATTCCGCAATCCGCGCCGCGCTCGAGAATCTGAAGTGACGATTTCCTCAAAAACGAAAAACTAGGAGACTTAGAAATGAAGGCCATTCAGGACAAGGGCGTTGCTGGCAAGGTGATCGTGTGCACCGGCGCCGCAGGTGTGCTGTGCTCATCCATGACGGAAGACCTGCTTCGTCATGGCGCGAAGGTCGCGGTGCTCGACCTGCGCGGCGACGTGGCGAAGGAGTTCTGCGACAAGCTCGCCAAGAAGGGGCTCAAGGAGACGCTCGCCGTCGAGGCGAACGTGCTCGACAAGGACTCGCTCGAGGCCGCGAAGAAGGTGATCCTCAAGAAGTGGCGCCGCATCGACATCCTCATCAACGGCGCCGGCGGCAACCATCCGAAGGGCACCACACCCGCCGAGCAGATGACGAAGGATTCCAAGCTCGAGGATACGTTCTTCGGCCTCACCGCCGAGGGCT
>JAZRXT010000136.1:0-5077 GCA_045600365.1 Kiritimatiellia bacterium | reverse complement strand
GAATTATTGAGCGAAGTGGGGGATGGGATATAATCGCAGGTTCCCAAAATGGGAGAAAGGAAATAAAATGATACCTACAATAAAACAAGTCATGAAGTGCTACCGGGTGGTGGCGCAGTCCGAACGGATGAAGACGGGGAGGCCGGGTGAGGGGACGGTCGTGAACGCGCTGCGGGGGACGGGGAACGTCTGCCGCGCCGCCGGAATCGACCTCGATTCGCCAGTCACCGAGTTGTCGCGGCAGGCGTTCGATGTGGCTCTTTCCACTTTTGTGGAGAGGGGACTGACGCGGCTCACCGCATGGAGCTACGTCTGTCAGCTGCGGGCTGTCTTCGCCCGCTGGTGTCAGCCGTACTACAAGGACGCGGGGTGGGAGATCCCGCCGCTGGAACTGCCGGCGTTCCGCGCTAAGGCACCGCGCTATATGCGTCCGTGCGCAGAGGTTCTCGCACGGGTCAAGGCGTGGTACGGCAGGCTGACCGGGGAGCACTGGTTCGCCGCTACGATGATGCTGGAGTTCGCCATGCGCAATGGGGATGTCCTGCGGTTGGCCAAGGAGAACTTCGTCGAGCGCGACGACAAGCACTATCTCTCCTACACGCCCCATAAAACCGCACTGTCATCGGGGCGGCGTGTGTACTGGCCGATTCATGACGCCATCTGGCAGAAGTTCGATGACTACGGCGGGTTGGACGGTCTCGATGTTACGGATGAGACGTTCGTCGAACTTAACAGCAGCTTGCGATCATTGGGGTTGCGTGGCAACAAGGGCGCATACGAGCTTCGGAAGATCTGCATCGATCACGTTTACCAGAAGTACGGCGCAGAGATGGCGGTGTCGATCAGCGGTGATGACATCAAGACGATCTCCCATTACTACGCCGATCCCGCCCAGCCGAACATCGGTGCGGTGAGGGTTGTGGATCTGCTGTAAGCCAACTGATGGGAGGGCGGGAGGGCAAATGGTATAATATGCGGCGATGGACTTTGATGATGAGATTGCGGCGAAGATCTACCGTAACGGAATACTTCTGGTTACGCTGGGGATCATTGACTCGCGGGCGGCCGAGAGGCGGCAGCAGAGGATCGTCACGTCCATCGTCAACACCTACGCGGGGGTTCTGCTGCTGCTCAAGGCGGAGCTGGCGTCGAGGAGCGCGGCAAACGGCTACGACCTGCTGTGGACCGAGCAGTATCTCCGGTGGAGGGCGAAGCATCCCGGAATGGAGGGGCAGCCGCGCACCGCGAACTACGACGAGATCCGCAGGCGCATCAGCGGCATCGCCTACAACGGGATCGACTGGGCGGACTTCTGGGCGAAGCTGGATGTCGTCCACGACTACCGGTGCGACATCGAACACCGCTATTCCGATCTCAACGCCGACGCGCTCAAGGTGCATCTCGCCCATGTCTGCGAAATCGTCGATCTGATCTTCTGCCGCATCATCGGGGTCGAGCCCGCCGAGGAGCTTGAGGAGGCGTGGGAGATCCTTTCGCAGATCGCGTCCGTCGTGAAGCGCCAGGAGAAGGAGCGCAACGACGAGTTCGGCGGCCTCGCATGGATGAATCCGCGACTGCGCGAGCTTGCGCAGCGGCACGTCTGCCCGAAATGCGGATACCAGATCATGCGCGTGGAGGAGCGCGGCGAGGACGGGACGGCACTCGCCACGACCTTCCGTTGCGGTTCGTGCAACAAGGTGTTCGAGTACGGCGACATGATGGATGACATCCTCAAGACGCAGAGCTTCAAGGACTACGGATGGCGCGTCAAGGACGAGTGGTTCGCGCCCCGGCACATCGGAACGTGTCCCGAATGCAACCGCTACGGGTTCGACGCCGAAACCAGCACCTGTTATTGCTGCGGCCACACGTATGACTACATTTGCCATTTCTGCGAAGAGCCGCTGACCATCGACGAGATCGAGACCTTGGACTTCGACGACTCGTGCTTTATCCAATGCGCGGAGTGTCGGCATCGGGACGAACTTATGAAGCGGGATGACTGAGGGAAGATGAATATGAGAAGTTCTGAGAGTGAACAGATTGGCGAAGGTCGCCAGGCGACGGGTTGGGACAAGGTCCATGCACTTGCGCTTTGTGTGTTGGCGGTGGTCGGGGGCGTGATTTTTGTAGGTCCGTATATTCAACGGTTGATTCCTCAGAGCGAAGTGGCTGCCGCGCCACAGAAAGTGGCGCAGCCCCAGTTGATTTCAACGTTTGGATTGCCGCCGTTGCAGATGGTTGACGGTAAGCCGGTGGCGTGTGCGGCTCCGCCTACATACGAGGATCTCGCCCATGCGTTCGTTTGCGTCAGCGATGGCCCGAAGCGTCCGCCGATTGGTAGCGGCGTCTTTGTCGGCGTGAAGGAGTCGTCGGGTCTGAGGGTGTATCTTATGACCGCATGTCATGTTGCCGGAGCGTGTATGGCCGCGCAAGGGGAAGAGACGGTGTCGTTCATCGTCCATTGCCCGAACGGAACGAACGACGTGCGCAAGACCTACCACGGCAATGGTATCAGCTGGCGCTTCCCAATGACTGGTTCCGACCTTGCCGTTTTTGATGTCACGCAGCCGTTCAATACCCTGCGCAAGGAGGGCGTTGACGTTCGCTATGTGTTCTTCCAGTACGTGCCGCTCCAGAATGACGATCCGGCGGCGGTGCAGGGTTCGGTTGTGATTCGGCGTAGCGATTTCGACAAGTACAAGCTCGGCATCGGCACGGAGGTCGGCATACTCGGCATGGCTTCCGAAATCTGGGACTCGATGATCATCAAGGGCCGGCAGCCGCTTGGGTTCCGAACGGGGCGCGTGGCGGTGCGGAACGATTCGCTGCCGCGTAGCCCGACCGGCGCTGCGCCGATCTACATCATCGAGAGCGATATTCACCCCGGCTACTCGGGCGGGCCTGTGTTTGCCCGCTACACGATCAACGGTCTCGATTACTTTGCGTTCATTGGCGTGGTGAAGGGCTGTATCGGAAAGATCAGCGACCAAGGCAAGATAACCACGGTCAGTCAGTTCAACAAGGCGTTTGTGCCGTCCGGCTTTGCAACGGTCGTGCCGATTGACGATTTGGTCGACCGGCCGACGTGGGAAACCGCGCCATAGTATGGCGCGGTGCAGAACGGCGGGCGACAGCAAGCGTACAACAGCAAGTCGTGCGGGGCGGTTCTTGGTATAATATGCATCATGAGGATTTTGCAGAAGATTGAGTTTTGGTTGTTTTCCGTTCCGGCGCTGGTCGTCGCCATTGGCGGGATTGCGCATTACGGGGCGTGGCGGGCGTTGTGGGTGTTCCCGCTCTGCTTTGTGCTGAATTCCGCGCTGCGGTTCGCCAAGAAGCTCCCCGTTGAACTGCTGGACGGGCCGAGAATCCGAGCTTGCCGATCCGGGAACTGGCCGAGGGCCTACGCGCTCATCCTTCCGATTGCCCTCTATGACTGGTTTGTGGTGGCAGTCCTTATCGATCTTGTCGGCTTCCTCGTGGTCTGGCGTTTCCACGAGGCGATGCCGGGGTGGCTCGTCGCACTGTGTGTCTATGCGGGGAGCTTTGCCGTGCCGTCACTTGTGCGGGCGGTCCAGGGGAGGTGCGACGGTGGCTATGGGGAGATTCTGATCGAAGCCGAGCGGTTGATGCTCCTCGCGGCAATTCCGCTGGCGGTCTTTGTCGAGTTGACACCGGTGAGGTTCGCGCTCTACACACTTCCGTTTGGCATCGTCGGGCTGGTGTTGCTGGGCATCCGCTGGTACAAGTCGGAACACGTCCGCTTCAACTCGATCTGGGAAGGAGAGAAGGCGGGCCGTCCGTGGCGGCAGACGGGAAAGCTGCACTGGTTCCCGCGTCCGGGCGTGGTGTACGAGCCGGACCAGCAGCTGTCCGGCATCCTGGCGACGAAGGTGAACGGCGGCGATTGGGATAAGGCCAAGTGCGCCTTTACGGTTCTCTCGGTCAGTCCGGTGGTGTTCATCTCGTTTGCGCTGCTCGTTGGCGGCGCGGCGGTGCTGGTCGACCGTTGGTGCGGGCTGGTGCTGTTCTCCGCGCTGGCGGCGTTTGCGCTGTGGTTCCTGCACTCGGTGTTTATCGCCCAGGAGAAGTGGGACACATGGAAGCATACCTTCGCGAGCGCCGCGCCGCATACCTTCTGCTACTTTTGGTTGGGGGCGATGATCGCGTGGTTCGGAACCGGCGACCTCGTTCTGCTGATCGCCACCGGCGCGTTCCTCGTCGGCTGCTTCGAGTTTCCGACGCGGTTCATTGTTCGGGCGAGTTCGGAGCGCAACGCCGACACTCTGCGCTTCTTCGCCACGGCTGCGGCGGTGGGACTTGCCATTTGGGTGAGGGTGGCGTTTGGCGCACCGTGGTACGCTTGTGCGCTTTGCGCCACGGTCGCCGCGTACCCGCTCGTGGTGGCGCGGCACTTCTGGCCGGTGAAGCCCTTGGTCTTGCCCGGCGGCGCGAACGTGGCGCAACCAGGCGCGGTTTCTGGCGATCCGGCAAAGGCGGACCGCCGGGAGCGCAAGCGTCAGCGCCAGATGGAGGCGTTTCGGCGGTCGAAGCGCGGGTAAGAACGCAGATCGCTGGCGCGATACGCAAAATTGGGCGAAACTTGTGCGGCTACGACGCCCGCGCTTGGAATTGTCGACTTTTTTGCACGGGCTACGCCGCAACTACGTTTCGCCCAGTTGCCTCGACAGAGACAATGTAGCAGTGAATTCGCCACAGTCGCGCCACAAGGCGGCTGTGGGCGCGAGGAGCGGGTTGGGCGGCTCGTTGGGCGACTGGGGCGCAAGAAGCGCACACAGGGCAATGGCGCGGCGTTTCTGGCGAAGTCGAGCGTTTGGGGCGGCGCGGAGGCCGCCGAATCAGGACGTGAAGTCACCGCCGAGCAAGCTCGACGGCACTGGACGCGTGAGCGGGAGGATTTGTGGTATAATACTCCCACATTCGTTTAAGCGTTTGCTATTGGTGCCTTTGCGCACCACCTCCGCCGCGTCGTTTGCCCGACGCGGTTTTTTCGTCGGATGGCGGCAAGCGGACGACTGCAAGGATTTGGTAAAATACGCTTGCAGAAGGGATG
>JAZRXT010000135.1:0-6155 GCA_045600365.1 Kiritimatiellia bacterium | reverse complement strand
CGCGATCTCGGGGCGATCCTCAATGCCGGTGGCTGGGCGGTGAACCGTCCGCTCTACTTCTCGATGGGCCTTGCCCGCACGTTCACGAGTCCGGCGCGCATGCCGCTTGGTTCGGTGACTGCCCGCGACCCCTACGCGAATGGAGGGTGGTTCAAGGTGCTGGTGATCGTGCTGCTGCTGGCGGGCGCCGCCTTTGGCGTGTGCTGGAAGATGGGCTGGCTGCCGTGCTGCCGCAGCTGCAAGGCACCTGCCGCTCCTGCCGCGGAAGCCGTTCCTGCCGCTCCCGCAGCCCCTGCTGCGGAGGCGGCGAAGTGAAGTCGCTCAACCGGGCGGACTATCCGGACGTCTCGGACCTCAACCGGCGCTGGGGTGCGCCTGGGCGCATCGTTTTCCGTTCGTCGGAAAGCGGTGCGCCGGCCGTCGCCCTGGCCAACCAGTACGGGTCCTGCGAGATTCAGCTCTTTGGCGCGCAGGTGGCGGACTATCGCCCGACAGGCAATCCTCCCGTGCTCTTCCGCACGCGCGAGATGCGGTTCGACACTGGCGAGGAGGTCCACGGGGGTGTGCCGCTGTGCTGGCCGTGGTTCGGCGCCTGTGGCCCCGCGAACACCTGGAAGCACGGCATTGTCCGCTTCTGCTACTGGAAGGTGCTGGCCTCGGAGTACTCCGAGGATATGACGGAAATCACGCTTGGGCTTTCCTCCGACGATGCGACTCGCGCTGCGTGGCCGTACGATTTCTCGCTCGAGTACAAGATCACGGTGTCGCAGAAGCTCACGCTCTCGCTGAAGGCGAAGAACACCGGTTCCGAGGCCTTCCATGTCACGGAGGGCTTCCATCCGTATCTGCTGGTGCGCGATGCCGCGAAGACCACGGTTGCTGGCGTCAACGGGCTCGAGTACGTCTACAATCGCGACGATGGCATGCCGGTCAAGACCTACATCGGCGATCTGCCCGTTGATTTCGCCGGTAGCAAGATCTTCACCTTCGCGCAGGGCAAGCCGCTCAACGAGGCCGCGCTGCTGGATCCCGGCCTGCGCCGGGCGGTGGCGCTGGTTTCGCGTGGCACCTCCAAGCTGGTGGTGTGGAATCCCGGTCCGATCGCCCCCGGCGAGTTCCAGAATCTCGAAAGCGACGACTGGAAGCGCTTCGTGTGCGTTGAGCCGGCCACGCTCTTTGCGGACGCCGGCTACGATCTCGCACCGGGTGCGGAGCACGTGATGCAGTGCGCGATCCAGTCGGTGCCGGACGACGGTAGCGTCCACGCCCGGTCGTGACGCGGCAGCCGGCGCTGGATGGCGGTATGAAGCAGGGTGGTGGCAGATCGGTGCTTGGGAACACGGCCGTGGTGGCCGCGCTCACCGCCTGTTCGCGCCTGTTGGGATTGGTGCGCGAGATGTTCCAGAGCCGGCTCATCGGGGCCGGCGTGGAGCAGAGCGCCTTCGCCGTCGCCTTCGCGATTCCCAACATGGCGCGTAGGATGTTCGGCGAGGGCGCGCTTACCGCCGCCTTCGTGCCGGTGTTCAAGGGCGAGCTCGAACAGCACGAGACGCTGGAGCGCGCCGAGCGCCTGGCCCGCGCCGTGATGACGATGGCGATGCTGATGCTCTCCGCCGGCGTCGTGCTCGCCTGGACGATCGCCACCGGCACGCTGTGGTTCAACGGCGCGGAAGGTCCGCTCTCGGCGAAATGGACCCTCACCCTCACCGACGTGCGCATCCTCATCCCGTACATGCTCTTCATCTGTGGGGCGGCGTTTGGCATGGGCGTGCTCAACTCGATGGGGCGCTTTGCGGCGGCGGCGCTGATGCCGAGCATTCTCAACCTCGTGTGGATCGCGGTGCTGGCCGCGCTGTTCTTCTTCCCCTCGCTTGCGGTGCAGACCAGAGTGGAGGCGATTTGCGGCGCGATTCTCCTCGCGGGTGCGCTGCAGATGGCGTTTATGCTGCGGGCGATGAAGCGCAAGGGCATCTCTCCCTGGCCGTCCCTGCGCGGCTGGCGCGACGAGAACACCCGGCTCGTCTGGCGCAATATGGCGATTGGCTGCGCCGGAGCGGGGGCGGTACAGATCAACTACATGCTGGACCAGGTGCTGGCGCTGAAGGCGAGCGACTGGGCGGCGGGTGCGATCGGCTATGCGGACCGTCTGATGGAGCTTCCCCTGGGCATTGTGGGCACGGCCTTCGGCACTGTGCTGCTGCCGACCTTTGCCGGACATTTCGCGCGGAGCGACGAAGGTGGCGCCCGAGACGCCTTTCTCTCGTCGACGCGCAACATGCTGCTGGTGGTGCTGCCTGCCGCCGCCGCGCTGGTTGTTCTCGCCCCCGAAATCACGCGCCTCGTGTACCGTGGCGGCAGGTTTGACGAGCTTGCGGTGCTGCGTGTTTCGCGGGCGGTCGCCTGCTATTCGATGGGACTTGCGTTCTTCTGCATCCAGAAGACGCTCACGCCGTGGTTCCAGGCCCAGCGCGATCTCAAGACGCCGCTTAAGGTGTCGGTGCGGATGGTGTTTCTGAATGCGGCTCTGAATGTGGCGGCGGTGTTCCTGCTGCTGGAGGAGTGGCGGCACGTGGGGCTGGCGGCGTCGACCGTGCTCTGCGCCGGGTTGTCGTGTCTGTGGCTTTCCTGGTACGCCCATCGTGCGAATGGGGCGATGGGGTGGAGTCGACTGCTGCGGCCGGTGTTGTGGATGCTGGCGGCGAGTGCCGCCATGTCGGCTGCGCTTGCCGCCCTGAAGCTTGCGCTGGGCGACTTCTCGTCGCGTTCGCCGGTGAATGGTCTGGTGTCGATGGCTCTCTTCGTGGCGTTGGGTGGAACTGTCTATTTTGCGGTGCTGTACCTGGGCTCGCCCGCCACGCTGCTGGCTCCAATTCGGGAATTCCGCAACCGTAAATGCCCTGCGGGCTAAATTCGCTTCGCGAATAAATCTACTGGCGTCTCGCTCGTTGGCGTGTGGTAGGGCGGCGAGACCCTCGCCGCCACGGTACCATTTTTCGTTCATTTTTATTCTTGAGAAATTCGATTGGTGCCCACCATGTGGGAGTGGAGACGCTATGCCGACATTCTGGTGGCAAAGGAATTTTGGCGTTCGGACGAGGATTGGCTTAAGGTCTATGATAAGGTCGTAATCACGATGACGAACTGTCTTGACGGAGCCTATTTGACCGATACGGACGCATTTAGTTCGATGAAGTATCCCTATTCGGATTTTCACGGGCGGCTTGAGGGACTCGATCCCAAGGGCATCGACCTTGTGGTGCGCGGGGACGGTTTCAGGAAGCTGATGGGAAAGGAATAGGCAATGCAAATCCAACGACTCGGCGACGGGGACTTCCTCGTCCACATCGACATAGCCGCCGAGAAACTTGTTTCGAGCGCCGAGCCGAAGGTGAGGGGATAGTCGAGCTTGCGAGACCGAGCGATCTGCGGTCGGTGGCGGAGCGTGTGCGCTTGCAGCATTAGGATGAAGAGCGCGAAGAAAGAGGAAAGGCGGCGTGAGATGAAGTCGAAGAAGAGTGCGGTATTGGCGTCTGCGGACTATTGGCAGTGGATCGGCGAGTTGAAGAAGCGGTATCGGGCGACGCAGATCAAGGCGGCGGTTGCCGTCAATTCGGCGATGATCGAGTTTTACTGGAATCTCGGAAAGGACATCAGCGAGAAGTATCCGGGGAAAAAGCGCGGCATTGATTTTTTCGGCAAGTTGAGTCGGGATTTACGAGAAGACGGTTGCGGGGAAAAAGTGTCGCTTTCGACTGCCAATATACGCTATGCTCATCGCTTCTATGAACTCTATGCGCCTTATTTTCAGCAACTTGCTGAAAGTAACAGGAAAAGCCGATCTCGGTCAGTTGAGCGGTTATATGGTCATGGCGAAGCATGTCCTGAATACGCCGGAGGACAATCCGCCTGTCGAGATGCTTGTCTGCAAAGACCACAACCGCGTCCTTGCCAAGTTGCACCTCGAAGAGCTTGGCCTTCCAATGGGCATTACCGACTACGAGCTCAAGAAGGTTCTGCCGACCCAAGGCCAGCTTGCGAAGTGCTATGCCGATGCCGAGGCGCAAGTCGCCGCCGCTGCGGCCCAGGCGAAGAAAGGCGGAGAAAAATGAGGACGAAGACTCTCGCTTTTAGGCAAAACCGAGAATAGAGAGATGTATGATTTGAGTATGAAACGAAACAGACGAGTTGGTGCGGGCGTGAACAAGGAGCCGTTGCGGCTGGCGACGGTGTTCAGCGGCATTGGTGCGATTGAACAGGCCTTGCTTCGGACGCAGACGGGCTATGAGAATTTCTAAAGAGGTGAAAATGAACAGGAAGTGCAAGCGTCACTTGCGCAATTGCCCTGGGCAAGATCATCCCCCTCGCCGACAAGGTCAGCATGATGCGTTCTGGACCGACCAACACTGTTTCGTCGGTGGGACATTGTGTATGAATTCTGGCGGTTTGGCACATGAATCTGAAGTTCAGATTTGTGAAAATCAATTATAGACAACGGAACGTTGAATATGGTATAATATTAGTCGGATAAATTAAGGAGATGGTGTTTCGTGAGTTTATCATACAAAAAACTTTGGAAACTGCTGATAGACAAGGATATGACTCGTACCGAGTTGCGGCGAGCCATAGGTGTGTCGCCGGCTACGGCTGCGAAGTTGTCTAAAAGCGAGCCCGTCTCCATGGAAGTCTTGATGAAGATTTGCAAGGCTCTTGATTGCAATGTTGGCGACATTGTCGATGTAGTACTTGAGGATCAAGGAAACTCGCATTGATTGGAGGAGCGCAATCATGGCGAAGAGACAGAACAAAGGGAAGTTGGAGACCGTGACGGATTTGCCGATTGCGACAGAGAACGCGCGGATTCAAACACTGAGCGGTGAGATTGATATCAAGTCACGAATTCTGACCATTCGTGGAGTGCAGGTAATGCTGGATCGCGATCTGGCCGAGTTGTATGGTGTGGATGTCAAGCGACTGAATGAGCAAGTAAAGCGCAATGCCGAGCGGTTTCCTTCGGACTTCATGTTCCAGCTTTCCAAGGAGGAGTGTTTAAGGTCGCAAATTGCGACCTTAAACGAGGCGCGTGGAAAGCATCTGAAGTATATGCCGTATGTGTTTACGGAAAGTGGCATTGCCATGTTGAGTGGCGTGCTTCGTTCGCCCACCGCGATTGAGGTGAATATCCGAATCATGAGGGCGTTTGTCGCCATGCGACACGCACTCGCATCTCTTGCGCCACTTTTAGCAAGGGTTGAGGCGAACGAGCGTCGCCAGTTCCTTGATCAGGCAAAGAACGATGCGAATCAGTTGCGGAATGAAGAACGTTTCAAATTGATCCTTGACGCGATGCAAGACAAGACTTTTCCGCCACAGAAAGTATTCTTTGACGGACAGCTTTGGGATGCCTGTTCGTTTGTCGAGAAGTTGATAGCGAAGGCAAAAACATCTATTCGCCTAATTGATAATTGGGTGGATGGAGGAACGCTTGATATGCTGGCGAAAAAGCGTAGCGGTGTTGCGGTTGAAGTTGTGGCTTCAAGGCGAGGAAACAAGCTTGCCGCGACCGATATCGCCAAGTTCAATGTGCAGTATGGTTCGGTAATAATCAAGGAGTCTGCCGCGTTTCACGACCGCTTCCTCATCCTTGATGACAAGGAACTCTACCTGATCGGCGCGTCGCTAAAAGACCTCGGTAAGAAGTGTTTCGGTTTCACGAAGATGGACGCAAGTGAAATCCCTGGAATCAAGGCTCGGGTGTAGAACCTTCTCGCTTTTAGGCAAAACCGAAAGTCGAAGGATGATTTGAGTATGAAGCGAAACGAGAAAGGTAGTACGGGCGTGAACAATGAGCCGTTGCGGTTGGCGACGGTGTTCAGCGGCATTGGTGCGATTGAGCAGGCCTTGCTTCGGACGCAGATTGGCCAAGGAATCGTGTTCGCGTGTGACGATGGAGATTCGACATATGGAAAATGACATTGAGAATGCGATAGAGGGAAGCATCCTTTCTGACATTCGTCGGATTATTGAGGAGTCGCGCCGTATCGTGTTTGGCGGTATTAAGGCTGCACAGATTGCTCACAATTGGAAAATTGGGAAAAGGATTGTCGAAGAGGAGTTAAATGGTGCAAATAGGGCTGAATATGGAAAGCGCACGATTG
>JAZRXT010000134.1:0-10874 GCA_045600365.1 Kiritimatiellia bacterium | reverse complement strand
AGGTGGCGCCGGCGGTGGTGGCGCCACCTACTGGGAGGCGAATGTCTCGGCGGGAACGACGCGCAACTACTACAACCTCACTGGCGGCGGTGGCGCCAACGCCGGGGTGCTCGGTGGTTCGGGCGAGTGCGAGATTGCGTACGGCAATCCTCCGAACAAGACCAACTCCTCCGGAAAGTCCGCCACTGGCGGTGCCGGTGGAAAGGCCGGCAAGAAGGGTGCGCCTGGTGCCAATGGTTCATTCCTGAAGTCGAATTCCGTTGTGCTGGAGGGAGGAGTTGCCTCGGAGGCCGTCAGCGCCGTGGCCGACACCGCGGAGAATGTGCTTGCAATCCGGCATGTCGTTTCCTTCAACGACAACTACGAGAGCGTGAAAAACGAGAACTTCATCTATGGTTATCCCATGGCCGAACTGGTTCCGCCGGTGCGCGACGGGTACTCCTTCCTGGGCTGGTACGCGAACGTGGACGGGAAGAAGAAATACTACTACTACCTCGACGGCAAGCCGGCGTTCAAGGCGTATCCTGACGACGCAGACATCACACTCTTCGCGGAATGGATCAATGGCTCGTTCTCCAAGACCGCGAAATTGACATCCGCCGCCGCTCCCAGCATGGAGCTTGAGGATGGGACCGTGTACCTGGTCGAGAGCAACACGATCATCGAAGGCGATTCCTTCAATGGTCCCGCTCTTCGTGTGAGCGGCGTCACCGTCATCCATATCCCAGTTGGCGTTACGCTGAAGGTGAAAGGAATGAACAACTACGCGGCGATCGAGGTCAGGGAAGGCGCGCAGCTCATCGTGGTTGGCGGCGGTGAGCTCGTGGCCACGGCCAACGGCAATGGTTGTGGACCTGGTTATTCCGGCAGCAAGGGAAACGAGCCCGGAGCCTGGACAGGATCGGTAGTCGGGGCGATAACCGGGACGGGAGGAAACGGCGGCGAAGGCGGTAGTGGATGCGCCGCGGCCATCGGTGGCAACGGCGGCAGCGAAAGTGTCGGCGGCAATGGCGGAGCCGGTGTGGCTTCTCGCCATCCCTTCAAGAGTTCGGACTGGTACCACTGTGTGATGGACGGTGCCGACGGCGGCGGCGGTGCGTCCGGAGGTCCCGGCGCCGACAGTGGACGCCTCTACGTGTTCGGCACGGTGAACGTCACGGCGTCGATTGGCGCGCATGTCGAGCAGGGCGGAGGATCGGCCGGCGGCCATAGTGTGAACCGCAGCGACGGCAGTAGCGTTTTGGTGAGCGGCGGCATGGGTGGCGCCGGCGGTGGTGGCGGCGGCCATCCGCCGTACGCGATTGGCGGCGGCGGCGGCGGCGGCGGCGGTGGCGGCGCCGGCGGTGGCGGCGCGTATGTGTATCATGGTGTCTACGATTGCGAATTTCTGTTTGATCCGGAAGGTCTGCGGGTTGCCATAGGCGGCAAGGACGGCGGATACAAGGGAGTGGCCGGCGACGGCAGCAACGGGTTTACTAACGTGGTCAGCGCATTCGAGCTTGGCTGGGGAGAGACGAACTACTGCGGACGCGGCGGCGCGGGTGGACTGGCCGGTCCGCCCGGCAGCTGCGGAGGCGTCTGGAAGTCCGTTGGTGCCGCCGTTGTAGGTGCTGAGGAAGTGCAGACGTGTGCCTCCCACCCGGCGGTGCTCTCGAAGATCACCTTCCGGGATCCGTACAATCCCGATGTGGTTCTCGACGTCATTCTCGGCGATATGTACCCGTCGTGCCCGATGCCGGCGACGGTGCCAGAAGGCATGAGCTTCGGCGGTTGGTTCGTCGGCGAAGGCGGCGTGGGCATGAGGTACTACGACAGCAGGGGCACGGCGCGCGAACAGAGGTGGACTACGCCCGGCGATGTCACGCTGTACGCCCGCTGGAAGGAGGCGTCGGACACTTCGTTCACGGCGTTCGAGTACATAAGTGGAGACGAATTCAACGACCAGAAGCTGTATGACGAAACCGTCTACGGAATGGACGGGGACCTCCTGATCGGCGTCACGCCCAGCCCTGGGGCAGAAGTCGAGGACGGCAAGACCACGGTTATCTATATTCCCAAGTACCTTAAGTTCCAGAACTATGGAAGCATGATCAAACTGAAGGGCGGCACACTGGTAGTTACCGGCGAGGGCACTCTGTCCAGCTTCTCCGTGTCCGGCCCAGGCAACATCATCCGCGTTGGACAGCTTCAAGGCAGTATATTCTCGAATCTTGGCGCGAACTTGACCTCGGCCGATACGCATCCCGCAATCAGATATCCGATTCTGTTCGACGATGCCCAGGGCCACACCAACACGGTCCTGTGCACCCTGGGATGTCCGTATCCCGAGCCGCCATCGCCGCCGACGCCGCCGGCCGGATTCAAGTTTGGCGGGTGGTACGAAGAGGTCGAGGGAGGTGAGCGCACCCACTATCGGGTGGATGGTACGCCGGTGTTCACCGGCTGCTACACCGTGGGAAAACTGCTGCTTCATGCGAAGTACGTTCCTGGGGGCGACTTGATCGTCTGCCGCGACGTGGTCAATTCGACCTCGCCGAGCGTGATTGAGCTTCACGAGGGCGTGATCACCGAGGTCTATGGCGTCAGAAAACCCAAAGGGTCGAAAGACCATGGCGGGCTGGTGTCGATCGCCTCCAGCGTTGCGGCCCTTTTCGTACCTTCGGGGGCCTCGCTGGATGTTGAGGACGCAACTACTGGCGGTACCTATCTCGACGGCGGTCCCGGCAGCATCCTGCAGCTGACGGGCGGCGGATCGATGCATCTCGGAATGGTGAATCCGCAGAAGTCCGGCAGCGCCAGTATCTGGTCCGCAGGGCTCGCCATCGGTGGCGACGTCACCTACCAGTGCATACAGACCGGACTTACAACCGCGAATCGCACCAACGTCCTGATCCGTTTCAATGCCACTTTCAATCCGGAGAACGGTGGTGCGTCCACGATCGGCGAAGTGGTGCTCGGTGCGCCGCTGCCGAAGCCGCCTACGGTCGCGTACGACGGCAAACTGCTGGACGGCTGGTACACCGAGCGCAACGGCGGCGGAAACTGCGTCTATCTCGGCGATATGCCGACGATGAGCGAATACAAGTGGTACGGAAACCTCGTGATGTACGCGGAGTGGATTTCGGGCGATACGCCCACCGGGCGCGCCTCGATTCGATTCAACGCGGGCGACGGCGTCTTCCCGAGCGGCGGCAATCTGGTGAAGCTCGACGTCGACATCGGCGCGAAGCTTCCGACGGCCCCGATTCCAGTGCGCACCGGCTACGTCTTTGGCGGCTGGTACACCTATGACGGCGTTCAATATTACGGAGAGGTCGACGGCGCACCGCTGCTGGACGCCTACGAAGGCGGCACGATCCTGAATCTGACGGCGAGGTGGACCGAGCCGGGGCCGTCCATCGGGGTCGCGATCAATGGGACGGTGCTAGGGGGAAATGACATGGCCGGTTACAGCGGCCCGGGCTGGAAGTTCTGGGATGGCGTGGCCACGCTTACCTCCAATGGCATGTATGTGGTAAGCGGCACCAATGTGAATGGTTCCGTCGCGACGGGGATTTCGTTCGATGTGGCCGCCAGTTCGCATGTGCAGCTGAAGAACCTGTCCATTTCCGAGGCGGTAGAGCAGGTGCCGCTTTCCGGAATCTTCGTGGTTCGTGAAGGAGTGCAGGTGGCGTTCGACTATCTTGGCGAATTTGGCGACGTGGAGCTGGCGGTCCATGGTTCGCAGGGTTCCGGTGGCAAGGTGTCGGTGGTCCATGTGGCCACGAATGCGGTTGCCAGCTTCTCGGCGGCAGATGGTTCGCGGCCGTATTGCCTGTGCATGCGCAGCGATGTGGCGACCGCGGTGGGAGGTGTTGACGGCGACTACGGAACGGTGGTGTTCTCCAACGGCACCTACATGATAACCGGCAAGAGCAATGCGATCGGTATGGGGTTCGATCCGGTTGGCGGGGATGCTACGGGCAAGTTGGGTGAAACGGTGATTCTGGGCGGGAATGTGGTTCCCCGCGTTCTGGAGCCCGGCGGCATACGGGCGGTGCCGCGTCCGCACGACGCGCTGGGACGTCCGCTTGTCCCGTGGAGCGATCTGCCTTCGTGCATAAAGAACAGCAACAGGGAGCGCAACTTCCTGTTTGCCGTGAGCCAGCCATATCCAGGGTGGAACTCTGTAGGCATGTTTGCGTATCCGGGCAACTCGGACATTGTGGGTGTGCTCTGGCTGAGAACCGGGCACTACAATGGACTTGGACTGAACTACGTGCCCGGCGGCGAAAGTGTGATGGCGACGAAGAAGTTCACCATCGACGTCAACTACGATGCCGTTAGATGTGTGGAGGAATAATGAAGCTGACTAGAAGAACATTCATCGCCGCGGGGGCGGCTTTTGCGGCGGCGGGAAATTCGAGGGGCGAAGAGACCGGGCGGGGCATACGGGTGCGTTTCCTCGGCAGCGGGGCGGCGAGCTGGAAGCCGGAGTGGGCAAAGAATCCGTATATGCGCCGCCAGTCCAGCGTGTTGCTGGATAACCGGGTGCTGATCGATTTCACGATGTGTTCCTTCGACAAGCTGCCTGATGGGTGCCGCCCGGAAGCGCTGTTCCAGACCCATTCGCACGGCGACCACTACAATCCCGTGGCGGCGGTGAAATCGGGCGTGAAGCGCATATACGTGCAGGAGACCTGGGCGGCGGCGGCCAGGCGCGAGGTTGCGGAAGCTGCGAAGAAGCTTGCCATGCAGGGGCCGGAGGTGATCGCGCTGCCGTTCGGGAGGGCGGTCGAGGAATGCGGGATGCGCATCATGGGCGTACCGGCCAACCACAGCACCTCGCGCGTGACCGATGGCGTCCAGGAGCGCGCGGCGCTCTATCTCGTGGAGAAGGGTCCGGCGCGTCTCCTCTACGCCACCGACACCGGCGGCATCATGGGTGACGCGGCGGGCATGATCGGCATCGACGCCCACATTGGCGTTGGTTACAAGGCGAGGCCCGACAATCCGTTCGTGGCCGAGCCGAAGCCGCTCACCGCCTTCATCATGGAGGCAACGAACGGTGACCTCGACGACGACTTCCGCATCTTCGTCCATAGCGGCGTGCCGTGCGTGAAGCGCCTGGTGGACGTGATGACCCGTACGGGACGCCTGGTGCTGCCGGAGGGGCAGCACGCTTACATCACCCATCTTGGCATCAAGTACCGCGACTGGGCACCCGAGAAGATACAGCAGGAGCTTCCCGACTATATGCGCGCCGCCTATGACGGGCTGGAAGTGGTACTGGGATGAGGATCAAGTCGCTTGCCGGTGCGGCATCGGCCTTGCTTCTGGGGATTGTTCCCGTGCTGGGGGGTGAGGTCGGGGCGAAGCCCATCGACCAGTCGATCGTGTCCTACGGCGCACGTCAGGATGGTTCCAAGTGTACCGAGTCGCTCCGGCTGGCGATTGCTGACGCCGCAGCAGCGAAGGGCGGTCGCGCAGTGCACCGACGAGACGTTTCGGCTGTTGAGCGGATGGGGGGCGACGCTCGTACGGCTGGAGGAGACGCCGTTCTGTCCGTCGCAGACCAACGACCTGAGGGCCATGATTGCGGAATACCATAGCTTCGTCGACGGGTCGGGGTGGAGCATCGAGCACGCCGGAACCGGTCCGGGGAACATGAAGCCGGCGGCGGATACGCCTCGCAGACGGGTGCTCCTCGAAGGATTGAAGGCCCAATAGCGCCGTATTCGGGTCCGGCGGCGGTTCAACGCCATCGGCATCAGGGCATCTTCGTCTGCGGGCATCCGGGTCTGGCAGGATTACGATGCTCTGCTATGGCCCAGATATTGCTTTCGTTTCTTGCTCTTTCTCTTTTTTTTTGATATAATGTATATGTTTTCAGCTTCAAGGAGAAGTAATGGCACAGGAAACGAATGAATACCGCGAGAACCGTCTCGCGGCGATGAGGAATTTGCAGGGCCTGGGGTTCAGGCCCTATGGTCGCGCGTACCCCCATGCCGATTTGCGCGATGTGCGCACCTCGTTTGTCGAAGGGGCTGAGGCGACCGTGGCGGGGCGTCTGCTTATGATCCGGCGCATGGGCAAGATGAACTTCTGCACCTTGAACGACGGTACTGGCCAATTCCAGCTCATCTTCAAGCGCGACGAGCTGAGCGAGACTCTGTTCGCGGGCTTCAAGCAGCTGAATCTGGGCGATATAATTGGCGTCAAGGGTGTGCTGTTCACCACTCAGAAGGGCGAAAAGAGCGTGGTGGTGAAGGAATGGGAGCTCCTCGCCAAGGCGCTCGAGCAGCCGCCGGAGAAGTTTCATGGCCTTGCCGACCAGGAGGAGCGCTACCGCCGCCGCTATGTGGATCTGATGACCAACGACGAGAGCCGCGAGCGCTTCTTCACCCGTTCCCGCATTCTCATGGAGACGCGCAAGTACCTGTGGTCGAAGGGCTTCAGCGA
This sequence comes from Kiritimatiellia bacterium, assembly GCA_045600365.1. Lineage (GTDB taxonomy): Bacteria > Verrucomicrobiota > Kiritimatiellia > RFP12 > UBA1067 > RUG572. Next base: position 4,433 of record JAZRXT010000134.1, on the reverse strand, counting down.
GGTCGAAACGCCCATTCTCCAGGCACAGGCTGGCGGTGCGGCGGCCAAGCCGTTCGAGACCCATTTCAACGCTCTGGACCAGCACATGGTGCTGCGCATCGCCCCCGAACTGTATCTAAAGCGCCTGCTGGTGGGCGGCATGAACAAGGTGTTCGAGCTGGGCAAGGACTTCCGCAACGAGGGTATCGACCGCAGCCACAACCCGGAATTCACCGTGCTCGAGGTCTATGAGGCGTATGGCGACCGCACCTCGATGGAGAACATCATCGAGGGGCTCATTCCCCACCTCTGCGACACCGTCATCGGCAAGCGCCAGATCGAATATGGCGAGGCGAAGGAGGTCATCGACTTCACGCCTCCCTACCGTCGCGTGGCCTACAACGACCTCGTCAAGGAGCTGATGGGGGCCGACTGGTACGATCTTCCCTTCGAGACCCAGCTCGAGAAGGCGAAGGCGCTCGCGAAGGAGCGCGAGATCAACCTCGAGCTCGACGGGGTGACGACCACGCTCATGCTCACCCACGAGGTCTACGACAAGGCGATTGAGAAGAACCTCCGCCAGCCAACCTTCGTCACCCGCCTGCCGCACGAGTTCGTGCCGCTGGCGAAGGCCTGCGAGGACGATCCATCGCTGGTGGACGTCTTCGAATTCGTGGTGGGCGGCCGCGAGCTCTGCCCCGGCTACACCGAGCAGAACGACCCGATGGAGCAGCGCAAGGCGCTCGAGCACCAGGCGGGCGAGGATACCGAGAAGATTGACGAGGACTTCATCAGCGCGCTCGAGTGCGGCATGCCGCCCACGGGCGGGCTGGGAATCGGCATCGACCGTCTGGTGATGCTGCTCACGGGATGCGACGGCATCCGCGACGTGGTGCTGTTCCCGCAGATGAAGCGCAACTGACACTTTAACCCGATTCAGGAGAAGCGTGGGCATGACCATTCGCGACTGTCTGGAAGATAATGCGAAGAACTCTCCCTCCGGCATTGCCATCGAGAGTTTTGAAGCGAAACAGTGGAAAAAGCGAACCTGGGCCGAATTCCTTGCCGGGGTGCGGCGCGTGGCCGGGGCGTATGGTCCGAGGTTTGGCCTGCACCCAAGATCCGGCAATGTGGCGCTGATGCTGGGCAACAGCCCCGAGTGGATCGAATCCTACCTTGCCTGCAGTGGCGCCGGCGTGAGCGTGGTTCCGCTCGATCCGAAGCTGCACGACGACGAGGTGGCGTACATTCTGGGCGATTCCGCGGCGATGGTGGTCACCACCGACCGGGCCCATCTGCCGATGATGCGCGCGATTGCGCCGCGTCTGCCCGCGCTGCGTGCCGTGGTGATCGTGGACGCCAAGCCGGGCGATGCCGTCGGCAAGGTTGGCCTGGCCGAGGTGTGCGACTATGCCGAGCTCAAGGCCGGCAAGGTGGATGAGGGATGGTACGACGCGAACCGTGCGGCGGCGGAAGACGTCGCCTCGGTGATCTACACCTCCGGCACGACAGGTAAGCCCAAGGGGGCGATGCTCACCCATGGGAACTTCATCGCCGATATCGATGGAGCGCTCGGCGCCTTCGGCGAGCCGGTGGACTCCTCCGACTCTCTTCTGGTGGTGCTGCCGCTTTTCCATGCCTTTTCGTTCTGCACCAACTTCGTGCTGGCGCTCCGCCGGGGCTGCACGATGAAGTTCGTGCGCTCGCTCTACACGATCGGCGAGGACGTGAAGACGCTTTCGCCCACGCTGGTGATGAGCGTGCCGCTGCTGGCCGAGAAGATGTTCAACCGCATCGATGCCAAGATCCAGTCGTCCAAGGCCGCCTGCCTGCTGATGCGTTTCGGTCTCGGGGGGATGATCAGGAAGAATATCGTCAAGGGGCTGGGCGGCAAGCTGCGGTTCATGATCGTTGGCGGCGCGCCGTGTCCGAAGCACGTGCTGGAGGGGTATCGCCGCCTTGGCATCACCGTGCTCGAGGGCTATGGTCTCACCGAGTGTTCGCCGGTGGTGTCCATCGCCGGTCCCAAGTGCGCCCGTATCGGCACCATCGGCGTCAAGCTCTCCAATATCGAGGTGCGGCTGGCGGAGAAGAACGAGAACGGGGTTGGCGAGTTGCAGATCAAGGGCCCGGTCACCATGAAGGGCTACTGGCGCAACGAGGAGGCGACCAGGGAGGCCTTCGAAGGCGAATGGCTGAAGACGGGCGATCTCGCCTCCATCGACGAGTTCGGCCTCATCTCCATCCGTGGGCGCAAGAAGGCGCTGATCGTCAATCGCGAGGGTAAGAACATCTATCCCGAGGAGGTCGAAAACCGCATTGCCGGCGATCCCGTGGTGGCGGACTGCGTGGTGGTGGGCTACATCACCGGCGGTGTGCCTGGCGAGAAGGTCGGCTGCGTGGTGCATCCCGATCTCGATGCGCTCAAGGCCGAGCTGGGCCGCGATCCCACCTGGGAGGAGGCGGAGTCGGCCGCCCGCGACCGCGTCCACCGGCGCTGCCAGGATCTGGCCGACTACAAGCGCGTGCGCAAGGTGGAGATTTCGCGCGAGCCGCTGGTGCGCACTTCCATCCAGAAGGTGAAGCGGGTTGTCTACAAGGGTAAACTTGACGAATAAATAAAGGAGAATAATGGGGATCTTCTCACCTAGGGACCGCAAGTCGTATCTGTTCTCGCCAACGGTATTCCTACTCGGATTGCTGGCACTGGTGGTGGTGTGGGCGCTATCCAATCCGGCATGGATTAGCCATTTCTTCGATGAGGACGGGTATTCGCCGTTTGAACTGGCGACGATTCCGTTCTTCGCGGCGATAGTCCCGCTCGTATGGTGGAAGTGTCCGTTCACCGGTTCCCGTCTCCGCCGCAACCTGCTCTGCGCGGCGATCACCTGCGTGGCGGTGATGGCGGTGGTGAAGGAGATGGATCTGCATGTGGCGGCGATGCACTGGCTCTATCCCGACGTGGTTGACGCCGATGGCTCGGTCATTGGCCTCGTCAAGTCGAATGGCGAAAAGCTCAGCGGCACTCCGTTCAAAATGCGCTTCCTTACCAGCCCGGGCGCGCCATTGTCGGCGAAAATACTGGTTGTCTTCTATTTTACGTCGTTTTTCGGAGTCTTTGCGGCAACGCTGGCCTATTTCGCCAGGCCGCTGCTCGCCGGAGTGTTTTCGCTCCATCCTGTTGCCTGGTCGGTGGGATGCCTTGGCACTGCCGGGGTGATGGTCCAGCTTTGCGACCGTATGCCGGCGTGGATCCGCCATGCGGCTGGTCTGGCCAAGCCGAAAGATGACAGCGTGGACGCGGTGGGCGCACTCTTCACCGTGCTGGAGGAGGGTGGAGAGATGCTCTTGGCGATATTCGCGTTGATCGCCATCCTGCAGGCGTACGCGCTCTACAATGGCAATGGAGAGGAATCTTGAAAAACGCCAATAAACCCATTGCGCTGGAGGGGCGATTTTGATAGAATATGAAATCCGCGCTTCGCATTGAGTTCATGCCCAGTCGATTTTTTCAACAGAAAGGTACAAAATGAAGTTCGAGATCAAAGAGTCGAGCCCCTGCGTCAAGGCGCTCGAAATCACCGCTGAAGCAGAAGAAACGGCGGAATGCTACAAGAAGGTATTCGGCGAGTTTATGCGTCACGCCGTGGTTCCCGGTTTCCGTAAGGGCAAGGTTCCCCCGGCCCTGCTGCGCCAGAAGTTCGCGGAGGAGATTTCCGGCGAGTGCAAGCAGGAGTGCCTGAGCCGTTTCTATCCGCTGGCGGTCAAGGACTCCAAGCTCAAGGTGCTGGGCCTTCAGGGTGCCACCGAGGTTGAGTTCTCCGAACAGACTGGCTTCAAGGCGACGGTGCTCGTCGAGGTGCAGCCCGAGTTCGATCTGCCCAAGTACAAGAAGCTGTCCATCAAGGCGGGCGACGCCACCGTCACCGACGCGCAGGTGGGCGACCGGGTGGAGTCGTTCCGCAATGCATTCGCCAAGTATGACGATGCGGCCGACGACAACGTGGTCGCCACCGGCGACTTCGTGTGCATCGACTACAAGGGCACTCTCAAGGGCCAGCCGCTGAGCGAGATCGTTCCCGACCAGAAGGCCGTCTGCGAGGCGACCGGTTTCTGGGTGCAGGTCGAGGAAGGGCGTTTCCTGCCCGAGATCCTCGAGGCGCTCAAGGGCATGAAGAAGGGCGAGACCAAGGAGAAGGTCAAGGTCGCGTTCCCGAAGGACGCCGCCCCCGAGCCGCTCAAGGGCAAGAAGGTAGAGTACGCCGTCACCCTTACCAACTTCCGCGTGCGCCGTCTGCCCGACGACGAGCAGTTCCTCAAGGACGCCAAGTTCGAGACCATGGATGCGCTCAAGGCCAAGTTCCGCGCCGACATGGAGAAGGACGCGGCGGCGGCGGAGCTCGAGAACCGCCGCAACCAGGCGGTCGAGCTGCTGCTCAAGAAGGCCGACTTCG
>JAZRXT010000133.1:0-6120 GCA_045600365.1 Kiritimatiellia bacterium | reverse complement strand
GTGATGATGGGATCGGGCTTGAACTGGTCGTCCATGAACGTGCCAAGACGCTGCCCCAGCGCACGGGAGAGCTTCGTGAGCACTCCCAGTGCGGGCAGCACCTCGCCATCCTCGATCGATGCGATCACCGCCACCGACACCCCGCTCTTCGCCGAGAGCTCGCCGAGCGTCATCTTCAACTTGTCGCGGAACATCTTGATCCGCATTCCGACTTTAGCTTCCGTGGCCATATTTTGACTCTTCAGATTCTTCTGTTTACAATGTTAGCTTTTCAACCAAGCCAGACGCCCTGCTTCACGAGCTGCGCCTGCAGGGCCTTCACATCGAGCGCGCGCGGTGCACAACCCTGCTTCGCGGCCATTGCCGCCGCGACGCCGGCCGCCTGGCCGGTGACGAAGCACGGGCAGATGAGACGGAAGGTGTCGATGGTGTCGCCCGTGCCCAGCATGCGCCCGGCGCAAAGAACGTTGTCGACCTTCTTTGGCACCAGCTGGCGATAGGGAACGGACCAGGCGCCATGCTTGCCGTCAACGCCGAACCAGCCAATCGAATCCGGCGGATTCCAGGCACCGCGAAGCGTCTCGCGGCTGACAATGCATTCGGCATCGACAAGGCGTGAGGCGCGCGGGCCGATCTGCGAACAGGTATTGGCGATGAACACCTGCTCCCAACCCGGTTCCTGGCGCATTTCCGCCACGTGCTCCCACCATTTGCGGCGGAAGTCTATCTCGGCCGCGGTAAGGTCGCGCACGTCAATGCCGTTGCCCTTCGGGCCAGTTCCGAAATTTCCCCACCAGGTACAGGGATTGGCCTCGTTCGAGCGCACGGGCCACTTCTTCAGCACCGATCCCTTCACCTTGCCGTCGGCGTCCTTGGGCGGAGTCTTGGCGGTGATGCGATCCATGTTGGCGAGGCGCACCACATGGCCGATGCCGTGGGTGATCTGCTTGTAGTCGCCGCCGGCCTGGAAGAGCACGTCGCCGTCGCCGGTGGCGTCGACAATCTGCTTGGCGAGGATCGCCTGGCGCCCCTGCTTCGACTCGAACACCACGCCGATCGCCTTGTTGCCGTCCTGGACGACATCCACGCCCCAGCAGTGGAAGAACATGTCGATCTTCTCCTCCTCCACCATCCTGTCCATCAGGTACTTGGCCCCCTCGGGATCGACCACCGGCTGCCAATGGCGTTCAGCGGGGTGGGCGTCGGGACCGTTGCCGGTGCAAACGTGGGCACCGAGCGCCCGGGCGCGTTCGGCGAATTCCGTCACCAGTCCGCGGGTGACGACGTGGAACTTGCCCTGCTCGCGGGCGCTGGTACAAAGCATGATCAGCACCATGCCGTTGGTGAAGAGCCCACCGAGCGAACCATAGCGCTCCACGAGCGCGACCTTCGCGCCGGCGCGGGCGGCGGCGATCGCGGCGGCAAAGCCGGCGGGGCCGCCACCGACCACCACCACGTCGGTCTGGTGGAAGACCGGCAGTTCGCGCGCCGGCTGGAAGATCTTGCCGTCCTTCATGTAGGCGCTCGGCACGTCCTCGATCGTGTGCGGAAGCGGAAAAATGTTCTTGCCGAACCAGAGATTGTCGGGATCGCCGCATCCGCCGGGCGGCAGCTTGCCCTTGGCGGCCACGAACTCATCGGCGGCGGCCGCTCCGGCAAGACCGGCGGCACCGAGCCCAAGATGGGTAAGGAACTCTCTTCTTGAATTCATTGTGTCTCACTTCCTCTGTTGTGCGGTGTATTCATCCAGCAGTTTCTTCGAGCAATTGGAGGTAACGGTCTGGGCACCGCGCTCGAAGGCCTGCAGCGCCACGGGCAGGCTGTCAATTGTCCAGGCGTGGAATTCAAACCCGGCGTCGCGCACGGCCTTGATGAATTCGGCTGTGATGTAGCGGGGGTCGAAATGGCAGTCCACGCCGTCGGCGCCGGTCTCGCGCAGAGTACTAATCACGTTCTCGACCTTGATCCCCACCCACGGGCCGTCCTTCCCCTGCTTGTGATTGGATCCCGTCAGCCAATACGCCTTGTACCCAGGCATCTGACGCTTGAGCTCGGCGCAGGTCTTCGAGTTGAAGGTGATGAAGAGCGTGTTCTTCGGCGTGGCCTTGGTCTGCCTGGCGAAGATGTCCTTGATGTAGGGGACGATCTCGGGGCCAGGCTTCACCTCGACGTAGATGAATCGTCCGTCCCGGGCGAGCTCGAGCACCTCCTCGAGCAGCGCCGGGCGGGTTGGCGAGAACTTCGAGCCCTTCCACTTGCCCCATCCGCCCACATCCACCTTTGAGATGGTCTCCTCCCAGCTCGCCTCGGAGCACTTCGCGCTGCAGGCGCCGCCCGTGGTGCGCTTGAGGTTGCCATCGTGGAACGTGAACACGCGCTTGTCCGCCGACAGGTAGACGTCGCACTCGAAGCCGAAGCCGCGCTCGACCGCCATCCGATATGCAGGCAGCGTGTTCTCGGGCGCGTCATGCGATTCGCCGCGATGGGAGATGAGGGTGGTGAAGCCCGGCTCCGCCGCCGAGGCGGCGAGAGCGAGCGCGGAAACGAATGAAAGGACGAAGTTCTTCATTTTTGCCTACTATCTAGCTAGATATCACTTCACGACGTGGCACCAGCCGTGGACGTCCTTGAGCGTGCCATACTGGATGCCCTGGACGGTGTCGTAGAGCTTCTGCAGCGTCGGCCCCACCACGTCTGGCTCTGAGATCTTGATCACGTCCTTGCCACGGGTGATCTCCCACACAGGCGTGATCACCACGGCGGTGCCGAGCGCGGCCACTTCCTTGAAGCGCTTGATCTCGGTGTAGGGGATCTTGCGGCACTCGACCTTCATGCCGAGGTCCTTGGCGATCTGCTTGAGCGACATGTTGGTCACCGACGGCAGCACCGAGCACGAATCGGGCGTCACGTAGGCACCGCTCTTCGAAATGCCGGCGAAGTTGGAGGTGGAGAACTCCTCAACGTACTTGTGGCTCTTCGCGTCGAGGTAGAGTTCGACCGGCCATCCCTCGTGCTTCGCCTTCTCGTGGGCAAAGAGGGAGGCGGCGTAGTTGCCGCCGACCTTGACGTCGCCCATGCCATGGGGAGCTGCGCGGTCCCAGTCGTCCAGGATCACGGCACGCACCGGCTTGAGCCCTCCCTTGTAGTAGGCGCCAACCGGCATGCACATCATGATGAAGGTGTACTCGTGCGCCGGCGCGACGCCGATCTGCGGACCAGTGCCGATGAGGAGCGGACGCAGATACATCGACCCGCCAGTCCCGTACGGGGGCACGAACTCCTTGTTCTTCTTCACCAGCTTCTCGGCCGCCTCGATGAACGTCTCCACCGGGACCGGCGGCATCACGCAGCGTTCGGCGGTGCGGTACATGCGCTTGGCGTTCTCCTCCGGACGGAAGATAGCGATCTTGCCGTTCTTCTGGCGGAAGGCCTTCATGCCCTCGAAGCACTCCTGGCCATAGTGCAGGCAGGAAGCACCGATGTGCATGGTGATGTAGGGATCCTTGACGAAGGACGGGCGTGACCACTTGCCGTTCTTCCAGGTGTAGCGGATATGGCAGTTCACGTCGGAAAAGCCGAATCCAAGTTTCTCCCATTCGATTTTCTTGGCCATTTTCTCTCTCCTTGAGTTAGGTTTAAAGGTAATCCCGGCGGGCGGACAATCAGTCGCCGTTCGACCGTGGCGCTTTCGGGTCCACCCGCCGGAAATCTTGGGTTAATAGTCCGCCGGCATGGTTAGTACCTCGCATCCGTCGTCGGTTATCGCCACGGTATGCTCGAAGTGCGCCGACATGCAGTGGTCCTTGGTGTACACGGTCCAGCCATTGTCCCTGTCCACATACGTCTTCTCACCCGCCTTGGTGAGCGTGATCATCGGCTCTATGGCGATGGTCATGCCAGGCTTGAGCACAAGCTTGGTCCCGGGCTTGCCGTAGTTCGGCACCTCGGGATCCTCGTGCACGGTGCGGCCCACGCCATGGCCAATCCAGTCGCGCACGATGCCGAAACCGGCATCCTCCGCGACCTTCTGGATGGCGTAGCCAACATCGCCCAGATGCACACCCGGCCCGCAGGCGGCAATGCCGGCGGCCAGACACTTCTTCGTAGTCTCCACCAGACGAATGACCTCGGGATCCGAGACCCCCACCATGACGGTTCGGCTGGTGTCGCCATTGAAGCCCTGGGTGTAAATACCGACATCGGTCTTCACGAGATCGCCGGGCATAATCATGCGGTCGCCGGGGATACCGTGGATGACCTCGTCGTTGACGCTTACGCAGAGAAATCCCGGGAAGCCGTCGTACCCGTAGAAGGAAGCCTTGACCCGGTGCCTGAGGCAGTAGTCGCGCACGATGTCGTTGATTTCGCAGGTGCGCACCCCGGGCGCGACGGCCGCCGCGCAGAGGTCCCGGACTTCCGCGGTCATCCGGCACGCCTCGCGCATCCGCGCGATTTCCGCCTTGCTCTTGACATCTACCTTCACTTACATCGCCTTCAGGAAGGCCGCCGCGACATTCTCGACGCCGATAGTGCCGTCAACCGAGCGCAGCATCCCACGCTCGCGGTAGTAGGCGATCAGCGGCTCGGTCTGGGCATGATAGACCTCAAGACGGTCCCTGACCGTGTCGGGATTGTCGTCCTTGCGAATGACGAGCTTCTCGCCGCAGACGTCGCAGATGCCCTCGACCTTGGGCGGAAGATTCTTGACATGGTAGCCCGCCTTGCATTTGGGGCAGGTGCGGCGACCGGCAATGCGGTCCTGAATGATTGAATCCGGCACGTCGATGAGCACCGCGCTCTTGACCGGCGCGCCCATCGAGGCCAGTATCTCAGCCTGCGCAAGATTGCGCGGGAAGCCGTCGAGCAGCATCGTCACATCGCCGGTCGTCTCCGCCACCACGTCCTTGATCATGCGGGCGATGAGCTCATCCGGCACCAACTTGCCGGCCTCCATGAAGCCCTTGGCCTCAATGCCGGCAGCCGTGCCCTTGACCACGGCCCCACGCAGCAGATCGCCGCTGGAGACGTGCTTGAGCGTTGCGTTATCGGCCGCGAGCCTGCCCGCAACCGTACCCTTCCCCGAACCCGGGGCACCGAGAAGAATGACTATGTTCATAGCGGGGAATATTATATCAAATCATAAGACAAAATGAAAGATTAAATGATTATTAATGGTTGAACCGCCAAATGGCAGGATTCTCCGCAGCCAATGAACCGACCCCGGTTTGGGCTACCCACCAAATTCTCCAAATTTAGATATTGATTCTAGCCATTGGAAATGATATAATATTCGGACTTTTCCGCAGTCACAGGAGATGCGGACGGTTAAAGGAGGTGAAAAAGGCATGTCGATCCAGCTTAAGCTGAAAAAGGGCGAAACCGTTGAACGCGGTCTCAAGCGCTTGAAGAAGATCCTCGACAAGGAGGGCATCATCAAGACGCTTCGTGATCAGCGTTACTTTGAGAAGCCCTGCGTGAAGGCGCGCAAGAAATCCGCGCGTGCACGCATCCGGGCCCGTTCCCGTCGTCGTATGGCGGAATTCTGATATTGGCCCTACATGCCGATGAAAGGCGTCCATGGTTCTCCGTGGACGCCTTTTTCATTCACAGTTCCGTCACTTCAGTTTCATCACGAATCCCTTGAACAGGATATCAACAAAGAAACGCTCGTTCTGCACATCTAGCCCTCGCGCGGTCAGGCGCATCAGGTTCCAGTCGCGGCTGTAGAGCCATTCGGGACGATGCGATGACACGCGGTGACCTCGGCATCGCTAAACTCCGGCGGAGGAAGAGGACGAATCTCCTTCGCAGTCGCAAACCCGGCGACAACGCATACCATCAGCCATATCAAAATCAAACGCGCAGTGCAAACGTGTTCTTTCATTACCCATTCCCTTCTAATCGCAAATCGAACATTAACCTATCAATCGGTATCGTAGGCGAGATTGTTCGATTGTTCGGATTGTTCGATTGACTGCAGTGTACTGGTTGAGGTTGTTGGCGACGTAGTGATTCGTGACGCCGTTGTAGGCGGCAATGATGGAGTTGCCGATGTTGTCGTATGTGTGTTCCTCATGATTGCCGTCAATGTTTGCGCCAGCAACTTCGCTGCGTTCGTTG
>JAZRXT010000132.1:0-3768 GCA_045600365.1 Kiritimatiellia bacterium | reverse complement strand
TCTGGTCCGCCGGCGCCGTCATCGGCGATTCCAGCCGCCACACTCCGCTGGCGTCGCGGCCGAGCACATAGACCGTCCCCTCGCTTTCAACCGTTATGTTCTCCACCTCGGAACCAGAGGCCAGCGGGAACACGCGCTTGTCGCGGAGGGTGTTGGCGCCATCCCGGCAGCGTTCCGCCAGCGCCGAATCCACCTTCACCACCGATGTTCCCCCGCCGATGAGCGCCCAGACCTGATTGGAATTCACGGAAGAACCGAAAACCACCTGCTCGCTCAGGCCCTCGGCGGTGCGGAGGGTGACGGCGATGCCGGCGGCGGTGGCCAGCGACCGCGAGGCGAGCAGATCCTGCGGCAGCGAGGTGCCGCGGGACGTGGTACGGTCGAAGGACTCGATTCGTCCGTCCAGCAGACTGGACACCAGCTTGGCCACCTCCTCTTCGTCCGCCGGCGCCTCGGTGGGCGACACCAGCTGCCACCCCTCGCGGCCACGCGCCAGGCGCACCGGCACTGCATCGGCAAGGCGGATGTCTATGCCGGCCACCACCGAGTCGGACGGGATCGTGCCGAAGAGCGAACGGCAGCGGTACCGGTCGGGATCGGGGCTCGCGGCCTCGAGGGCGTCCGCATCAAGTGCAAACACGCCGCGCACCCCCTCGACCCTGGCGTAGACCTCGCGCCCCGACGGGGTGACGGCGCCAAGATGCACGCGGGAGGTCCTGCCGGCGGCGTCCACCAGCACAAGCGCGCGGGCGGACGGCGAGAGGGAGAACACGGAAAGGTCGGCCTTCATTCCATCTAGCTCCGCCTCGGTGCACACCGCTGTGGCGGGGCGCGTGAGCATAGAGTCCAGCAGACGCTCCACCGGCGCCAGTTCCGCCTCGGCCTCGAACGGCTCGACTATGCGCCAGCGGCGATCCGTCCCGCGCGACAGGGCAACGCGGCCGCCCTCCCGCGACGACACCTCCACCGAAACCACGGCGTCGAAGCCAAGGCCGCAGATCGGCACGCGGTCTCGCTCGTCTACGCCCGTGGCCGCATGGTGGTGCATGAACCACAACCCGGCGGCAAGCAGCAAATTTGCCACCAGCAGGAAGAGTATGGAGCGGCGGTTGCTCATGAGGTGCGCCTCCTGCGCAGCAGAATCAGCATGAACCACGGCAGCGCCACAACCAGAGACAGCAGGCAGCAGACGCGAAGTGCAGCCCGCTCGACACCGTCGCGGTCAAGTGCCACCACCTCGCCCGTGCGCGAACGCCCAGAGGTCTGCGCATCCAGCCCGGCCAGCCAGGCCAGGGCATTCATGAAGAAGTCCACGTTGGCGTTGGCGCGCGAGGCGATGGCGCCATTGCTGACGAAGAGCGCGTCGCCTACCAGCACCACGCGGCCTGGGCGGATGCCGGTGTCCATCAGCACGCGCTCGCCACCACGCTCGAGGGCGGCGGCGAGGACCAGCGGGCCACCAGGCTCGCGCGAGGGATCACGCGTCCAGGGGCGCGTGACAATGTCGCTCTCGCACCACGCGGAATCGTCGCTGAGCGCAAGCGGCACGAAGGTGGTGCGGTCTGCCGCCGACGACGCCGCAGGCAACGCATTGGTGAACGCCACGGCGGAGCCAAACACGATACTTGACCCGGCGAGCGGACGCGTAACGCGGTGCCCGGATTCCAGCGACACCACGACGTCGGAGCCAGTGAGCGTGCGCTGCGAGACGACGGTGAACGGCAGCACGTCCAGTCCCAGCTCATGCGGCAGCGCGCGCACACCCTCGGCGGCGCCATTCGACGCCATCACCAGCATGCGCCCACCGGCGGCGAGCCATCCCCGCAGCCGCGCCTTCTCGACACGCGAAAAGGGCTTGCTCGCCCCCGCCACCAGCAGCACCGCGCAGTCGTCGGGCACCGAGGGTTCCTGGGCCAGGTCGAGCGGACGTAGGTCGTAGCCCTCGGACGCCATCTTGCGCGCCATCGTGCTCATTCCCAGCCGCGAATCGTAGGAGTCGAACGGGGTTTCGCCGTGCCCTCGCGTCCAGTAGACGGTCTCGCGCCGCATCGGCCGCGAAAGGCGCTGGATCGCCGAGGCGCAAACCGCCTCCCCTTCGTCCGTCCACCCTCCGGCGCGTACGCCGACCACAACCGGCACCACCTCGGAGATCTTCACCACCACCTTCCGTCTCGCGCGCCGGAACACGATCGAGCCCTCCTCCACGCCCTCGCGCACCAGGCGCGCGGCGTCGGCCACGTCCCAGCGGGGATCGACGAAGGAGTAGGATATCCGCGCGCCCGCCACGGTGCGCGATGCCGACGAGATCCCCTCCAGCAGGTTCTCCACCATGCGACGCTCGGAGGCGGACGACGACACGAAGCACTCCGCGCGCACCTCGCCCTGCGTATCGGAGAGAATCTCGCGCGTGCGGGCCGAGACATCGAGATCGCGTCCGATTCTGAACTGGTGGTTGAAGCCAAATTGGTGGACGACTGCGGTGACGAGCGCCGCCGCGGAGAAGGCAAGCAGCACGGCGAACCGCGCTGGGACGCGAATCCCGAACGGCATCCGACCGCGCAGACGATGGCCAGCCACCGTCTTGGAGGCGGCAAACAGCGCCGCCGCCGCGAAGGACAGATGGAAAACGACCGGCGTCAGGCGGAAGAGTCCAGTCGCGAAGCCCGATGCATGCGCCTCGAATGGCATTACCACGAACCGCGCGCGCACAGCGGGGAACAGTGTGGAACCCGCGTGCAGCAAGGCATACGGCATCGCCACGGTGACCATCACCGAAACCAGAGCCGCCACCGCCGCGCCCCGCAGATAGGCACTGGCGAGCGTACCCACGGCACACCAGGTGAGCGCCTGCAGCGCCAGCATGAAGATGCCGGAAAGGATCGACATCCCAGTAGTGCATGACGAGACGCCCGCCGCCAGCGGCACCAGCGCGTGGAAGAACAGCGCCACCAGGGCCAGCGCATACGCGCCGAGGAAGCGGCCCAGCACCCAGTCGCGCTCGCGAATGGGCATCGCCAGCATCGCGTCAAGTCGCCCGCTGGCACGCTCGTCGGCCACCAGACGCATCGTCAGCAGCGCACACAGCACAGGCAGCACCGGCACCGCCGCGCTGGCCCATGCCTCGGCCACCGGGGAGGCGGCGGTGGCGGCGGAACGGAGAAACAGCGCCCCGGCGACCACCACGAAGCCGGCCACCGCCGCGGGGGCGGTGAAACCGCGCGCCAGTGAGGCGAGGGAACGCAGCGACACAAGCCAAATGGTGTTCACACCGCGCCTCCCGGAGCGGAGAGAATCGTCCGCGCTCCCTGCAACGTCTTCGCGCCCACGACCACGCCGTTCTTGAGCACGTAGTATTTCGTGGCCCACCGCGACAGCTCCTCGAGCTCGTGCCCGGCGACCAACACGGCGGCGAAGGACGAAACCGCCTTCAGCACCGCGCCAAACGACTGGCGCATCGAACCGTCGAGCCCGGCCATGAGGTCGTCGAAAAAAAGATAGTGCGGACGCAGCAGCAGCGCGTCGGCCAGCGCGGCGCGCTTGCGAAAGCCGCGCGAAAGCGTGTCGAGACGGCGGTCCGCCACCGGGGCGAGGCCGCAGAGATCCATCGCCTCCAGCACGCGGTGGCGGATGCGACGCCTGGACTCGCCGCGCAACGCGGCGCGATGGCGCAGGAATTCCTTCACCGTCATATCGTCCTCCACAGGGGCGTCCTCAGGCAGATAGCCGCACTGGCGGCGGTAGCGCAGCACTTCGCGCCAGGCGTCCGCG
>JAZRXT010000131.1:0-4500 GCA_045600365.1 Kiritimatiellia bacterium | reverse complement strand
CCACTCGTACTGCTCGTATTCAAGCAGGGAGTAGACGTTGGTGCCAACCGTGGGCTCGACGGCGAGACCAGCCTTCACCAGTGCCAGCTGCGCCTCGCCCGGCACCTCGGCGGGAATCGTGCGCCACTTCCCGCCCTCCTGCTGGTGCCGGAAGGACAGCTGCCACGTGCCATCGAGCGAGACGGTTTTCTCCGCAGCGGCGGCAAGACCCTGCAGCAGCACGACAAACGCAATGAATCTTTTCATCTGGCTTTCCTTTTTCGACAATATCGGGAAAAGCGCCGTCACTTCATCGAAGGCAGCACTATGCCGCGCAGAATCACCTTCTGGCAGGCAAGGAAGACGACGGCGGTTGGAATCGACACCAGCACGAACCCGGCCATCACACACCATGGCTGGGCGCTCATCTGCTGGCTGAGCTGATACATCCAGACCGCGAGGGTCCAGTGCGACTCCTTCTGGCACACGAGAAACGCCCATTCCCACGAATTGTAGGCGGCAACGAAGCTGTTGAGCGCGTTCACCGCCAGGATCGGCGTGGTCATGGGCAGCGTGATGGTGCGGAAGACGGTCCACTCCGAGGCCCCGTCGATCGCCGCCGCCTCGTAGAGCTCGCGCGGCAGGGCGTCGAAGAATCCCTTCAGGATGAAGATGCTCATGCCACTCGCGACGGTGGGCAGCACCAGCGCCGCGAACGTGTTCAGCAACCCGAGATCGCGCACCAGCAGAAAGCCGGGAATGGCGGTGACGGCGGCGGGGAACGCCATGGTGGCGAGCAGGAACAGCAGCACCTGCTCGGTGCAGCGCATCCGGAACCGCGACAGCGCGTATGCGGCCAGGGGATTCACCGTGAGGTGCGCCACCACGCAGAGCAGCACCAGCAACGCAGTGTTAAAGAACGCGCGGCCGCGCACAAAGAGGTAGTCGGCCACCAGACGATAGTTGGCAACCGCCCCGCGGAAGAAATCGCGCCGTCCATGCTCGATGAACTGCACCGCGAGCGCCGCGCGCAGCCCCGCGACCATCTGGGCGCGGTCGAATCCCGCAGGGGTCTTCTCGGGCGGCAGATCCAGAAACGGAAGCGTGCGCGACAGGTAGTCGCCGCCGTCGACCATGGCGGTGCGGTAGCTATCCTTGAACTTCAGCCACATCGCGTACTTGGGATCGCCTGCCGGCGGCTTCCAGGAACGGTGTGCGAGCGCCAGCTTCGACTCGGTGCTGAAGGAGATGTCGAAGTGGCTGCGATAGCGAACGGGCCAGGTGCGGTTGATCTCCTCCAGCGTCGCCTGGGACTTGACGAAGTGCGCCACGTCGCGCGGGTCGTAGTTGCAGGTCGTGTAGTCCAGCGGCCACGCCGCACAGGCATCGCGGAAGGCCACCGCCTGGCGCTTCGCCCTGGCGAGGGCAACCGGGTCGGCAAGAGGGTCGAGGATCGACTTCGCGAAGGCGTCTATGCCCTCGCGGTCGCGCGCCACCGCAATCCAGCCGCTCCACCCTTCCGGCGCCTCGGGGAACACATCGCGGGGAAAGCGGGGGAAATAGGTGGCAAGCGACCTCACGAACCGGTCCTCACGGCTCCACAAGGCCCGAATCACGGGGGAATGCCGTGAGTAGTCGAAGGGGCCGCAGAAGCTTCCCGCCACCATCACCGCGAACGGATAGACCATCGTCACGCCGCCCAGGGCCAATGCACCATAGACCAGCGCCAGGAATATCCGCCCCTTCGCCGTGCGCCTCTCGCCTTCAAGCAGCAGTCCCATGGCTCAACCGAACGCCTTTCTGAAGAACGCCGCCGCCACGGAGAAGGCGCAGACCACGTTCAGCGAGTTCTTGGTGCCGTGCGAGGGGATGACCACCGTTCCATCGGCGTCGGCCACCACGTCGGGATCGATGCCAAAACGCTCGTTGCCCAGAATGAGCGCGCACGGCCACGACGGAACGAAGGAACCAACATCGGCGGCGCAGTCGACCGTCTCGAGGGCATAGACCGCGTAGCTGCGCTCGCGCAGCGACTTCACGGCGTCGCGCACATCGCCGAAGCGCTCCCAGGGCGTGGATTCGTCGGCCCCGAGCGCGGTCTTCCTCACCTGCGCATTCTCGGGATCGGGGGAATAGCCGCAGAGGACGAGCCGCTCGACGCCGAAGAAATCGGCCGCGCGGAATATGCCGCCCATGTTGAACGCGCTGCGCACGTTGTCGGCAATCACCGCCAGCGGCATCCGCTCGGTCGAGGCGGTGGGCACGTCGGTGGTGCGGATGCCCATTTCGGAGTCGGTCATCCGCAGACGCCGATCGCTGCGTTCAAGCGGCACCAGGGCGGCCTGTAGCGCGCGCTCGCCGGCGCCGGGCTGCAGCAGATGGGCGAGCTTGACCAGTCGCGGATTCTCCGCAAGACGGAGGAAGTCGAAGGCGGCCGTGCGGGCGGCGGCATCGTCGGGACGCTCTGCCGCCAGCCGCACCAGCGCAAGCGCCCGCCGCCACTCTCCGTTCGCCGCCTCCACCATCGCGATCACATCACGGCATTGTCGATCAGGCGGGTTCTGCCGCAGTAGACAGCCAGCAGCACCGCATTGCCGGCGCGCAGGGTCCCGACGGGCTCCAGCGTGTCGGCGTCGACGGCCTCGACATAGTCCACCTTCAGCCCGGCCGACTCAAGCGTCCTTGCGATCGCCGCCCGACGGGCCGCCCAGCGCAGGGCCCCCTTCGCCGTCACCGCCTCGCGCGTCTCGCGCAGGGCACGAGAAAGCGCCAGCGCCATTGTCCGCTCGTCGTCCGAAAGGTAGGTGTTGCGGGAGGAGCGCGCAAGGCCGCTCGGTTCGCGCACGATCGGGCACACCACGATCTCGATGCCGAAGCTCAGGTCGCGCACCATCCGGCGGATGACCGCGGCCTGCTGGAAGTCCTTCTGCCCGAAGCAGGCGAAATGGGGATGGACGATGTTGAACAGCTTGGCCACCACCGTGCACACGCCGCGGAAGTGCCCGGGGCGGCGTGCGCCGCAGAGGCCGGACGATAGCGTCCCCTCGTCGACGAAGGCCGAGCGGTCAGGGAAGTACATGTTGTCGGGCGTGGGGAAGAAGATCGCGGTCGCGCCCGCCTTGCGGCAGGCGGCGAGATCCGCCTTCTCGTCGCGGGGATACTTCTCGTAGTCCTCGTTCGGACCGAACTGGATGGGGTTGACGAACACCGAGACCACCACCTCGTCGGCCCCACGGGCGAGCGCGGCGGCAATCAGCGACAGATGCCCCTCGTGCAGATAGCCCATCGTGGGAACGAGGGCGATCCGTGCGCCGGCGCGGCGGCGCTCGTCGCACCAGCGGCGCAACTTCTCGGGATCGGAGAAACGCTTCATTTCACAGTCTCTCTCGATTAGTCCTTGGAGATGGACGCATGGTAGCTCTGGAGCGAGCGCACCTCTCCCCTGCCCTCGCGGGCGGCCTTGATACCCTCCGAGGCGGCGAGCGCGGCGGCCACCGTGGTGAGGTAGGGCACGCGGTACTTGATCGCGGCGCGGCGGATCGAGTTGTCGTCCGCCCGCGCATCGCGGCGGCCGCTCGGCGTGTTGAGGATCAGGCAGATCTCGCCGTTCTTGATGAAGTCGATCACGTCCGGACGCCCCTCGCCGATCTTCGCGACCTCCTTGGCGGACACACCCTTCTCCCGGAGGAACTTGACCGTGCCCTCGGTGCCGACGATCTCGAAGCCGAGGTCGGTGAGGTTCTTCGCGGCGACGGCAGCGTCGTCCGGCTTCGTTGAGAGCGAGACCAGCACCTTGCCGGGATTGATCGGCAGCGGCGAGCCCGCAGCCTCCTGGGACTTGTAGTACGCAAGGCCAAACGTGTCCGCCAGCCCCAGCACCTCGCCCGTCGAACGCATCTCCGGCCCGAGGACGGGATCGACCTCCGGGAACTTCTCGAACGGCAGCACCGGCTCCTTCACGCCGTAGTACGGCACGTTGTGGCGGCGGTCGAGGTCCAGCTGCTCCACGGTCTCGCCCATCATGAGCCTGACCGCGATCGGCGCCATCTGCGTGCCGGCGACCTTGGAGACGAGCGGCACCGTGCGCGACGCGCGCGGGTTCGCCTCGATCACGTACACCTTGTCGCCCTCGATCGCGAACTGCATGTTCATGAGCCCGACGACCTTCAGCTCCTCCGCAATGCGGCGCGTGTAGTCGAGGATCGTCGCCTTGTTCGCCTCGCTGATCGTCGCGGGCGGCAGCACACAGGCGGAATCGCCCGAGTGGACGCCCGCAAGCTCGATGTGCTGCATGATGGCGGGGATGAACACCTTTCTGCCGTCGGAGAGCGCATCCGCCTCGCATTCGAGCGCGTGGCAGAGGAAGCGGTCGAGGTAGAGCGGACGATCCGGCGTCACGCCGACGGCCTTCGCCACGTACTCGCGCAGCATCTGCTCGTCGTGGATCACCTCCATGCCGCGCCCGCCAAGGACGAAGCTCGGACGAATGATGAGCGGATAGCCGATGTCCGCCGCCACCTT
>JAZRXT010000130.1:0-14585 GCA_045600365.1 Kiritimatiellia bacterium | reverse complement strand
GGCGTCAGAAATTCTCGCGGAGGGCGCGGGAGCGGTGGTTGCGCTGGAGGCGGCGCTCGCGCTGCGGCTCGATCCGGACTGCATCCCCGCGTTGGCGGATCCAGCGTCGGTGCGCACGAAGATGACGGCGCCGCGGATACTCGACTGGCTGCGACGACGACAATCGGCGTGAATCGTCCAATGGAGCTTCATCAAGGCTGGGAGTTCAAGCGGTCGGGCTAAGTTGGATTTTAGTTCGGAACGATACTGTTCAGCTACAGATACTGTTCAACTACATGGGAGAGGTGTTTGGCACGGGGGATGAGATTAGGGCGTAGCGGAACTGTAGATTAGGGCATGGTGGAACTGCGGTGACGGTAGAGGTGGGCGGCAGGTCTCAGCTTTTGGCAATTGTTTCGTAAAAAAGAACACGGTGAATTTCTCAGATGCGCCCATTCTCTTTGTCTTGTCACTGCTGGAGAATTTACCAAAAATCACTGACCGCAATTGACAATAGATGGGAGATATTGTATACTTTTCCTATGAACACAAAAATCAGAATTGCCGTTTTGTCGGTGGTAGTTGCAATCGCCGGCCTTGCCGACACTACAAAGGATCCCGCCTCGTATGTCGACCCCTACATCGGATGCTCCTACAACGGACACTGCTTCGCCGCGGCGTGCGTTCCCTTCGGCCTCGTGCAGGCCGGACCCGACACAGGTTTCCTCTGGTGGGACTACTGTAGCGGCTACCGCTACGCCGACACGAAGATTCTCGGCTTCTCGCAGACGCACATCAGCGGCACTGGCTGCGGCGACCTCGGCGACCTGCAGCTGATGCCTTTCACCGGCGCGGTCGACCTCACCCGTACCAACTTCGCCAGCGCCTACCGCAAGGAGACCCAGACCGCCCAGCCCGGCTTCTACCAGGTAACGCTTGACGACAACCACGCCAAGGTGTCCGTCGCCGCCGCGCCGCACTCCGCGATCTACGAGATCGCCTACCAGGGCTCGGATACCCCGCGCCTCTTCGTCGACTCCCAGTTCGGCATTCTCAACTGGACGATGAAGACGCCCGAAGGGCGCGTCCTCTACTGCGACATCCGCCAGGAAGGTGACCGCACGCTCGTGGGCACGCTGCGCACCCGCGTGTGGGTGGAGCGCTCGTACTCGTTCGTGCTAGAGTTCGATCACGCCATAACCGCGCGCCAGGAGCTGCCGAAGCGCTCCGACAAGGAGAAGGCCACCCGGTTCGTCCTGTCGTTCGATCTGCCCGCAGGCGGCACGCTCAGGGCCAGGTTCGCCATCTCGGCCAAAAGCGTGTCCGCCGCCAGGAAGAATCTCGCCGCCGAGATGGCAGACTGGAACCTCCCGCGCGTGCGCAAGGCGGCACGGAACGCCTGGAACGCGCAGCTCGCGTGCATGCGCGCCGAGGGCGACGACAAGCAGCTCAAGACATTCTACACCTCGCTCTACCACCTCTTCATCCAGCCGAACAACTTGTCCGACGTGGGCGAGAAGCCATTCTATTCGACGCTTTCGCTCTGGGACACCTTCCGTGCCGCGCACCCGCTCTACACGCTCATCGCGCCCGGCAAGGTGGACGATTTCATTGGCTCGATTCTCCACCAGTACGATCTCCAGGGCTATATGCCGATCTGGACGCTGTGGGGCGTCGACAACCAGTGCATGATCGGCTATCACTCGATTCCTGTCGTGGTTGACGCCTACCTGAAGGGTTTCCGTGGCTTCGAGGCCGAGAAGGCCTACGCCGCCATCCGCAAGTCGCTCACGGAGAACGCGAAGGGGCGCGCGTTCAACCAAACCGACACCTGGGCGAAGTACGGCTATTTCCCGTTCGACATCGTCAACTACGAGTCGGTCTCCCGCACCCTCGAGTTTGCCTACGACGAATGGTGCATGGCGCGCTTCGCCGAGGCGTTGGGCAAGACCGACGACGTGGCCTTCTTCGACCGCCGCGCTTGCAACTGGACCAACGTCTTCGACCGTTCGGTCGGCTTCGCCCGCGGACGCGACTCGAAGGGTGCCTGGCGCGTTCCGTTCAGCCCGTTCAAGCTCAACGTGGGCGGGCGCGGAACCGGTCCGAAGGACTTCACCGAGGGCAACTCCTGGCAGTACACCTGGCATGTCATGCAGGATCCCAAGGGACTCATCGCGGCGATGGGGGGACGCGAAAAGTTCCTCGAGAACCTGAATGGACTCTTCTCTCAGCCCGAGAAGGTGGAGGGGATGGGATTCGCGCTCGATGCCACCGGTCTCATCGGACAGTACGCCCATGGCAACGAGCCCAGCCACCACACCGCCTATTTCTTCCAGTACGGAGGACGCGGCGACCGCACGGCGGAGATCGTCCGCGAGGTCTGCGACAAGTTCTACATGCCCGAGCCGGAAGGCCTTTGCGGCAACGACGACTGCGGCCAGATGAGCGCCTGGTATCTTTTCAGCGCCATGGGCTTCTATCCGTTCAATCCCTGTGGCGGCGACTACGTGATCGGCGCTCCCCAGCTGCCTCGGATCGAGCTTTCGCTGCCGGGTGGCCGCAAGCTGGTGGTAGTCGCGAAGGATCTCTCCCGCGAGAACAAGTTCGTGCAGTCGGTGACGTTCAATGGCCGCAAGGTCGATGGCTTCATTCTCCGCCATGCCGACCTCGTGAAGGGCGGCGAGCTCGTCTTCGAGATGACGAACCACCGCGACGCCCTGCGCGGTACCCCCGCCCGGCAGTCGCGGGCCGCGATTCTCTCGATCGACGTTCTGAGCAAGGAACCCGGGCGCTACATCGGCTGGCCAACGGTGTGCCGCCGGAAGAACGGCGAGCTGCTGGCGGTCTTCTCCGGCGACCGCGACGAGCACGTCTGCCCCTGGGGCAAGGTGCAGTTGGTGCGCAGCCGCGATGGCGGCAGGACGTGGAGCGCGCCCGAGACGATCCGCAACTCGGTGGCCGACGACCGCGATGCCGGCATCACGGAGCTCGCCGACGGCACGCTCGTCGTCAACTGGTTCACCTCGCTTGCCTGGCAGAACCTGCCGAAGTGGTCGCGGCAGCCCTACAAGCCGGAAACGCGCACGATAATGGCGGAATACATGCGCCATCTGGAGAAGCTGCCGAAGGAGTATCTGCGCGAGGCGATTGGCTACTGGACGATGCGTTCGACCGATGGCGGCAAGACCTGGGAGAAGCCGGTGCGCACCGCCGGGACGCGTCCGCACAACGTCGTACAGCTGACGGACGGCCGCATTCTCGCGGTGGGTGTGAACTATCCCAGCGGCGACCACAAGATCGCCACCGACCCTGGTTTCGACAAGTTGACGTATGACATCATCTGCGAGGAGTCGACCGACGGCGGACGGAGCTGGCGCATCATCTCCAAGTTCCCGCTGGGCGAGAACGTGGAGTTGAAGGGGCTGCACGAGCCGCACGTGACCGAGTGCGCCGACGGGCGGCTCGTCGCCATGTACCGCTACGAGTGGAAGGGGGAGGGAGTTTCGCTGCAGAGCGAGTCCGCCGACGGCGGCCGCACCTGGACTCCACTGCACCGCTGCGGCATCATCGGCTATCCGCCGCACCTGCTGACGCTGAAGGACGGGCGTCTCCTGTGCGTCTACGGCCGGCGCACGGCTGGCGGGTTTGGCGAATGGGCGTGCTTCAGCGATGATGGCGGCAGGACGTGGGACACGGAGAACGAGGTTCTCCTCTGCCGCCACTGGAATGGCGACCTCGGCTATCCCGCCAGCGTCGAGATGGACGATGGCACCATCTTCACCGTCTACTACCAGGCGGACAAGAAAGGCGAGAAGACGTGCCTGATGGGGACGCGGTGGCGTCCGCTGCCCAGGGACGAGATGGCGGCGTCCCGCCGTGGCGACGGCTTCAAGGTGTCGAAGCGCGAGATCTTCGTTGACCACGAGAAGAACCACCGCAGCGGGCACATGGGGCACGCATTGGTGGATGTGGGCAACGGGCGCATCCTCGACTTCAATTCGAACGTCGATGGCGACCGTTGCGCCGGCCATAGCGGATATGGCTGGATGGAGTACCGTGTGAGCACTGACTATGGCCGCAGCTGGGGGACGGCGCGTACGCTGCCTTATTCGCGCCGGATGTTCGAGGAGGGCAAGCACACCGCGCTGTGCGAGAAGGCGGTCAAGGCGCCCGACGGCCGCGTCATCCTCTTTTTCCAGATCACCGACACCGGACCGGAAATCTGCTGCGAACCGTGGTCTGCCCCCACGATGTGCGTGAGCACCGACGGCGGCGAGACGTTTTCGGACGGCATGCCCACCGGTGCGGAGGCGGGGCGCATCTACGATGCGGTCGTGGACGCGAAGGGCGTCTACTTCCTCATTCAGGAGAACGAGCATTTCCTCGGCACGCGCCCGGAGCACGTCTACAAGGTGTACCGTAGCGACGATGGTGGCCCGTTCGTTCCCACGACTCTGCCGATCGACGCCACGGGCAAGGGCTATGGCGCAATGGAGGTGATGAAGGACGGTTCCCTCATCGCCTACATCTACGATTCAAAGCACGAGGACCAGATCGAGTACACGATCTCCCGCGACCGCGGGAAGACCTGGAGCGTGCCGGCGCGTTCGCGCGTGGCGAAGCTCATCCGCAATCCGCAGGTGCGGCGTCTCGGCGACAGATGGTTTATGGCTGGACGCAATGGCGGCGGTGGCGACGGTCTGGTGCTCTACTCCTCCTGCGACGGCATTGTCTGGGACGAGGGGATGAAGCTCGATCGGCGTCCCCCGAAGCAGGGCAACGGCTATTACAGCTGTATGTTGCCGATTTTCGAGCCCGGCTGCGCGCCGCGCATGCTGCTGCAGTACTCCCATGTCTATTCCGCGAATCGCGTGAACATCGCCCATCGTGTGATCGAAAGAGAATAAGCGAAGGGTGGCCTGATGAAAATGACGAAGCAAATGGTTGTAGCGGCGGCGCTCGCCGCGGCCGCGGTGGGGGCGGATGAGACCTGGCGGATGAAGGAGTTCGAGTTCGCCGCCGCCAGGGATTATTCTGCAGGCGGTGGCGACGCGGTGAGATTCGATGTTGCCTTCTCCAACCGTGCTGACGGGGTGGTTCTCGTGCGGCCTGGATTCTGGGACGGTGCGAGGTCTTTCAAGGTGCGCTTTGCGCCGGTGAGCGCGGGCGTCTGGGACTGGCGCACGAAATGCGCCGACGATTCCGCGCTCGATGGTCGCTCTGGCAGCTTTGAATGCGTTCCCTATTCCGGCAAGCTCGCGGTCTACCGCCACGGATTCGTCAAGGCGGCGCCGGGCAAGAAGCATTTCGTCCATGCCGACGGCACGCCGTTCCTCTATCTGGGCGACACCCACTGGGGCATGTACCGGGAAGAGATCGACGAGCCCGGGCCCTTTGCCGGCAAGACCGGTGCCGCGAGCCACTTCAAGTACGTGGTGGATCGTCGTGCCCAGCAGGGCTTCACCGTCTATCAGAGCGAGCCGATCGAGGCGAAGTTCAACCTGCGCGACGGGCGGGTCGACGCCGCCGACATCGCGGGATTCCGTCTCGCCGACCGCTACTATCGCCATATCGCCGACGCCGGTCTCGTGCACGCTAACGCCGAATTCTTCTTCGCCTCCGAGATGACGAAGGAGCTTGCCGGCGATTTCGCCGCCCTCGAGCGCATCTCCCGCTACTGGGTGGCGCGCTTCGGCGCCTGGCCTGTGATGTGGACGCTCGCCCAGGAGATCGACAACGACTTTTACCTCGAGCGCCACGGCAAGTGCAACTTCTACGACCGCGCCAGCAATCCCTGGGTGAAGGTGGCGGAGTTCATTCACGCCTGCGATGCCTATGCCCATCCGCTTTCCGGGCACCAGGAGAACACCTCCGCGACCACGATAAGCGGCAGAGGAACGAACCCCGACAAGTCGAAGATATCTGGCGGTGGCCGTTCCGCATTCGCCGACGAGGCGCTGGCCGCGCGCTGCGGACACAACTGGTGGGCCGCGCAGTGGAGTCCGTCGTTCACCGACGAAATTGACTTCGCGGTGCCGCGCGAATATCTCGCCTCTCCCCGTCCGGCGGTCAATTACGAGGGTCGCTATTGCGGACTCTGGACCAAGGACTTCGGCGCCCGCGCCCAGGGTTGGATCGCCTTCCTCACCGGTTTCTGCGGCTATGGCTACGGCGCGATCGACATGTGGCTCTACAAGAGCAACTATGACATCGGCAGGGACTCCCACGATGGCGTCGAGAAGATCACCATTGCCGACAAGCGAGCCCCTTGGTGCGATGCCATCGAATATCCGAGCGCGCACCACATGGGCCATCTGCGCCGGTTCCTCGAGTCGTTCGACTGGTGGAACCTGAAACCCGTCATGGGCGACAACGCCGTATTCGCCGACCATCCGGGCGTGCCCCACGCATGCGCTCGCACGGAGGATCGCTTCGTATTCTACTTCTACGGACGCAAGGATGGTCGCACTGGTCTTGTGAAGGGGATGAAGGCGGCATTCGTCTCGGCCCGATGGTTCAATCCCCGCACCGGAGAGTGGCTGAGCGAGGTCGTCATGGTGCCGGACTCGAAGGGGCTGGTATCGCTGCCTTCCAAGCCGGACAACGAGGATTGGGCGCTGATGCTGGAGAGACGCGATGCGATCGAGCTCGGCCCTGGCGAGGCACGGGTGCTGGACTTTGGTCCGCGCGGGGCCGCTGGCTATGCGAGGATCGACCTCGGCGCACCGACGCTCGAGGCGAAGGACTGCGTGCTGCGGGTATCGTATTCAACCCATCCCGACGGGCTCGGCGACAAGGGCGACTTCTGGCGCGAGACTGCGGCGCGCTACCTGGGCCCCGATGTAGACCTGCCGATTCTGCCGGCTAACATCGACCGCTATGAGCTCTACACCATTGCCGGTGCAGGCACGTTGCGCGCAAGCCTCCTCCAGGGACTTGTCAGGTATGCGCGGCTCAAATACGAGGGCAAGGCGGGGAAGGTGATGATTGGCGCCTTCTCGCTGGTGAACGACAGGGTCTGCTCCGAGGGCGAGCGGGCGGGCCGCTTCGACTGCTCCGATCGCCAGCTGGCGGCGATATGGGAGGCGGGCGTGCGCACCTGCGAGTTGTCCTCGATTCCCGCATACGACTCCAAGTGGGGTCCGAAGCCAGTGCGCACCCTGCCCTATGTGGCCGATGGGGCGAAGCGCGATCGTCTGGTGTGGAGCGGCGACCTCTGGTTCGCCGAGCGCAGCTGCTTCTACGGTTTCGCGCCTTCGGCACCCTACATGAAGGGCTCGGTGGAGATGCTGGCCGCCAACCAGACTCCCGAAGGGTACGTGCAGGCCTCGCCCTGGCCCGACCAGGCGGAGCCGAAGGCCGGCGAATGGGGTCCGTTCGGTTCCGACGAATTCGCCTGCTGGCTCGTGCCCGTAGCGTGGGACTACTACCTCCACACGGCCGACGCGGCCACAGCGAAGGGCATATATCCGGTAATCCGGAAGCTGATGGCGTACCTCGCGCACTACCAGAATCCCGCGACCGGCATCTTCGAGCAGCGCAAGGAGACCTGCAAGCACGCGGCCGGGCTCGTCTTCGGCGGCACGTCGCTGCACCATCGCTCCTACATGAACATCGTGCTGTGGCAGACCTACCGCGATGCCGCCAGTTTCGCGCGCGCGTTCGGCGAGATGGCGGACGTGGCCGCGTGGACGGCGGCGGCGGACCTGCTGGCCCACTCGATACGCAGTGCGTTTTGGGACGACGAGAACGGCTACTTCCGCCTCTCCGCCGAGGATGGCGCCTTCGGGCAGGAGGCGAACGCGCTCGCGTTGGCGAACGGTTTCGCGACCGTGGACGAGGCGGCGGCGATCATGCCGCGCCTGGAGCGCATAGGGCACGGCAAGTTCCAGCAGCTGGTGGCCCGCGGCAAGTGCGAGTATGGAGCGGTCGACAGCGGAGTGGCCGCGATCGACGCGCACAACTGGCGCCGCATCTTCGACGCCGGGTGGCAGGGAACGCAGCTCACGAGCGAGTGCATGGGGCTCATCCGCAATGGTTGGGGTGACGAGGCCCATCCCGACACCGCGCTCGCCGGCATGCTAACCAACTACATCCTCGGCATCCGTCCCGTGAAGCCCGGCTTTGCGCTTTTCGCACTGCGGGTGCCGTCGACGCGGCGCATCACCTGGGCGAGCGGCGAGGTGCCAACTCCCCACGGCGGCATCTCGGCCAGCTGGCAGCGCAAGGGCAAGGGCACGGAAGTCTACGTGAACGTGCCCGCTGGCACGAAGTGCCGGCTTGAGGTGCCGGGCCACGCGCCGGTCGTTCTCGGCCCCGGTTCGTTCAAGAAGACGTTTGAAGCTCGATAGTCAGGAGAATTGCCATGGCGGTTAACGCGATCATGCTGGCGGCGCTCTACGCATTCAACTACGGGGGCTCCCCGGCGGCGGGTCTGGACGAGGCGAAGGCCATCCGCACGCTGCGCGACGACGCCGAGGCACGGCAGGTGGTGCGCGAATGGACCTCGCCTGACGGCAAACTGGTGCTGCGTTCGACCGAGACCGAGTACCGTCGGTTCCCGGTGACGGAATATGTGCCCGAGCTTGTGTGCCAGGGGGATGGACCTACGGAGATCGTCGATGGCTTCCGCTCGCTGACGTTTGCGCGTCCGAGCGGACGCACCGTGCTGCGTGCGCTGCACGGAACGGTATGCACCGAACGCGACTTCGCGCCCGAGACGCCGATACTGGGGGTGGGCAAGGGCGAGCGGCGCACGTTTGAGATGGTGGCGACGGAAGGGCGCTCGTCGGCCCAGTGGATGCCGTGGTGGGGCGTAGATTTCCCGGAAGGGGATGGTCTTGAGGTCGGCCTGGGCTGGACGGGCGCGTGGCGGGCGGACTTCGCGGCGGACGGCACGAACTTCACGATGTCCGCCGGTATGGTGAAGACGCATTTCCGCCTGCTGAAGGGCGAGGTGATCCGCCAGCCGTCGCTCCTGGTCTTCCGCCGCGCGAAGGGCGTCACGCCGCGGCAGATGCAGACCGTCATCCATCGCTTCATGGTGGACGTCAAGTCGCCGCGCGACCGGAAGGGCGAGCTCATTCACGGCATCAGCGCGATCACGGCCGGTGGTGGCAACAAGACGCCGGCGATGATGAAAAAGATCATCGACTGGAAGGTCGCGAACGAAATGCCGTTCGACTGCTTCTGGGTGGATGCGGGGTGGAATGGCCCCGCGCACATGCCCGACCTCATCTCCAACTGCGGCAACATGTGGTATCTCTTCACGGGCGACTGGCGGTTCAATCCGACGGTCCATCCCGACGGCGACCTCGGCAAGGTCGCGGATGCCGCGCATGCCGCCGGGATGCGCATGCTCCTGTGGATGGAGCCCGAGCGGTGCGTGAGCGAACCGCCGCCGCCGGTCTTCAAGGAACACCGTGGCTGGCTTTTGCCGAAGAACGACAAGGACATCAGGGACAAGCGGCAGCTGACGCTCAACTTCGGCGAGCCTGCTGCGCTCCAGTGGGTCGTCGAGACCGTTTCGGAGCATGTCCGCCGCTGCAAACTCGATGTCTTTCGACAGGACTTCAACCTGAACACGCTGCCGCTCTGGCAGGCGAACGATACCGAGGACCGTCAGGGCGTCACCGAGGCGAAGCACATAATGGGGCTTTGGGAGTTCTGGGACGAGCTACGCAGGCGTTTTCCGCATCTGGTCATCGAGAACTGCGCCTCGGGCGGGCGCCGTCTCGACTTCGAGGCGGTCTCGCGCGGCCACTCGTACTGCCGCACGGACTTTGCGATCTGCCACCGCGATCCCTCGCAGATCGTCGATGTGCAGAACATCACGCTCAACACGCTCGCCTATCTGCCGTTCCAGGGCAGCGAGTCCACGCCGTCCGTGTACTTTTTCGACGACTACGGCATCTTCTCGTCCTTCGCCTCCGGCAACGTCTTCACGCCGAGTGACTGGAACGCGGGCATCGTGAAGAACGACTTCACGTCCGAGGAGACCGCGTGGCTGCGCGAGGTGTTCACTACCGCCCGGCGCATGATGCCGTTCTACGAGGGAGACTTCTATCCTCTCACCGACAACCGCGACGCGGTGCGTACTCCATCTGCCTGGTTCGCTGCCAATGCCGAGGAAATGCGCTGGTGCGCCTGGCAGATGCATCGTGCGGATCAGAATGCGGGCTTTGCGATCTTCTTCCGCCGGGTCAATGCGCCGTACCACGTCTTCGAGGCCGAACTTGGCGGCATTGACGAAAGCGCCGAGTATGAAGTCGAGACCTGGCATGGAGCGACAGAGAGAATGAGCGGTAAGGCGCTGCGGCGCCTCGGGGTGGAACTTCGTCAACCCCGCAGCTTCCGCCTGGTCTTCTACCGCCGAGTCAGTTAGATGGTTGAATAGGTGTAGGAATAGGTGTGGGTGATAGCGTGACGAGGCGAAGTCCTTGATTTGATGCCGTGGATTTGGTAGAATATTGTCATCTTCAGTGAAAGGAATCCTCCTCATGTCAAAGATGGTTTCACATTTGAAATCGTACGTCGGTATTACGCTGGCGCTTGTTTTCGCCGCCAGTTTCCTGCATGGTGCCGAAATCGCATACACGGCCGGTGCGGCGGACAGGAACAATCTCGCCGATGCGGCGAACTGGGGCGGCACCCTGCCTACGGCCGAGGACATAGGCGTCATTGACTGCAGTCAGTTCGGCCACAGCTTTCTTGCGCGGGCCGACGTTGCCTTCGGTGGCCTGCGCTTCGTTAACAACAGCGCGGTCATCTACATCGAGGACGATGGGGTGCACACGATTTCGGTCGGTGCCGAGGGGGTGACGCTCGCACGCGGCAATGGCTTCGTGCCGAAAGGCCGCTGGGCGCTGACGGCCCCGCAGGTCTGGTCGATGGCCGTCGGCGTCCTAGATTCGCAGGCGGCGTATTCCGGCACGGTGGAATGGACGATCTCCAACTATCAATCTGTCGCCTGGACCCTGTCGCCGAGATATGGCGGCAAGATCGTCGGCAAGAGCGCGAACGCGGGTGATTCGAGCTACGTGATGTCGTTCAAGAAATGCGATCCCGTTGCCGCCGAGGTGAGTGTCGCGGGTTCGGCCTTTTTCGAGCTGCCGCAGCGAGTGGTGCTGTCGACGCTCTTCTCAGGCCGCAAGTTCACGAAGACGGGGTGGTCGGATGTCACGTTCGCTGGTCCCGGTACGCTGGTTGTCGAAGAGGACGATACGTTTGATGTGGGCGCCGCAAACCTGCTGCAGATTCCCCGCGGTCGTCTGGAGATCGCAGGTGGCACCGTCAAGGGCGCGGCAGCGGTAGAACTCGGCTCGATGGGCGGTACGCGGGGTTATGATTACCGGGGCAGCCAGGGCGACATTGTCATTTCGGACGGTTCGTTCACGATGAACCAGATGCATGTCGGCGCCAACTCGACGACGAATCGCACGGTCGTCCAGAACGGCGGCACCGTCGAGGCGTGCACATTCAGCGTTGGTGGTCATGATAACGCGAAACGGGAGCCATCCGTGGAGGAGTATGTACTGTCGGGCGGTCTGATCAAGGACAAGACAGGTTCCGCGCACGACCGCGGCCTCATACTCGCCTCGGGCGTCAACTCGTCGGCAAACGCCTATTCGTATCCCGGGGTCTTCACTCAGACGGGTGGTGAATCCACGTTCGACAGCGTGACCTGGGGTATGCAGGGTGGCTTTTGGACCTGGGACGACTGGAACACCACCCCGAACGGGCGGGGCTATGGCCTGCTTGACCTCAAGGGCGGTACATTCGCCCTGCCGCCGAACGGACTCAACCTCGGCCGCATGTGGAACGCGGGTGACGTGAAGGAGTCGGCCTACGACATCAAGCTGCGCGGTGCGACGGTGCGGGCGGGCCGTGGCAAGGACATCGGCTTTGAGATGACGGTCGCTCCCGGTGCGGAGCCGACGGAGTGGAACACCGGCACTGCGTCCGATCGCCTGACCGCTCCTGTCGATGGCGACGGCACGCTCCGCAAGACGGGCTCGGGCACGCTCACGCTGACGGACGCGACGCGCTTCCGCGGTTCGCTCGAGGTGGCTGAGGGAACGGTGGACGTACAGGGCATTCCCCAGGAACCGACTGGCTTCACGGTGGGGACGGACTGCTACATCATGACGGCCGACAAGCTGGCCGAGACGCTCGCGCACGGAGATACGGTTTCTTCGTGGAGTGACGTCAACGATGCGGTTACGGCACGGCAGATGGCGAACGGGGAGGTGGCCCAGCCGGAGACCTACGGCTTGCCGACGCTAGAGACGGGCGTCTTCAACGGACACGCCGGCGTCAGATTCCAGGCTGGTTCAAAGCAGGCTCTGTCGTTCCCGAGCACGGGCAATCCACTCTGCGGGGAGACAAACTTCACGGTCGCCATCGTTTTCAAGCCGACGGCGAATGGCCAGGGTTCGCTTGGCGCCAATAACTCCTATGCCGGGCGTACGCTGATTGGCAACACGCGGAACTGGCGCGGACAGCCGAACTGCTTCGTCGTCACCTACGATGCCGACCAGAAGATATACAGTGAGACGCGCTACAGTGTGGGGACGACGTCCAAGGCCTTTCCGAAGATCTACTCGCCGACAAAGGCCGATGTCAACGGCGTGAACGTCGTGTTTGTTTCGATGGAGGGCGAGAAGCTGATGCTCAACCTGAACGGCAATGTGACGAATGTCGTTACGGATGCTGTGCGGGGACTGGTATGCCCGCGCTTCACCAACACGGCGGACGGTACGCGCTACCCCCTGTTCATCGGTGCGTCTGACGTGGACAACACGGATGCGCAGGACGCCCGTTGCTTCGACGGCTACATTGCCGAGATCCGCATCTACCGTGGTCGGGCGCTGACGATGCCCGAGCAGCGCGCGCTGCTGGTGACGCTCGCGAACACCTACTGCGACGCCGCAACGGGCGACAAGTACGAGCGCGAGGCGACCGGCCCGATGGTCGCCTCGCTTGGCGATGGTCGCGTCGCACCGGCGACAGTGGCGCCCGATGTCGAGTGGACGGCGGAATTCTGCCATCAGAACCTTGCCACCTGGAGCGCGGACTACACGAAGCCGGAGCTGGTCTCGAACGCCTGGGTGAACGGCAGGGGTGCGCTGCGGTTCGACGCGGCGAAGCAGACCGTGCTGAAGGTCGCCGCGCCGAATGCCGATCCGCTACAGGGACAGAAGAAGTTCGCGCTCGCGTTTGTCTTCCGCACGACGACGGACGGCACGGGCGACCGGCTCGTCAAGGAGCATATCGGACTCTATTCGTCGATGCTCAAGGACTTCGGAGCGGGCCATTCCTACGATGGCAACAACGCGGGTTGCGGCAATGCGGCGGTCACGTTCGTGAAGGGCGGCGGCATCTCGGCGTTCCATGGAACCAATTTCGACAATGGTTCGGTCATCAATCCGCGTAAACCGTGTCGTCTTGACGACGGCCAGCCGCACGTGGTCGTCTACTCGGGCGATGGTGGCGATACTGATCCGGTGCGGCACGGGACGTTCCGTCTGATGGTGGACGGCGTCCTCACTGAAGGCGAATTCGGCTACGGCACGACCTGGCCGGGCTACGATTCGGAGCGTCCGCATGTGATCGGTGCCCTTAGAGCAGGCGTCGGACACTTCACCGGCGACATCTCGGGCTTCCAGTTCTGGAAGAGCCAGCTTTCGTCCGACGAGATGCGCGCGATCAGCGAAAAGGCGGCGCTCGAGTATGGTTTCAATCTGAAGGCGAAGACGACGTTCGCGACATCCAATCTGGTGGCGCGCGGTCTTGGCGCCACGAACGTGACGGTGGCGGCGGGGGCGAAATTCAGCGTGCCGTTTTCGGCGACGGCGCCGTATGTCGTAAAGTCGGGCGTGACGCTGTCGGGCGAGGGCGCGTTCGAGGGCAGCTACCGTTTTGTGGACGGTGCGGTCGCCGATTTCGGCGGTTCGGCGGTGGCGATGGAGGATGTGCAGATAGCGTCTGGGGCCATTATGAGGTTTGGCGAAACCTCGGTATGCCCGGTCGCCGGCGGCAATGTCTCGTTGATATCCGGCGCGATCACGGTCGATGTCACGGGGTCCGCCGCCGGGCGGAGCGAGAGGTCGCACACTCCGCTGCTCGCGATCATGCCTGAGCGTGTCGCCGAGGGAACAACGTTCGAGCTTGTTGGCGGACGCCGTGGGGCGTTGGTGCAGTACAACGAAAGATCGGGCGTGATCGAGATCGTGCGCGAGACCGGTTTCAGCATCATCTTGAGGTGA
The DNA here is from genome assembly GCA_045600365.1 of Kiritimatiellia bacterium. Lineage (GTDB taxonomy): Bacteria > Verrucomicrobiota > Kiritimatiellia > RFP12 > UBA1067 > RUG572. The sequence continues at coordinate 339 of JAZRXT010000130.1, read as the reverse complement.
AATAGTTGAATGGTTAAATAGTTAAATGGTTTAGTTAAATACACTCAGCTGGATGTTTTGCCCACAATCCGCTTGTAGTCGCAACAGTGAAAATGATATAATGGTAGCGTAATGAAAGCATTCGCCACCATGATCGTAGTCGTGTTCGCGATGCCGCTTCTGGCGCTGCCGCCAGTTCCGGCCGTGCTGCCGCCCGTCGTGCATACCGACATGGAGGTGATGACGAATATTGTCTATCTCGCTGAGGTTGCGCCATGAATGCCGCGTCGATAGTCAGCGTGATCGCCGTCTATGGCGTGGTGTTCCTGTCCCTGCTCGCGCTCTACGTCGAGAAGGGGA